>NZ_BAAAZG010000018.1:0-161716 GCF_039536785.1 Actinomadura miaoliensis
CGCGCGGCGCCTCGTGCGCCGCGCGATCGTCGTCGTGCTCGCGCCCGCGGTCTCCCGTCACCGGCCGCTCCTGCCCATCACGCCGCCGGAACACCTCAGGCGGCGCACTCGCGGCAGACGGGCTGGCCGTTCTTCTCGGTGGCCAGCTGGCTGCGGTGGTGCACCAGGAAGCACCGGCTGCAGGTGAACTCGTCGGCCTGGCGCGGCACCACCCGGAAGGTGAGCTCCTCGTTCGACAGGTCGGCACCGGGAAGCTCGGCGACCTCGCCGGCGTCCAGGTCCTCGTCGATGATGCTCGCGGCCTTGTCGGCGCGGCGGGCCTGGAGCTCCTGCAGGCTGTCCTCGCCCAGGTCGTCGTCTGTCTTACGCGGGCTGTCGTAGTCGGTCGCCATCTTCTATCTCCATCCCCCTCAGTCCTTTATGCGCCCCGTCGCGCGGATCTAACGCTCGGGGGACTCGTCTTGTGCCCGATCCGGGCGGGAAATTCTGTCACGGGTAGTGACCCCTGACACGCAAGACGCGACCGGTCCCAGTCGTGACACCGGTCACCGGGATCGATCCCCATATGTGTGTCGTCGGTCACATGTCCGGCCGGGCGTCACGGCGTCCATCAGTACCGGGACCCCCGGCGGGGCACCCCGCGGCGGCCGGATCATACCTGTCCCGTAGGGCTTGTGCGCACCGGCCGCACCGCGCGGCGCGCGGCCGTGTCCGGCCGTGCGCGCCGGACGTGGCATCTTGATCGGTCCGGAGCGAACCGGAAGCTGCGGTGAAACGTCTGACCTAACGCGATATCGTGCCCGCCGAGGTTGGGGCGCGCCGCGTCGCGGGCCGCCCGGCCACCGTCGGGAGGGCCGGTACGGGGCCGGCGTTCACCACGCGGCACATCACTGCGGGTCACTGGAGGGTCAGATGCCGGATGCCGCTCCCCTGGAGCCAGGCGATCCCCGGGTACTGGGACGGTACGAGGTCGTCGGGCGCCTCGGCGCGGGCGGACAGGGGTCGGTCTTCCTCGGCCGCGCCCCGGGCGGCGAGTACGTGGCGGTCAAGCTGCTGCACGCCGCGATGGCCGGCGACCCGGCAGCGCGGGCCCGTTTCACCCGGGAGGTGTCGGCCGCGCAGAAGGTCGAGCCGTTCTGCACCGCCCGGGTGCTGGAGGCCGATCTGCACGGCGACCAGCCGTACGTGGTCAGCGAGTTCATCGACGGCCCGTCCCTGCACGACGTGGTGGCGCACAACGGCCCGCGCGGGCCGGAGGAGCTGGAGCGGCTGGCGATCGGCACCGCGACCGCGCTGGCGGCCATCCACGAGGCCGGCATCGTGCACCGCGACTTCAAGCCCAACAACGTCATGCTGGCGCCGGACGGCCCGCGGGTGGTCGACTTCGGCATCGCCCGCACCGTCAACTCCCAGGAGAGCGCCGTCACCGCCACCGGCATGGTGGTGGGCACCCCCGGCTACCTGGCGCCCGAGCAGCTCACCGGGGCGCCGCTGACGCCCGCGGTCGACATCTTCGCCTGGGGCGCGACGATGGTGTTCGCGGCCACCGGCCAGTCGCCCTTCGAGGCCGACACGCTGCCGGTGATCATCAACCGGATCCTCAACGACGATCCCGACCTGTCGGCGCTGCCCGCCGGGCCGCTGCGCGACCTGGTGGGCCGCTGCCTGTCCAAGGACGCGGGGCTGCGTCCCCCGGCGGCGCAGCTGCTGCTGAACCTGCTGGGGCACGTGGGCGCGGCGCCGTCGGGCGCGGCGGCGGGCCGCCAGGACCTGCTGGACCAGGGCACCCGGATCGCCGCGCAGCTGCCGGCGCCGCCGCCGGTGCCGCCCGCCCCGCCGCGGCACAGCCCGCCGCCGCAGCCCATCACGCCGCCGCCGATGCCGATGAACGCGGGGCCCGGGCACGCGGGGCCGACCACGCCGCCGCCGCAGCCGATCACCCCGCCGCCGATGCCGATGTACCAGCCGGCCGCCGGCCCGGGGGCGCCGCCCCGGCCGCAGGGGCCGGGAGGGCCTTACCCGCCGCCCGCCCCCCGGTCGTCCTCCTCGTCCGCGCCGGTGATCATCGGTGTCGGCTGCGTGGTGCTGGTGCTGCTGGTGGTCGTGGTGGTGGTGATCGTGGCGCTGGCGTCCAGCGGCGACGACGACCCGGACCCGACGCCGACCTACACGCCGCCGACCTACTCGCTGCCGTCGCCGAGCTCGTCGGCGTCGATCAGCGCCGAGAACGGCATCACCGGCACCTACACCGGCACCGGGTACCAGCCCGGCGCGGGCTCGGGACGCACCACCTTCCAGACCCGGTTCTTCCTGATCCGCAGCGCGGGCAACGCCACCTACACCTACAGCAACGGCTCGAACACCTGCCGCACCATGCTGTCGCTGCAGCGCAGCATCAGCACCGACAGCAAGATCGTCTACCGGGAGTCGCCCATCAGCGGGCAGTCGGCGACCGAGTGCGCGGCGGGCTACGTGACGTTCCAGCCGTCGTCGACCGGCGTGTACCTGCGCTGGGAATGGCGCGAGACGTCGGACACCAGCGGCAACGCGGCGGCGTACGGCACCGTGTTCCGGCAGTAGGTCCGCGATGGCGGAAATCGCCCCGCTGCGCCCGGGCGACCCCGAACGGCTGGGCGCCTACCGGCTGACGGGACTGCTCGGCGAGGGCGGCCAGGGCTCGGTGTACCTGGCCGAGGACGACGGCGGCGACCGTGTGGCGATCAAGCTGCTGCACGCCCGGTTCAGCGGCGACGCCAAGGCCCGGTCCCGGTTCGCCGCCGAACTCCAGGTGGCGCGGCGGGTGTCGCCGTTCTGCACCGCGCGCATCCTGGACGCCGACGTGGAGGGCGACCGGCCCTACATCGTCAGCGAGTACATCGACGGGCCGTCGCTGTCGAAGGTGCTGGCCACCAAGGGTCCGCGCTCGGGCGGCGACCTGGACCGGCTGGCGATCGGCACGATGACCGCGCTGGCCGCCATCCACCAGGCCGGGGTGGTGCACCGCGACTTCAAGCCCGCCAACGTGCTGGTCGCCCCGGACGGGCCGCGCGTGATCGACTTCGGCATCGCCCGGGCGCTGGACGCCACCGGCACCATGTCCAGCACCGCCGTGGGCACCCCCGCCTACATGGCGCCCGAGCAGATCACCGGCGGCCGCATCGGCCCGCAGGCCGACGTGTGGGCCTGGGGCGCCACGATGGTGTACGCCGCCTCCGGCCATGCCGCGTTCGGCCAGGACTCCATCCCCGCGGTCATGCACCGCATCCTCAACCTGCCGCCGGACCTGGGCGCGCTGACCGAGCCGCTGCGCGGCCTGGTCGCCCGCTGCCTGAGCAAGGACCCGGCCGCGCGGCCGTCGTCGCAGCAGGTGCTGATGCAGCTGCTGGTGCTGGCCGGCAGCCTGCCGGGGCCCGCCGCCGAGGCGGCGCCCGAGGCGCCGGCCGCGATGCTCAACCAGGGCGCCGAGGCGGCCGCCACCGACACCCGTCTGGGCCTGGCGCCGCCGGACTCCGCGTACGCTCCGGGCGGCCCGCAGGCGACGCCTCAGCCCGCGCAGGGCGCCTTCGCGCCGCCGGCGCTGCCGCAGGGGTTCCCGCCGCAAGGCGCTCCGGCGGGTCCGGGGCCGCAGGCACCGGGCACGCCGGGCGGGCCGTGGACGCCGCCGCCCGCGCCCGGCCGGCCGGGCAACGGCCCGGTCACCCACCCCTCCTGGCAGCAGCTGCCGTCGGCGACGTCCCCGGGCGGCTCCGGCGGCCGGTCCCGGCGGCGCGGCATCGGCGTGCTGGCCGCGGGCGGCGGCGCGGCGCTCGTCGCGCTGGTCGTCGGCGCGAGCGTGGTCCTCGCGCAGATGAACGACGACGAGAACCGGCCCCCGGCGCCCAAGGAGGGCGGCGAGGCGCGGCTGGCGCTGGCCACGCCGACGTCCACCAACGGCGAGATCGACCCCTCCCACGCCGGGTTCGGCACCGAGCGCTTCCTGTCCAAGCAGCTGTTCACCGGGCTCACCGAGATCACCCGGGACGGCACGAGCCGGCTGCGCCTGGCCCGCAGCATCACCCCCGACGACGCGTGCCGCCAGTGGAAGATCGAGATCAAGCCGGGCACCACGTTCTCCAACGGGGAGCCGGTGGACGCCGAGGCGTTCGCCCGCGGCTGGGCCCGTAACGCCGCCAGCGTCCAGGCCAACGGGTTCCTGATGTCCGGCATCAAGGGGTACGTGGCGGTGTCGGGGGGCCGGTCGCAGACCTTCGAGGGCGTGCGGGCGTCGGGCAACCTGCTGCAGGTGGAGCTCGACGAGGCCGACTGCGAGTTCGACGAGCGCCTGGCCGACCCCGTCTTCGCACCGGCGCCCAAGGACGCGGGCAAGCAGGACAACCGGTCCTACAACCTCAACCCGATCGGCAACGGCCCGTTCAAGCTGCAGTCCTACCGGGCGAAGCAGGAGGCGGTTCTGGTCCGCAACGAACGGTGGGCGTTCGGCAGGACCAAGCTCGACGGCGTGCGGGTGCAGTTGTCGGCGAACCCGGCGCTGCGGATCTCCTCGTTCGCGGCGGGCTCGGTCGACTGGATCCCCGTCGGCACCGACACGACGCGTTCGGCCCGGACCGAGCGGAACCTCCAGGTCCGCCCCGCCATGTCCCAGCGGCTGCTGATCCCGATCACCACGCGCGGGCCGATGCGCGACCGCCGGGCGCGCCAGGCCGTCTCGTACGCGCTCGACCGCAAGCGGATCGGCGACACCGCGATGCACGGGCTCGGCCGCCCGGCGATCGGGCTGGTGTCGCCCGCCGTCCCCGGGTTCGCGGAGAGCGGCCGCTGCCCGGCGTGCGAGCGCCAGAACACCGCTGAGGCCAAGCGCCTGGCCGAGGCGGCGGGGCTGGGGCCGGGCACCGAGCTGAACATCTATTTCCGCGAGACCGGCACCTACCGGGCCTGGACGCAGGCGGTCGCCGAGCAGCTCAAGCAGGTGCTGGGCTGGGAGGTGAGCCTGCGGGCCGTCCCGATCGAGGACTACGGGCAGTTCACCAAGGAGATCACGGCCAAGGACGCCGAAGGCCTGATCGCGCTGGGCTGGCAGCCCGACTACCCGTCGGCGTACACGATGCTGCAGCCGCTGCTGGGCGGCGACCAGATCGCCACCGCCGACAACGGCCGGACCAACTACGGCGGCTGGAAGGACGCGACGTTCGACGCCACCCTGGCCAGGGCCATCACCACCCGCGACGAGACGAGCCGCACGCGCGGCATGCTGGCCTCCGAGAAGCGCGCCCTGGACGACATGGCCATCATCCCGGTGCTGACGGACATGGACGGGGCCCTGGTGTCCGACAAGTTCACCGGCCTGGGCCTCGACCCCGACGGCGACCCGACCGTGGCCACCGCCGCCCGCAAGTAGCGGGCCCCGTCTCGGCCATAGGCCCCGTCGCGAAAACGGGCCCCGTCGCGGACACGGGGCCCGTCGCGGACACGGGGCCCGTCGCGGCCGGGGCCGGTCAGCCGAGCGGCAGGCGCACCGTCACGATGAGGCCGCCGCCGGTGCGCGGCGCGGCGTACACCGTGCCGCGGTGGGCCAGCACCACCGAGCGCACGATCGACAGCCCCAGCCCGGCGCCCTTGGCCGACTCGACCCGGTCGGCGTTGAGCCTGCGGAACGGCTCGAACAGGCGGTCCACCTCGTAGGCGGGCACGACCGGGCCGGTGTTCTCCACCTGCACGGTGGCGTACCCGTCCAGCACGCCGGTGCGCACCCAGACCTCGCCGCCGTCGGCGTTGTGCTTGACGGCGTTGTCGACCAGGTTCGACACCAGGTGCTCCAGCAGCACCGGATCGCCCAGCGTCGTGCCCGTGGTCAGCTCGGGGTGGACGGTCACGTCGTTGTCGTGCTCGCGCTTGCCGTGCGTCTCCAGCACGGTGGCGGCGACCTCGGCCAGGTTCACGGGGGTGCGGGTGGTGAGCTGGCGTTCGCTGCGGGCCAGCAGCAGCAGACCCTCGATCAGCCGTTCGTGCCGGGCGTTGGTCGCCAGCAGCGTGCGGCCCACCGTCTTCAGGTCGTCGGACGCCTCGGGGTCGCCGAGCGCCACCTCCAGCAGCGTCCGGTTGATCGCCAGGGGGGTGCGCAGCTCGTGCGAGGCGTTGGCGACGAACCGGCGCTGGGAGTCGAACGCCTGCCCGAGCCGCTCCAGCATCGCGTCGAAGGTGTCGGCCAGCTCCTTGATCTCGTCGTCGGGGCCCTCCAGCGCGATCCGCTCGTGCAGGGTGCTCTCCGACAGGCGCCGCGCGGTCGCGGTCACCTTCTGCAGCGGGCTGAGCGCCCGGTCGGCGACGAAGTAGCCCAGCACCAGGGCGATGATCCCGACCCCGGCCAGCGCCACCAGCGACCGGCTGACCAGCCGCTTCATGGTGAGCTCCTTGAGCACCTCCGGGTCCAGCGGCGGCCCGGACGGCGTGTAGATCACATAGCCGCGCGGGAACACCGAGTTGAGGATCGAGCCGACCAGGAAGTAGGTCACGAACAGCAGCAGCGCCCCGGCCATGAAGAACAGCAGCCCGTACAGCACGGTCAGGCGCAGCCGCACGCTCACCCGGCTCGGCAGCGCGCGCACGTCGGCGCCGAAGGACGCGCCGCCGCGGCCGCCGCCCCTGCCGCCGAGCGGCAGCGGGTTGGGCCCGGTGGAGCCGTGCCATCCGCCCTGCCCGCTCCCCTGCCATCCGCCGGGGACGGAGCCGGGACGCGTCGCGGCCGGCTGGGCGTCGGCGGGCGGCGGGGCGTCGCCGGTCGCGTTCTGGGATCCGGAGGGCCGGGTCACAGGCGGTACCCCACTCCCGGGACCGTCTCGATGATCGGCGGGTCCCCCAGCTTCTTGCGCAGTGTCATCATCGTGACCCGCACCACGTTGGTGAACGGGTCGATGTGCTCGTCCCATGCCTTCTCCAGCAGCTGCTCGGAGCTGACCACCGCGCCGTCCGCGCTGAGCAGCACCTCCAGCACCGCGAACTCCTTACGGGTCAGGTCGACCGTGCGGCCGTCGCGCTGCACCTCGCGGCGGGCCGGGTCCAGGGTGATCCCGGCGCGCTCCAGCACCGGCGGCAGCGGGGCGGCGGCGCGCCGCCCGAGGGCCCGCACCCGGGCGATCAGCTCGACGAACGCGAACGGCTTGGCCAGGTAGTCGTCGGCGCCGATGGACAGGCCCTCGACCTTGTCGTCCAGCTCCCCCGCGGCGGTGAGCATGATGATGCGGGCGGGGTAGCGGCGGGCGACCAGCCGCTTGCAGACCTCGTCGCCGTGCACCCTGGGCAGGTCGCGGTCGAGCACGATCACGTCGTACTCGTTGACCCCGGCCCGGTCGAGCGCGCCCGCGCCGTCGTAGGCGACGTCCACGGCGAGCGCCTCACGGCGCAGCCCGGTGGCGATCGCGTCCGCGAGGACCCGCTCGTCCTCGACGACCAGAACACGCACTTCGTCTCCTCCTCGGCCTACGGCCCGGCCACGGCATCAGGTATCCCACGTCCACCGTAAGACGCCGGTAAGTTCCCTGGTCAGCGGCGCACTGGGGGGTATGTGAGGTTGCAGTGAAAATTTCATCCCGAAACAGGTTTATTTCAAGCGTAGGTGTGGGTAAGGGTGGCCTGTTCCCGGGAGGAGGTCCATGGGCGAGTTGTCACGTGCGATCCAGCAGCGGCTCGACGACGCGTACGAGTCGCTGCGTCACGCCCACGCCGTCGGCGACACCTACCTGGTCGACATCCGCCAGGAGGAGATCAAAGAACTGCGCCGGATCGCAGCGAACCACGACATCGGCCTCGAGCCGTCCCGCTGCGACTAACGCGCGGAGAGCTGGGAGCAGTGTGCCCACGGAAAGCGTGGGCCGCTGCTCCCCGCCTTCTCTCCCAGGGGGACGACCCCCTGGAACCCCCGCACAGAGCCGGCAGCCGTGCGCCCGTGGAAAGCGTGAGCCGCTGCTCCCCGCCTTCTCCCCCAGCGGGACGACCCCCTGGGACCCCCACACGGACCTGGGACCTCCACAGGTTCTGTGACGCCCCGCCGTGGGCTCAGTCTCGGGCGGGGTCCAGCGGGGCCAGCAGGTCGTGCAGGTCCTCCCACAGGCCAGGCGCGGCCGCGATGACCAGTTCGGGGCCCGCGGGGGCGCCGTTCAGGCCGTCGACGCGGCCGCCCGCCTCCCGCACGACCAGCGCGCCCGCGGCGACGTCCCACGCCTGGACGCCGCGTTCGTAGTACGCGTCGACCCGTCCGGCGGCCAGCGAGCACAGGTCCACGCTGCACGAGCCGCCCCGGCGGATGTCGCGCACGTTCGGCAGCACCCCGGTGAGCACCTCGGCCTGGCGGGCGCGGCGCCGCGCCTCGTACCCGAACCCGGTGGCGACCAGCGCCCGGTTCAGCGGGACCCCGGTGTTGCAGCGCAGCTCGCGGGTTCCGGTGGCGGTGTGCAGCAGGGCGCCGCCGCCGCGCGCCGCCGTGTAGGTCTCGCCGCGGCGCGGCATGTCGACCGCGCCCGCGACGACCTCGCCGTCCACCTCGGCGGCCACGCTGACCCCCCAGTCGGGCAGGTCGTACAGGTAGTTGACGGTGCCGTCGATGGGGTCGATCACCCAGCGGACGGCGCTGCCGCCGGCCCGGGTGCCGCCCTCCTCGCCGAGGAAGCCGTCGTCGGGCCGCTCCTCCCGGATCCGGTCGATGATCAGCTTCTCGGCGGCCCGGTCCATCTGCGTGACCACGTCGGTCGGGCTCGACTTGGTCTGCACCACGTCCGGCCCCTCGGCCGGACGCTTGTCGACCAGCATCCGGCCCGCCTCGCGGGCCACGGCCACCGCCAGTTCGAGCAGCTCCTCGGGCAGGCTGCGCACCCTCATCCCCCTCATCGTGATCTCGTCGTCGCCCGGCGGCCGTCAGCGGCCCGCATCCGGGGCGGCCCCGCCGGCCGGCTCGGTGATCAGCTCGCGGGCCAGCGCGGCGAAGCGCGGGTCGGCGCCGGGCGTCGGGACGCGCTCGAAGCGCAGGCCCAGCGCGGCCGCCCTGTCCGCCGCCTCGACGTCCAGGTCGTACTTGACCTCCATGTGGTCGGAGACGAACCCGATCGGCACGACCGCCACCGCGCCGACGCCCTCGCTCGCCAGCTTGTCCAGGTGGTCGCAGACGTCGGGCTCCAGCCACGGCTGGGCGGGCGGGCCGCTGCGGCTCTGGTACACCAGCGCCCACGGGCGGCCGGGCGCGGCCCGTTCGGCGACGGTCGCCGCGACGTCCTCCAGTTCGGCGACGTAGGCCTCGCGGCCGGGCTGCGCCAGCGGCACGCTGTGCGCGGTGAACACCAGGCGGGCGTCCCGCGGCAGCCGCGTCAGGGCGTCGCGCACCCCGTCCACGAACGGGTCGACGAACCCGGGGCGGCGGCAGTACACCGGCAGCTTGTCGATCTGCGGGGCTCTCGGCACCTCGTCGCGTGCCCGGGCGATGTCCTCCAGGTACTGCTGGTGCGTCGAGTAGCCGCTGTAGGCGGAGGTGACGAACGCGGCGGCGCGCCGTACGCCGTCGGCCGCCATCTGGCGGACCGTGTCGGCCAGGTACGGCGTCCAGTTCCGGTTGCCCCAGTACACCGGCAACTCGATGGAGTGCGCGGCCAGGTCGGCCTCGATGGCCGCCTTCAGCCGCCGGCACTGCTCGTTGATGGGGCTGACGCCCCCGAACAGGTGGTAGTGCTCGGCGACGTGTTCCAGCCGCTCCCGGGGGACGTTCCGGCCGCGGGTGACGTTCTCCAGGAACGGCATCACGTCGTCGGGTCCCTCGGGCCCCCCGAACGACACCAGGAGCAACGCGTCGTAGTCACTCATAGGCGCTGTCACTTATCGGCTCGCTCCGAACGCGGTCATGGTTCCATCCAACCAGCCGCGTCCCGATGCCGTGCGCGCCCCCGGGGTGAACGTCCGGCGGCCCCCCGGTGACGGGGCGGGGCCTTAGTCGTACCGCACGGCGTAGGCCCTGGCCAGGTTCAGGACCTTCTGGACGTACCAGTCGGCGTGGTTGTAGGCCCAGATCGCCTTGTAGAGCTGCCGCCCGCCCTTGCCCCCGCCGTGGGCGCACAGGTAACGCGAGGCGGCGGGGATGGCGTCGTAGGGATTCATGATGTCGGCCTTGCCGTCGCCGTCCCCGTCCACGCCGTAGGAGCGCCACGTGGACGGCAGGAACTGCATGGGGCCGAGCGCCCCCGCGCTGGAGCGGCCGGCGTTGCGGCCATGGTCGCTCTCCACCTGGCCGATGGCGGCGAGGACCGTCCAGGACAGGCCGGGGCAGCTGCGGGCGGCCTCCTTGTAGAGGTCCAGGTAGCTGCCGGGGCGTCCGCCCGCCTCGGCGGGGGCCTGGTAGCGCCGCTCGTGCAGGTTCACCACGTCGGCGTCGCGCCCCAGGATCTTCTTCACCGAGCCCGCGAGTTTCGCCGTGTCCACGCCGGGTGCGTTGACCATGACCGCGACGTTGGGCACCAGGCCCATGTCGGTGCCGGTCTTCCTGTCGACCAGCATGTCGATGCCGGGCAGCCCCAGGGTGCCCGACCCGCCCATCTCCAGTTGCGGAACGGTGCGGGCCACCACCGGGTAGCGCGTGCCCTGGGCGAGGCGCAGCTGGTCGGCCGCCGCGGTGGAGACCACGAAGCGGCCGGCGGCCAGCGCCTCCCACAGCTCGTTGCGCTTGGCGGTGCCCGGGGGCGTCCAGGACCGGAACTGCGACGGGTCGACGGCGAAGGTGTTGATCCCGCGTCCCTGCAGCTGCACCGCCCCGCCCGCCACCGCGATGACGTCCTGCACCCGGCGCAGCTTCCCGATCCTGGCGATCTCGGCCCGGCCGATCGGGCCGCCCCGCGACACGGCCAGCACGTCCGGGGGGACGACGCGCCGCAGCGGGGCGACCTGGCGTTCGTCGGCGACGTTGGCGACCGGGCCGCCGGGGACGCCGGGGACGCCGGTCGGCGGGCTCTGGGTGCGCGACGCGGCCTTCCCGGACGTGCCGCGTTCGTCGTCGGCGTTCAGCGCGACGTAGACGCCGCCTCCGAGGTTCCCGGCGCACAGCACGGCGATGCCGGCCGCGGCGACCGTCAGCCCACGGCGGCGGCCGCGTGGGGGGTGAGGCGTCGCCGCACGGGCCTTCTCGGCCTTCTGCGACGTGTTCGCCTGCTCGGTGCGTTGCGGCCGGGTGGGGGCGTGCGGGGGTGGGGAGGAAGCCACAACCATTCCCAACGAGAGTCGCTACGGCTTGGTTACAGGGTCTTTTCGGTTATTACGTCCAGGTAGCGTGATCACGTTCTGACCTCGGGATCACTTCACGGGTCGCGGCACGGGGAGGCGGCGGCGTGCCGCCGCGCGCTCCGATGCGACGTGGGGGGCCGGAGGGGTTGAGGTTACCCGGGAGTTCGCCCGGGCGGGGAGAGGGGTCCAGGGTTGGCCAACGCGTACCGGGAGCTGCTCGCCGTTCCCGGGGCCCGGCTGTTCGTCGCCGCGGGCCTGGTCGGTCGCATGTCGATGTCCATGGTGGGGATCGGCGTGGTCCTGCTGGTGTCGGCGGTCACCGGTTCGTACGGCGTCGCGGGCGCGGTGTCGGCGACGATGTCGCTGGCGTACGCGGCCGGCGGGCCGGTGAGCGCCCGGTTCGCCGACCGGCACGGGCAGCACCGGGTGCTGGTTCCGCTGGCGCTGGCCAACGCCGCCGGGTTCGCCGCGCTGATCCTGTGCGCCGAGTTCGCGCTGGCCACCTGGACGCTGTTCCCGGCCGCCGCGCTGGCGGGGGTGACGCAGCCGTCGCTGGGCGCCTGGGTGCGGGCGCGCTGGTCGCACGTGCTGCGGCAGCGTCCCGCGCGGCTGAACGCGGCGTTCTCGTTCGAGTCGGTGGTCGACGAGACGATCTTCGTGGTGGGTCCGCTGCTGGTCACGGCGCTGGCCACGGGCGTGCACCCGGCGGCCGGGCTGGGCGCGGCCGCCGGGTTCACCCTGGTGGGCTGCCTGGCGCTGGCGGTGCAGCGCGCCACCGAGCCGCCGCCGCGGCCGCGCGAGGCGGATCGGGGCGGCGCGCTGTTCGGCAACCCGGCGCTCATGGTGCTGGCGCCGGTGTTCCTGATGCTGGGCGTGGTGTTCGCGGCGATCGACATCAGCGCGGTGGCGTTCGCCGAGGAGGAGGGGCACAAGGCGCTGGCCGGGGTGCTGCTGGGCTGCTACGCGCTGGGCAGCGGCGTGGCCGCGCTGTGGTACGGGGCGCGGGCCTGGGAGAGCCGCCTGGACCGGCGTTTCCGCGTGGGGCTGGTGCTGCTGGCCGTGGGCCTGGTGCCGCCCGTGCTGGTCGGCGATCTGTACCTGATGATGGCCGTGGTGTTCTTCTCCGGGCTGGCGATCTCCCCGACGGTGATCCCGGGGTATGGGCTGGTGGAGCGGCTGGTGCCGCCGCACCAGCTGACCGAGGGCCTGGCGATGGTGTCGACGATGGTCGGGGTGGGGCTGGCGTTCGGGTCGTCGATCGCGGGCCGGGTCGTGGACGCGCACGGGGCCGACACCGCGTTCCTGGTGCCGCTGGTCGCCGCGCTGGCGGCGGCGGCCGTGGGGCTGGCCGGGACGCGGCGCCTGCGCAACGCCGAACCGTAAACATGAACTTTCCTCATGAACGGCGGGACGAGTAGAGTCCTGCCATGTCCCCCACGAGCACGCAGACCTGGCGGAACTGGGCGGGCAACCAGCGCGCCGTCCCCTGGCGCGTCCTTGCCCCCCGCGACACCGGCGAGGTCGCCGCCGCGGTCCGCGCGGCCGCCGACGAGGGCCGCACCGTCCGGATGACCGGCACCGGCCACTCCTTCACCGGGGCGGCCGTGGCCGAGGGCGTCCTGCTGCGCCCCGACCGCCTCAGAGCCGTCCGCTCCGTCGACACCGCCACCCGGCTGGTCACCGTCGAGGCCGGACTGCCGCTGCACGCCCTGAACAGGCTTCTGGACGAGCACGGGCTGGCACTGGCCAACATGGGGGACATCCAGGAGCAGACCGTGGCGGGCGCCCTGCAGACCGCCACGCACGGCACCGGCCGCGACGCCGCCGGGCTCGTCTCCCAGGTCGCCGCACTGGAACTGGTGCTCGCCGACGGCAGCGTGGTCACCTGCTCCCCCGACGAACGTCCCGACCTGTTCGACGCCGCGCGCGCGGGCCTGGGCACGCTCGGCATCGTCACCGCCATCACCTGGCGCACCGTCCCCCGCTTCCTGCTGCGCGCGCAGGAGCAGCCGATGCGCTGGGACGAGGTGCTGGCGCGCACGGACGAGTTCGCCGAGGCCAACGAGCACTTCGAGTTCTACTGGTTCCCGCACACCGACGGGTGCCTGACCAAGCGCAACAACCGCGTCGAGGGCCCGGCCAAGCCCGTGCCGAAACTGCGGTACTGGCTGGACGACCAGTTCCTGTCCAACACCGTGTTCGGGGTCCTGAACCGCGTCACGCACCGCGCGCCGGCCGTCACCCCGCGCCTCAACGCCGTGTCGGCCAAGGCGCTGGGGGCGCGCACCTACAGCGACACCTCGTACAAGGTCTTCACCAGCCCGCGCACGGTGCGTTTCAAGGAGCAGGAGTACGCGATCCCACGCGAGATGCTCCTGCCGACGCTGCGCGAGCTGCGCGCCCTGTTCGACAAGCGGGACTGGCGCATCAGCTTCCCGATCGAGGTGCGCCTGCTGCCGCCCGAGGACGCGTGGCTGTCGATGGCCTACGACCGCCCCACCGCGTTCATCGCCGTGCACGTCTACCACCGCGACCGGCACGAGGAGTACTTCCAGGGCGTCGAGGAACTGATGACCGCGATCGGCGGCCGCCCCCATTGGGGCAAGCTCCACACCCGCGACGCCGCCTATCTGGAGACGGTCTATCCGCGCTTCAACGACTTCGTCGCCCTGCGCGACGAGCTCGACCCCGACCGCCGCTTCGCCAACCCCTACACCCGCCGCGTCTTCGGCGACTGACCCCGGCCCGCGGTCAACGCGGGGTCGAGTCCGGGTTCGGGCCGGTGTCGGTGTCGTCTTGGCCGCCACCGGGATCCTCCTGGCCGCCGCCGGGCGTGCTGGGCGGCGCCTGGGTGGGCGTGCGGGACGGCGTGGACGTCGTCGGTCGGGACGACGGCACCTGGGGGACGTTCGTGGTGGGCGTGGGGCCCGGCTCGGAGGACGCCTGTTGCGTGGGGTCGGTGGACGGGCCGGTGGACGGAGTGGACGGGCTGTCGGTGTCCTGGTCGGACGTGGCGGGCGTGGGCGTGACGTCGCTTCCGCCGCCGTCGCCGCTCGCGCTGCCGCCGCCGAACACGTGGTTGAGGGTCGTGCCCTTCTCGGCGCTGTTCCCGATCGGCTTTCCGGTCTGCCACTCGTAGAGGCTGATGCCTCCCATGACGATGGCGAACACGACCGCCGACGACAGCAGAAGCACCTTCCAGCGCTGCCGGGCCCACAGGACCGTGGCGTCGAACGCGGTCCGCCACGCGGCGGCCCTGACGGCCTCATCCCCCGCCTCGTCGACGAGGGTGCCGGCCACGGCCTGCGTGGGGTCGGCCACGGCGTGCGGCACCGGGACGTCGATACGTGTGGCGTTGGGGTCCGACCCGCCCGGCGGGTACAGGGCGCCCGGGTCAAGACGAGTCGCGTTGGGGTCGGACGGGCGCGTGCTCGGGTCCGGGCGTGTGGCGCCGGGGTCGCCGACGAGCAGCGCCGGGTCCGCGGGGTGCAGTCCCTCGGGCCAGACCACGGTGCGCGTGGGGTCGGCGCTGGTGGCCTCCCGCACCGCCTCCCGCGCGGTCTCCTCGTTCTTCTCCTGGAGCTGTTCCCTGCCCTGGTCGAGGTAGTACTTGCAGACCGCGGTGCCCGCCGTGGACGCCACGCTCATGAAGGCAGCGCCGAGGACCGTCCCGTACACGCCCAGGTACGACGCTCCCCAGGCGGCGGCCAATGTGGCGACACCGCTCGCGATGAGCTGGGTGGTACTGACATCCGGCAGCCGTCGCTGCATCGACGCGCTTCCCCCTAAAAATTCGTCCCACACAAACCCGGTAAAGTCCCGCAAACCGAAACTAACGGCACTCTGCGGGTGTTCCAGACACGGACGTGACGATCGCAACTGCCGCGCCGGGACGCGACGCGTGCGGCGGGACTGGAGCCGCGGGCTCGCATCGGGCACAGTGTGGAAAAGGATCCACAAGAATCAGGCAGGGCGCCCCCGGCCGGACCGTCGCACGGGCAAGCTAGGTCAGGTGCCCTCTTCAGCCTCGTGAAGAGGGCTTCGAGAGCGGCGATGTTCGGACATGCCGGGTACGGTGCTGGCAGCAGGTGTGTCCGAAAGAGAGACTCGGGATTCCGGGGGAAGGGCACGCATGCGCCCTCAGTGCCGTCAGGAAGGGCAGGAAGGACACGCATGCAGGAGCTGCGCCTCGTCGCGGTCAGCGAGGACGGTACGTACCTCGTCCTGGCCACCGCGGGCCGAGGCACCCGGTTCACCCTGCCCGTCGACGATCGGCTGCGCGCAGCGGTCCGTGGGCACTTCTCCCGCCTCGGCCAGTTCGAGATCGAAGTGGAGAGTCCCTTGCGCCCCAAGGAGATCCAGGCTCGCATCCGGTCCGGCGAGACGGCGGAGGAGATCGCCGAGTCCGCCGGGATCCCGGTGGAACGCGTCCGCTGGTTCGAGGGTCCGGTCCTGCAGGAACGCGAGTACATGGCCCAGCAGGCCCAGCGGGTCGCGGTACGCCGGCCGGGCGAGTCCACTCCCGGGCCGCCGCTGGGCGAGACCGTCGAGGAGCGCCTCGGCCGGGGCGGCGTGGACCTCGAGGACGTCGAGTGGGACTCCTGGAAGTGCGAGGACAACACCTGGCGGGTGCGCCTGTCGTTCTTCGAGAACGGCCGTCCGCACGCCGCCGAGTGGGTGTTCGACCCGCGGCGCCGGCACGTGTCGCCGCTGGACGAGGTGGCCGCGCGGCTGACCGCCGTGGACTGGGACGACGAGGACGACTCGCTCGGCGACACCGTCACGCCGCTGGTGCCGCGCCGTCCCGCGATGAAGGTCGTCAGCGACGCGCGCGAGTTCGGCGTCGGCCCGGCGCCGGTGCCCGGCCCGGCGGCGCGCGGCATTCCCGCCGGGTACGAGCCGCCCGCCGAGCCGCCGCTGCGGGCCGCCGTGCCGACGCGGATCGTCGAGCCGCGTCCGCAGCCGCTGTCCCTGCCCGAGGCTCCGGCCGCGCCGCCGCGCGAGGCGTCCGTCCCGCCGCCGCGTGAGGAGCCGGCCGCCGCCGCGTCGCCGCCGGGCGAGGGCGCCCTCGCCGCGTCCCCCGCGCCCGCCCAGGAGGCGCCTCAGGAGCCGCAGGAGCCGCCTCAGGAGGACGAGGCGGCCGCCGCCGAGGCGCAGGAGGCGCCCGAGGCCGCCACCGCCGAGCCGGAGCCCCGGCCGGAGGAGGAGCAGCCCGCCGCCGAGGCCGCCGAGGCTTCCGAGCACGCCGAGGACTCCGAAAACTCCGAGGCCGCCGACGCCGACGAGCCGCAGGACGAGCCCGCCGAGGCCGAACCTCAGCCCGCCGAGGCCGAGGCCGCCACCGAGACCGCCACCGAGGCCGCGACTGATGACGAGGCCGAGGCCCAGGAGGCCGAGGAGGCGCCGCAACCGGAGGAGGCCGAGGCCGCGCAGGCCGACACGCCGAAGGACGAACCGGTCGAGCCCGCCGAGCCCGAGCCTCCCGCCGCGGCCGAGGAGCCGCAGGCCGAGCCCCCGGCCGAGACCCCCGCGGAGGCCCCCGCCGCAGCCGCCGAGCCGGAACCGGCGGCCCCGCCCCAGGAGCCCGCCGCACCCGCCGCGGCCGCGCCCAAGCCGGCCCCGCCGCAGCGTCCCGCGCACCAGCCCGCGCGTCCCGCGGGCAAGAAGAAGTCGGCGGGACGCCCCGCCATGCCCGCCGCCCAGGTGGACAAGCCGGGCACCGGAACGCCCGCGGGCGACGCCCCGGCGCCGCAACGCCCCGCGCGCAACCGCCGCCGCGCCAAGGGCAAGCGCGCGTCCGTGCCGTCCTGGGACGAGATCATGTTCGGCGCCCGCCGCCCCGACTGAGCGGCCCCCGGGCCGGGCGGCGCGGCCACATCCGGCCGCGCGCTAACGTTCGGCGCCGGGGTCGTCCTCCAGCCTGGAGTCGTCCTCCAGGAAGGGGGCGACCCACTCGGGGGTGATGCGGGCGGCGAACGCCACGGCGTCGTCGTGCGCCATGTCGATGGCGGGGCAGGCACCGTCCCCGGCCCCGACGGCGACGACGAGCGTCGACAGCCTGAGCCTGCGCTGGAACAGCGTCTGCCGGATCCGCCAGCCGACCACGGCGCCGTGCTCGACGACCACCTGGCGGCGCCGCAGCGAACCCGACCGTACGGTGAGACGGGCCTCGTCCGTGGCGTGCCCCAGTTGCCGGTAACGGTCCAGGCCCAGCGGTATGCCCAGCAGGGCCAGCACGACGCAGCCGTAGGCGACCGTGGGCCGGCCCGCCAGCAGCGCCAGCGCCGCCAGCCCGAGCGGGGGCGCCGTGGCACGCACGACGCGGCGGCCGCGCGCCGCGGGCGGATGCCCCACCAGCGGGGCGGGGGTGGAGCCGAGCACCCGTTCCGCCAGGTCCACGGCGAACGGACGCGGGGAGGCGGGCAGCAAACGGCCGCGATGCGACGCGTCCCCCAGGCCCGTCACCAGGGCGCCCAGGCGCGTCACCCGGGTGAGGCGTTCGAACGGGTTGTCGGTCAGTTCCACCCCGCGCAGGCGGCGCCGTTCCAGGGAGACGCTGCGGCGCGTGACCAGTCCGCGTTGGGCCACCACAGAGCCGTCGCGCTCGTACACGGTGAAGTCCCAGTTGAACAAGGCGAACGCCACCACCGACATCACCGGCATGGCCAGGACGAACAGCACCGCCACGGTGACGACCACGGCCGTGGGCAGGCCGACCACGTCGTGGCCCACGTTCTCCACGCGTTCGCGCGTGATGAGCCCCAGGTCGTCCCCGAGGTTGTAGAGCGTTCCCAGGAAGCTTCCCGCGAGCGCGAACGGCGTCAGCAGGTAGGCGCCGCTCAACGGCGCGTACAGGAACCAGCGGGGACGCATCCGCGCCAGTACGCGTTGCGGCGCGCGCACCGGTTCCTCCGGGGACACGGTGTGCGCGGTCAGCAGGAGGCGGCGCAGCCGTTCGGCCTCCTGGCGGGAGACGGCGTTCAGCACGCCCTCTCCCCCGTCCGCGCCCGCGTCGATGTGCACGATGGCCAGTCTCAGCAGCCGGTGCGGAAGCGCCGCGCTGATGTCGACGCCGCGGATGCGGTCACGCGGGATCGTCTTGACCGAACGGCCGACGAGGGCCCGGCGCAACTCCAGGCGGTCGTCGTACAGGGTGTAGGTGAACGTCGCCCAGCCGGCCACGTGCACCAGCAGCCCGAACGCCAGCCCCGCCAGGGTGAAGAAGAACGCCGTGGACAGCCCGCCCACGGCGAGCCCGGCCGCGCCGGCCGCCAGCAGGGCGATCAGCTCGCGGACGGCGCCAACGACGAACGTCAGCGGATGCAGCCGTGCCGCGTGCGGCCGCGCGGCGGCGGCAGCGGCGGCGTCCCGGTCCTCGTCGCGCGTGGTCACGTCGCGTCGTCGCGCAGGTCGTGCGCCCGGTGGGCGAGCTGTTCGGCCAGCCGCGCCGCCACGTCCACCGGCAGCCCCGCCACCTCGGACGACCCCGCGTGCGAGGCGGTGTTGATCTCGATGGTGGCCAGGCCCAGCAGCCGTTCGATCCAGCCCTGCTCGGTGTCGACGGTCTGGATGCGGCTCACCGGGACCAGCAGCCACTCGCGGCTGAACCATCCGGTGCGGGTGTAGACGACGTCGGCGCTCACCTCCCAGCGGTGCACCCGGTAGCGCCACACCGGCGTGACGGCCGTCATGAGCACCCCGGCGGCGACCACCACGACCGGCAGCCACCCGGCCCGTTCGCCGAGCCAGCCGAGCAGGCCGTCCCAGCGGCGCGTGCCGTCCCATTCGTCGACGAAGGCGGCCACGCCCCAGGCCAGCCCCGAGGCCAGGCCCCACAGCAGGGTCGACTCGATCGCCCAGTGCGCCATGGCGCGGCGCGCCACCCGGTGCGCGGGCGGCCGCAACCGCGGCGGGTGCGGCGTCCCGCCGTCGGGCTCGTGGGTGCGCCGCACCGTCGTCACGTCCCCGAGTTTATGGCCCCCGGCGTCTCACCAGCGCATGGCGCCGGCACCCGCCGTCGGAGTCCGCGGCCGTGACGGCGATCTCAGCGTTCTGTCAGCCCCGTGTGCGACGGTGGTCCCGGACGCCGCCGCGCTGCCAGCGTGCCGTCAGCAACGGCGGGAAAACTGGATGCGCGGCGCACCGGACAGCGCCTGGCTTGTCCCGTCGCCACCGCGGCCGGACGGCCGGCGAACGACCATCCCCGGCGAGCCGGTGACCGCCGCCCGATTCGCTGACCGACCCCTATCGGCTGACGAAGGAGCGAGGAGTTCCCTCATGACCCACGCCATCCGGGCCGACGGCCTGGTGAAGCGGTTCGGCGAGACGCAGGCCCTGGCCGGCGTCTCGTTCACCGTCGAACCCGGCACCGTGCTCGGGGTGCTCGGCCCCAACGGCGCCGGCAAGACCACCACCACCCGGATCCTGGCCACGCTGCTCGAACCCACGGCCGGCACGGCCGAGGTCGGCGGCTTCGACGTGGTCCGGCAGGCGCACCAGGTGCGCCAGCTCATCGGCCTGACCGGGCAGTACGCCGCCGTCGACGAGATGCTCACCGGCACCGAGAACCTGGTGCTGATCGGGCGGCTGCTGGGCCTGCCGCGCCGCCAGGCCAAGGCGCGCGCCGCCGAGCTGCTGGAGCGCTTCGAGCTGACCGACGCGGCCGAGCGCGCCGCCAAGACCTACTCCGGCGGCATGCGCCGCCGGCTCGACCTGGCCGCCAGCCTGGTCGGGCGGCCGCAGATCCTGTTCCTGGACGAGCCCACCACCGGCCTGGACCCGCGCAGCCGCGGCGGCCTGTGGGACATCGTGCGCGGCCTGGCCGACGACGGCGTCACCGTGCTGCTGACCACCCAGTACCTGGAGGAGGCCGACCAGCTCGCCGAGGACATCATCGTCATCGACCGCGGCACGGTCATCGCGCACGGCAGCTCCGACGAGCTGAAGGCGCAGGCCGGCGGCCAGGTGCTGGAGGTGCGGCCGGTGCACGAGGCCGACCACGTCACCGTGGCGCGGGTCGTCGCCGAGCTGACCGGCGACTCCCCCGAGGTGCGCGACGGGCTGGTGTCCGTCCCGGTCACCGACCCGGCGGTCATGCCCGCGGTGGTGCGCCGCCTGGACGACGCGGGCGTCACCGTCGGCGAGCTGTCGCTGCGCAAGTCCAGCCTGGACGAGGTGTTCTTCGCCCTGACCGGCCACCACACCGACGAGGTGGAGAAGGCGTCCGGCGAGCTGCCCGAGAACGAAGGAGCCACAGTATGAGTGAGCCGCAGCGGCGCGGCGCCGCCTGGACTGACGAGCCTGCGAGGAAGGAAGGCGGCGCCAAAAAAGCGCCGCGGAGGCGAACGGGAAACACAGTATGAGTGAGCCGCAGCGGTGCGGCGCCGCCTGGACTGACGAGCCTGCGAGGAAGGAATGCGGCGCCAAAAAAGCGCCGCGGAGGCGAACGGGGGACACAGTATGACGACCGCGACGGCCGCGGCGGGCGGGCTGGGCCGTCCCACGCCGACCCGGCGGGTGACCGCCGGCGCCACCGTCCGCCACGTGGCCACCCTGGCCTGGCGGAACCTGGTGCAGATCAAGCACAACCCGATGGAGCTGCTGGACCTGTCCATCCAGCCCATCATGTTCGTGCTGCTGTTCGCCTACGTGTTCGGCCCGCCGATGGCGGGCAGCGTCGAGGCCTACCTGCCCATCGTGATCCCCGGCATCATCGCGCAGAACGCCCTGTTCGCCGGGATGACCACCGGATACGGCCTGAACGTGGACATCACCAAGGGGGTGTACGACCGGTTCCGCAGCCTGCCGATCTCGCGCGGCGCCCCCCTGGTCGGCCGGATCATCGCCGACACCGTCAAGCAGGCGTGGTCGATGCTGGTCCTGCTGCTGGTCGGGTTCGCCATCGGTTTCCGGCTCGAGACCGGGCCGCTCGGCCTGCTCGCCGCGTTCGGGCTGATCCTTCTGTTCGCGCTGCTGTTCACCTGGATCTCGGTGTACGTCGGGGTCAAGGTCAACGAGCCGGAGAAGGTGCAGATCTTCGGTTTCACGATCATCTTCCCGTTCACGTTCCTGAGCACCGCGTTCATCCGGCTGTCCCCGGGCACCCCGGACTGGCTGGCGTTCGTGATGCGCAACAACCCGCTGACGCAGCTGGTGGAGTCGATCCGCGGGCTGCTGGTGGGCGGTCCGGTGCTGGAGCACGCCTGGATCGCCGTGGCGTGGGGCCTGGCATTCATGATCATATTCGCCCCGCTGTCCATCCGGGAACTGCGCCGCCGCGTCTGAGGCGGTCCGGGCGTCCGGCTCCCCCGGGCGGCGCGTGCCGAGCGCGCCGCCCGGGTCAGGCGCCGGGATGCCCGTCGGAGGACGGCGGCAGGACGTCCTCGGGGGCGGGTGGGCGCGGAATGCCGAACTCGCTGAGCACGTCGCCGAAGGTCCGCTCGCGGCCGCGCCGGTAGGCGGCGGTGTACGCCGCGTCGCCGAGGGCCGCGCGGGCGGCGCGCTCGACGGCCAGCGACTCGGGGAACGACAGGTCGGGCATGCCGCGCAACGCATCGGCGGTGCCGATCAGCACGGCGGCGCGTTCGGGGTCGTCATCGGCGAGCGCGACGTGCGCCATCGCCACCAGCGCGGCGGCGACCGCCATGTGGTCGAACGCCTCCACCCCCTCGCGCAGGGCCTTCTCCAGGCGGGACCGGGCCCGCTCGGCGTCCCCCCGGGTCAGGTCCAGGAACGCGCGGGAGGTCAGCACGAGCGCCCGCAGCAGGCCGTGCGAGTGCCGGGCCAGCAGGTCCTCGGCGCGGGCCAGGCGGCGCGACGCCTCCTCCGGCTCCCCGGCCCGGCGCAGGAGCTCGGCCAGCTGCTGCTGGACGAGGCCCGTCCCCTCCTTGGCGCCCGTGCGCTCGGTCTCGCGGAGGGCGGCCGTCAGCAGTTCCTCGGCGCGGGCGCGGTCGCCGAGCAGGAACACCTGGCGCGCCAGCGCCAGCGTGGCGTGCAGCCGCATGGCCGTGCCGCCGCCGAGCGCCTCGCTGAGCTCCATCGACTGCTCCAGCGTCGCGACGGCCTCGCGGCCCCTGCCCCGGCGCGCCTGCAGCTCCGCCCGCGCCGTCAGCACGAACGACAGGCCCCACCGGTCGCCGATCGCGCGGAACTCGGCGATGGACTGCTCCACGTGCTCCTCCAGCCCCTCGGTGAGGCCGAAGCCCATGCCCATCTGCACGCGGGCGAAGCGGGCGACGCCGCGCACCCAGGGGTCCGGGTCGTCCATCAGCGACTCGATCGCGGGGAACCGGTCGGGGCTCCAGCCCGACAGGTGCAGCTCCAGGGTCGCCAGCATCAGCCGCAGTACCGGATGCGACGGCTCCTCGCCGAGCTGCTCGCAGATGTCCCGGGCGCGCAGCAGCCACTGCGTGACCCGGGAGTTGTCCACCATGTCCAGGGACGTCATGGCGCCCATCGCCAGGGCCACCGCGGTGCTCTGGTCGGTGGGCAGGCCGGGCAGCCGCGCCACGTCCTCCAGCGCGTCGGCGTGCTCGCTCAGGTTGCCGCGCAGGAACCAGTACCAGCCGAGCGCGGCGCAGAACCGCACCGCCAGGGCCGCCTCTCCCGCGGAGATCGCCCAGTACAGCGCGGCGTGCGTGTTGTCGTGCTCGGCCGCCAGCCGCGCCAGCCAGTCGAGCTGGTCGTGGCGGAACAGGCGGGGCTCGGCGGTCTCGGCCAGGCGCAGGAAGTGCTCGGCGTGCGCACGGCGCAGCCGGCCCTCCTCACCGGCCTCGGCCAAGCGCTCCAGCCCGTAGGCGCGGACGGTCTCCAGCATGCCGTAGCGGGGCTCGCCGCCGTCCTGTTCGACCATGGACACCAGGGACTTGCCGACCAGGCCGGTGAGCACGTCCAGGATCTCGGCGCGGTCCAGGCCGTCGCCCGCGCAGACCGCCTCGGCGCTCTCGAGGGTGGCGCCGCCGGTGAACAGCGCCAGCCGCCGCCACAGCGCCCGCTCGGCGTCCGACACCAGCTCCCAGCTCCACTCGACGACCGAACGCAGCGTCTGGTGGCGGGGCAGCGCGGTGCGGCTGCCCCCGGTGAGCAGCCGGAAGCGGTCGTCCAGGCGGGCGGCGAGCTGGGCGGGCGTCATGGCGCGCAGCCGGGCGGCGGCCAGCTCGATCGCCAGCGGCATGCCGTCCAGCGCCCGGCAGATGCGCGTCACGTGAGGGGCGTTGGCGCCGGTCACCGTGAAGCCGGGGCGGACGGCGGCGGCGCGGTCGGCCAGCAGCCGGACGGCCGGGTAGGTCATCGCCTCGGCGGCGCCGGCGTCGGGGGGCGGCGGCTCCAGCGGCGGCACCGGCCACAGCGCCTCGCCGGTGATGCCGAGGGGTTCGCGGCTGGTGGCCAGCACGCGCACGCCGGGGCAGCCCGCCAGCACCCGGTCGGCGAGCCGGGCCGCGGCGTCGAGCAGGTGCTCGCAGTTGTCCAGCAGCAACAGCAGGCGTTTGCGCGCCAGGGCGGCGACCAGCCGGTCCAGCGCGTCGGCCTGCTCGGGCAGCAGCCGGTTCGCCGTGCCGATCAGCGCCGTCTCGCGCATGCCGAGCGCGCCGAGCACGGCGGAGGGCACCTCGGCCGGGTCGACGATCGGCGCCAGCTCCACCACCCAGACCCCGTCGGGCATCCGGTCGAGCATCCGCCGGCCCGCCTCGACCGACAGCCGTGTCTTGCCGGACCCGCCCGGTCCGGTCAGGGTGACCAGCCGCCCGCCGCCGAGCAGCTCGTCGACCGCCTTCAGGTCGTGGTCGCGGCCGATGAAGCTGGTCAGCCGGGCGCGCAGGTTGCCCCGTCGGCCGGGCTCGGCCTCGTCCCAGGACGTACGCGCGGGGACGCCGGACGACTCGCCGGAGGCGCCCTCGGCGGGCGCGCCGTTCGCGGGCGGCGGCGAGGCCGCAGCCGGACGCGGAGCGGCCGGGACGAGCGCGGAGTCGCGGCGGAGCACCGCCAGGTACACCGCCTCCAGGTCGGGCGAGGGGTCGACGCCGAGCCGCTCGCCGAGCAGGCTCCTGATCGACTCGTACTCGGCCAGGGCCTCGGCCTGGCGGCCCGCCCCGTACAGGGCCCGCATGAGCCTGCCCCGCAGCGGTTCGCGCAGCGGCTCGGCGGCGGCGAGGGCCTGCAGTTCGGGGATCAGCTCGGCGTGCCGCCCGAGGGCCAGGTCGGCGTCGATCCGCTCGTCCAGGGCGGCACGGCGCAGCCCCTCCAGGCGGGCGGCCGGGCCGTCGGCGAACGGCAGCCCGGACGCGTCGGCGAGCGCCGCGCCCCGCCACAGCGCGAGGGCCGCGCGCAGCTCGGCGGACCGGGCGGACGGGTCGGCCAGGCCGCGCGCCCGGCGGATCCGGGCCTCGAAGTCGTGGGCGTCCACCGCCTCGGGCGGCACGGCCAGCCGGTAGGCGCCGCGGCGCGACTCCAGGCGGTCGCGCCCGGCCCCGGCCTCCTGGAACGCGGCGCGCAGCCGGGACACCAGCGACTGCAGCGCGTTGGGCGCGCCGTGCGGGGCGCGTTCCTCCCACAGGTCCTCGATGAGCCGTTCGGCGGGCACCATCCGTCCCGCCTCCAGCGCCAGCCGGGTCAGCAGCGCCCGCAGGCGCGCGCCCCCGATCTCGACGGGACGGCCGTCCGCGACCACCTCCAGCGGCCCCAGGATCCCGATCCGCACAGCCCGATTGTCCTCCATCGCCCCGACGAAACGGCCCGACCCGGTGAACGACTCCATCGGGCCAAACTGGCACATTGCCGCAGCGGCGCCGCAACCGGAAATCGGCCGCGAACACCTGACGCCCCGGCGGCCGGTGGGCCGCCGGGGCGTCAGATGCTTCTGCCCGGGGTGTCGCCCCTGAGGGCAGGGCTCCGCCTGGGATCAGGCGGCGTTCTCCTTGGTCTTGGACTGGGGCGGGGCGTCGGCGAGCGCGGCCAGCTCGAAGTCGGCGCGCGGCTGCTCGATGATGCCCAGCGAGACGGTCTCGCGCTTGAGGAACAGCGCCAGCGTCCAGTCGACCAGGACCCGGATCTTGCGGTTGAGCGTCGGCACCCGGGAGCCGTGGTAGCTGCGGTGCATGAACCAGGCGGGCCAGCCCTTCACCCGGAAGCCGTAGGTGTAGGCGACGCCCTTGTGCAGGCCGAGACCGGCCACCGCGCCCACGTTGTTGTGGACGTACGGCTTGAGGGACTTGCCGCGCAGCGACCGCACCAGGTTGTCGGCGAGCACCTTGGACTGGCGCACCGCGTGCTGGGCGTTGGGCGGGCAGGTCATGCCCTCCTGGGTCAGGTCGGGGACGGCCGCGTTGTCACCGGCGGTGAACGCGCGCACCAGGCCCTCGACGGTGAGGTACTCGGTGGCCTTGACGCGGCCGCGCTCGTCCAGCGGCAGGTCGCTGCCGCGCACGACCGGGGCGGCCTTGACGCCGGCGTTCCACACCAGCGTGCCGGCGGGGAACCGGCTGCCGTCCGACAGCTCGATCTCGCCGTCCACCGCGGACTTCAGCAGGGTCTTCAGCTTCACGTCGATGCCGCGGCCGCGCAGCTGCTCGGCGGTCCACTTGCCCATGTCCGGCCCGACCTCGGGCAGGATCCGGTCGGCCGCCTCCACGAGCACGAACCGCAGGTCCTCGGCGGTGACGTTGCGCATGTACTTGACCGCGTGCCGGGTCATGTCCTCCAGCTCGGCGACCGCCTCCACGCCGGCGAAGCCGCCGCCGACGAACACGAAGGTCAGCGCCTTGCGGCGGATCTCCTCGTCCCCGGTGGACTCGGCGATCTCAAGCTGCTGGAGCACGTGGTTGCGCAGGTGGATGGCCTCGCCGACGGTCTTGAGGCTGATGCCGTTCTCGGCCAGTCCGGGGATCGGCAGGATCCGCGGCACCGCCCCGGCGGCCATCACCAGGTAGTCGTAGGAGATCCGCTCGGGCGGCCCGGCCAGCGGCTGCACGATCGCCCAGCCCTCGGAGTGGTTCAGCTCGGTCACGCGGGCGTTGCGCACGGAGCAGCGCGGCAGCACCCGGCGCAGCGGTACCACCACGTGCCGCGGGGAGATGTTCCCGGCGGCGGCCTCGGGCAGGAACGGCTGGTAGGTCATGTACGAGTTGGGGTCAACGACTGTGATCTTGACCTCGCCGCGCTTGAGCTCGCGGCGCAGCTTCTTCTGCAGCCGCAGCGCGGTGTACATGCCCACGTAGCCGCCACCCACAATGAGGATGTGGGGAGCGCCAGGGGTCTCCTCG
Source organism: Actinomadura miaoliensis (assembly GCF_039536785.1). NCBI lineage: Bacteria > Bacillati > Actinomycetota > Actinomycetes > Streptosporangiales > Thermomonosporaceae > Actinomadura > Actinomadura miaoliensis. The sequence continues at coordinate 26,505 of NZ_BAAAZG010000018.1, forward strand.
ACGGTCCTGGCCATTCGCGGCCTCCTCTGTCACGGTCGGCTTGTGAAGACATTCACAAACTATCCGACCAGCGCGGGTGGAACCAAACGAAAACGGCGGAAGAACAGCGGAAGTTTCCATGTCGTCAAATTGGGACGTTGAGGGGGCCGTGAACTTCATCACCTCTTCCCCTCGAATCGGACGGCATGGGACGTAGTTCACAGATCATCGCCTCGGCAGGGGATTCTCGCCGGGCACGCCGCCCGCCGGGGAGAAAAGACCCGTTCCACCCCCATCGAACCCCTAAGGTGGGGCCGGACGCGGCATGGGGACGCCGCCCGCCAGGCGCCGGGCCCCCGGGCCGCCCACGAACGAACCGTGAAGTTGCACCGAGTCCGGCGGGGCGCGGCGTACGATCTCGCCCGGGAGCGTAGCGATGATGAGCAAAGACCGGCGTCCGGTCACGGCCACCGCGGGCGCCGCGGCCGCCGCGGCCGCCGTGGCGCTCGCCGGCGCGCTGAGCGGCTGCGGGCTGATCGGCCTGCCGCAGAACCAGAGCGCCGAGCTGGCCGAGTGGTTCACCGTGTCCAGCCCGGTGTTCCGCGATGGCCGCGACCTGCCCACGCGGTACGCCTGCGGGACGTACCCTGGCGGGCAGGGCAGGACCCCGCCGCTGCGGTGGTCGGGGACTCCGGCCGGAACCCGGTCGTTCGCGATCGTCATGGACGACGCCGACAGCGCCTACGTGCACTGGGTGATCGCGGGCATCGACGGGACCACGCAGCAGATCGTCGAGGGCGCCAAGCTGGACAAGACGGTCGAGGGACTCAACACCGGCGACAAGGTGGGCTACACGCCGCCGTGTCCACCCAGGAACGAGCGGCACCGGTACCGGTTCACCATCTACGCGTTGGACGTCCCCAACGACACGCCGCTGTTCCGCAGGGGCGCGTCGCTGGAGGACTCGCTCGGCGCCATCGCCGAGCACACGGTGGGCCGGGGCCGGATCACCGGGAACTTCGGGAGCGAACAGGCGCGTTGACCGTGGGGCCGCAGAGCGCAGAGGTCAGGGCCGTCCTTGCGGGGGGCCGGAGACGACAGTGGCGCGGGGGTCGACCAGCGGGTCGGCCGGTGCGCGCCGGGCGAGGGCAGATGTGCGCGAATGGTGTGACAACGGTCATAGCGGTCGGTCAGAATCGGTCTGTCGGTCAGAATCGGTCTAGGTCCCCGGGGACCGGACCGTCGGCGACCGGCCAGCCGGCAATCGGGACGAACCCGCGGGCCCCGCTGACGCGTCTCGTCGGGCCAAGGCATTGGGTGGTGGCATGACAACTTACATCGTGGTCTTCGGCCTGATCGTGGTCGTCGTCCTGGTGGTCGTCCTGGTGGCCCTGGGCCTGCGGGCCAGCCGGGCGGCCCGCGACGACGACGATGACTGGATGGCCGACGAGCAGCAGCCGCGCGGCGGTTACCGGTCCGGCGGCGCCCCCGAGGAGGCGCCGGCCGACGACGGCTACGGCTACGAAGGCGGCTACGAGGACGGCTACGCCCAGGCGGCCCCCGGGCCCGAGCAGGCGCAGCCGCAGGGCCGTGGCGAGCCCCAGGGCGGCTACGACCGCCGCGTCGCCGGCGGGGCGGGTCCCCTCGCCGCGCCGACCCCGCCCACCCCGCCGCCCGCGGCGGGCGGCGACGCCGACGAGATGGCCGACGACGATTACTGGGCCACCATCACCTTCGACAAGCCCAAGTTCCCCTGGCAGCACGACAAGCAGGAGCACCCGGAGGTCGACCCGGCCGAGGACCCGCTGCTCGCCCAGGGCCAGCACGAACGGGCCGCGGGGCCGGGCGGCCCCGCGATGCCCGGCGAGCCGCCCATGATGACGCAGCCGGTGTCGATGGGCGACATGCCCGGCGCCCCCGAGCCCGTCCAAGGCGGACGCGGCACCGGTCCCCAGCAGGTGCCGCAGCAGCCGTCCTCGTTCCCCCCGGCCGCGCACCTGTCGGGTGACCCGGGCGCCACCACCCACCTGTCGGGCGACCCGAGCGCGACCTCGCACCTGCCCGGTGACCCGCAGTCGACCGCGAACGACCCGCTGCCCGCCGACCTCATGGGCCGCCAGGCCCAGCCGCCCTACGGCACCGGCCCCCAGGACCAGCTCGCCTACGGGAACGCGGACCAGTCGCCCTTCGGCCCGCCCCCCGGCAGCGGCGGCGCGGAGCCGTCGTACGGCGACTCCTACGGCGACCCGTCCTACGGCGATCCGGCCTACGGCTCCGGTGCCCCCGGCGTCGACCAGTCCTCGCCGTACGGTGGCGACCCGCTGGGCGGCGGCCGCCACTCCGCCGCGACCGGCCCCTCGCCGCGTCCCGAAGGCTACGACCGGCCGCTGTCGCCGTCCGGCTCCTCCGGGGCCCCGGGCGGCTCCGACGCCCTGGGGCTGCCCCTGGGCCGCACCGACGAGCACTCCATCCGCGGCCTGGGCGACCTCGGCCGCGCGCCGGAGCCCGCCGACCACGGCGGCTTCGGCGGATACGGCTCGACGCCGCCCCCGCCGCCCACCTCGCCGCCGCCCGCTTCGCAGCCTCCCGCCTCGCCGCCTCCCGCCCCCGCGGCCCCGGCTCCGTCGGCGCCCGCCGCGTCGTCCGGGGCGCCGTCGGGCGCGGGCGACGACAACAAGCTGCCCACGGTGGACGAGTTGCTGCAGCGCATCCAGAATGAGCGGTCGGCCGGGTCCGGTCCCGCGCCGTCGTCCTCCGAACCCGAGTCGTCCGGCTCCTCGTACGGCGGCAGCCCCCTGAACGACCCGCTGGGCGACCCGCTCGGCACCGGAAGCTCCTCCTCGTTCGGCTCGTCCACCGGCCCGTGGTCGGCGCCGCCGTCGTCGACGGGCACGGGCGGCTACGCCTCCGGTCAGGGCGGCACCGACGGCTACCCGACGTCGCCCGCCTACGGCGACTCGTCCCGGGGGTACGACGACCCGCTGAACACCGGGCGCGACTCCTACGGGTCGTCCTACCCGGGCACGGGCGAGCAGCCGTCCGGCGAGCCCGGCCGTTACGGCGACTTCAGCGGCAGCAGCTACAGCGGCAGCGACCCGCTGGGCATCGACTCGTCCTCGGGAACCGGCGGCACGCCCCCCGGCGGCGGTTTCGGCGACCCGGGCGCCACCCAGGCGTACGGCAACTACTACGGCTCCCAGCAGGGCTCCCCCGGTTCCCAGCAGGGGGGCCAGGACCAGAGCGGCTCGTACGGCGGCTCCTACCCCGGCAGCCCCCCGCGCGACCCCGACGACTGGGAAAGCCACCGCGACTACCGTCGCTGACGCGCCCCCATAACGCGCCCGTCCGCCCTTCGCAGGGCAGGCGGGCGCGTCGTCGTGATAGGGGGCGGGGGTGTAGGAGGCGACCGAGATCATGCTTCGATACGAAGTGTGACGACTAAAATACTCAGCGCATCCGTCATGCGACGGGACCTGCCCGCGTCGTTCGTTGTGTTCCTGGTCGCGATCCCCCTGTCACTCGGCATCGCGGTGGCGTCGGGGGCGCCCGTCGCCGCCGGGCTGGTCGCGGCGATCGTCGGGGGCATCGTGGCGGGGCTGCTCGGCGGATCGCCTTTACAGGTCAGCGGCCCGGCCGCCGGATTGACGATCATCGTGGCCGAGCTGGTCGCCACCTACGGCTGGCGGGCCACCTGCACGATCACGTTCCTGGCGGGGCTGCTGCAACTGCTGTTCGGGGCCAGCAGGGTCGCGCGGACGGCCCTGGCCGTGTCGCCCGCCGTCGTGCACGGCATGCTGGCGGGAGTCGGCGTGGTCCTGGTGGTGGCGCAGCTGCACGTCGTGCTCGGCGGCAGCCCGCAGCGCTCGGCGGTGCGCAACCTGCGGGACCTGCCGGTCCAGTTGATCACCTCGCACTCGCGTCCGGTGCTGCTGGGACTGCTGACCATCGCGATCCTGCTCGGCTGGCCGCGGCTGACGCGGCTCGCCGGGGACGGGCGGGCCGGCGCGGCGCTGCGCTGGATCCCCGCGCCGCTGCCCGCCGTCGTGCTGGCCACGCTGGCGGGCTGGGCGCTCGGCTGGGACGTGCCGCGCGTCGACCTGCCCGACTCGCTCGTCACCGGCTGGGCCCCGCCGGTGCTGCCGCACGGCCCCGCGCCTGAGATCGTCGGCGCGGTCGTGTCGGTCGCCGCGGTGGCGGCCGTGGAGTCGCTGCTGTGCGCCGTGGCCGTCGACCGCGCCCGTCCCGCCGGCGTGCGCCAGGCCGACCTGGACCGCGAGCTGCTCGGGCAGGGCGCCGCAAACACCGTGTCGGGGCTGCTCGGCGGGCTGCCCGTCGCGGGGGTGATCGTCCGCAGCACCGCCAACCTGGCCGCGGGGGCGCGCTCGCGGATGTCGACCGTGCTGCACGGCGTGTGGGTGCTGGTGCTGGCGCTGTCGTGCGGGCCGGTGATCGAACGGGTGCCGCTGTGCGTGCTGGCCGCGCTGCTGGTGGTGCTGGGCCTGCGGATGATCGGCACGGCGCGGTTCCGGGACCTGCGGCATCACCGGGAGGCCACCGTCTATCTGACCACGCTGCTCGGCGTGGTGCTGCTCGGGCTGGGCGAGGGGGTGCTGCTGGGCATCGCGGTCGCCGCCGTGCTGGCGCTGCGGCGGCTGACCCGGCTGAGCGTGCACGTGCGGGAGGCCGCCGACGGGTCGCGCTGGCACGTGGCCGTGGAGGGGACGCTGACGTTCCTCGGCGTGCCGCGGCTGATCGGCGTGCTGCGGCAGATTCCGGCCGGGGCGGCCGTCGACCTGGACCTGAACGTCGACTTCATGGATCACGCCGCGTTCGACGCCGTGCACGCGTGGCGCCTGTCACACGAACGGCAAGGTGGCGGGGTCGACATCGACGAGGTGCACGAGGCTTGGTATGAAAGGGCTGTGACCGGCGAAACCACACCTACGCGCAAATCCTCGCCGCCTGCTCGCTGGTGGGCGCCGTGGGCGAACCGGCGACGCCGTTCCCAGCCCCAGGAGCCGGACGCGCCGGAGGTCTCGGCGAGCGCCCTGCTGCTGGCGGGCGTGCGGGAGTACCACGGCAGCACGGCGCCGCTGGTACGGCCGATCATGGCCGAGCTGGCGTTCGAGCAGAAACCCGAGCACCTGTTCATCACCTGCGTGGACTCGCGGGTGGTGCCCAACATCATCACCGCCAGCGGCCCCGGCGACCTGTTCATCAACCGCAACGTCGGCAACCTGGTGCCGCGGCACGGTTCCCGGACGCCCGACGACTCGGTGGCCGCCACCGTCGAGTACGCGATCAACGTGCTGGGCATCCGCACCATCACCGTGTGCGGCCACTCCAACTGCGGGGCGATGGCGGCGCTGCTGGCCGGGGGCCGCGAGGTGGAGCACCTGACGTCCCTGACCCGCTGGCTGCGGCACGGCCATCACAGCCTGACCCGCTTCCTGGACGCCGAGGCCGCCGCCGGCGAGCAGGACGAGCCCCCGCTGACGCGGCTGTGCCAGATCAACGTGATGCAGCAGCTGGACAACCTGCTCACCTACCCCTGGCTGCGCGAGCGGGTCGAGGCCGGCGGGCTCGAACTGGTGGGGCTCTACCTCGACCTCGAGACGGCCAAGGTGCACGTGCTGGACCGGACGTCCGGGACGTTCGTGCCCGTACCGGACGAGGCGCCGGACGAGCGCGCCCTGACCTGAGGAAGGGGCGGGCCCTGGCAAGAGGGACGGGCGGGCCGCGCGACCGGCCCGCCGCCCCGTCCCCTCATCGGCCGACGAGCTCCTTCTCCCGGTCCTCGGGACCGCGCGTGTACATCCCGACCGCCCAGCGGTGCCGCCGCGCCCGCGAGTTGTGGGCGGGAAGGCGGGGGTCGTCGCTCCGGGTGGCCCGGGCGAAGTCCGCCAGGAAGACCAGTGACGCCAGCAACGTGATGAGCCCGACAACGATCGCTACGACGAACATCGGCGCTCCTCTCTCGCGGAGCCGCCTCGGGACGGCCCCGCCGCCTCCGGCCGATCCCCCGAGATCGGCCGTACTTGAACGTTAGAGGCACCGTTTCGAATCAACTGTGTCGTATGACCCGAACTCGCCGCGAGAATGCACACTTCGGCGCGCGTTCGCCCCACCGTCCGTTTCCCGGCACGGTTCATTCGCCCCCGGGCCGCGGGAGCGGCGGACGAGTCGGCCTGTAGGCCGGGTTCTGTGCCGCCGCGGGAGCGGCGGTGACGGCCATCCATCTCGGGTCGCCGTTGCCGACGACCTCCAGCGGTCCACCCGCAGGCTCGGGCGGGCAGCCCTCGGACGCCTGCGCGGGAAGCGTCGCTTCCCTTCTTGACCTTGCTCCGGGTGGGGTTTACCGAGCCGCCCACGTCACCGTGGGCGCTGGTGAGCTCTTACCTCACCGTTTCACCCTTACCACCGGCGGTGCCGGTGGCGGTTTGCTTTCTGTGGCACTGTCCCGCGGGTCGCCCCGGGTCGGCGTTACCGACCACCCTGCCCTGTGGAGCCCGGACCTTCCTCGGCGGGGCGCGAGGCCCCGACGCGGCCGTCCGGCCGGCTCGTCCGCCGTGCCCCAAGCCTATCGGAGTCAGGGAAGGCGGGAGAGCGACGCCTCGATGCGGTCCACGGAAAGGTCGAGGTCGCGCATCTCGCCGGACAGGTAGCGGTCGTAGGCGGCCATGTCGAGGTGGCCGTGGCCGCACAGGGCGGTGAGGATGACCTTCTCGCTCGTGGCGTTGCGGGCCTCCTCGACGGCGGCGGCCAGGGCGTGGGTGGGTTCGGGGGCGGGGACGATGCCTTCGGTGCGGGCGAACAGGACGCCCGCCTCGAAGCATTCGCGCTGGGGTTTGGCCACGGCGTCGAACAGCCCCAGCTCGTACATGTGGGACAGCAGCGGGGCCATGCCGTGGTAGCGCAGGCCGCCCGCGTGGATGGGGTCGGGGACGAACTCGTGCCCCAGCGTGTGCATTTTCAGCAGGGGCGTGAAACCGGCGGTGTCGCCGAAGTCGTAGGCGTAGCGGCCGCGGGTGAACGTGGGGCACGCGGCGGGTTCGACGGCGCGGATGACGGGGTCCATGCGGCCGGCGAGCTTCTCGCGCAGGAAGGGGAAGAACAGCCCGGCGAAGTTGGAGCCGCCGCCGGTGCAGCCGACGATCACGTCCGGGGTCTCGTCGACGAGCGCGAGCTGCTCCAGCGCCTCCTCGCCGATGACGGTCTGGTGCAGCAGGACGTGGTTGAGCACGCTGCCGAGGGCGTACCGCGTGTCGTCGGACGCCGCGGCGACCTCCACGGCCTCGCTGATGGCGATGCCCAGGGAGCCGGGCGAATCGGGGTGCTCGGCGAGGATCCCGCTGCCGGAGGCGGTGGCGGTGGACGGGCTGGCGTGGACGCGGGCGCCGTACAGCTCCATCATCGAGCGGCGGTACGGCTTCTGGTCGTAGGAGGCGCGCACCATCCACACGTCGAGATCGAGGCCGAACTGGGCGCAGGCGAACGCCAGGGCGCTGCCCCACTGGCCCGCGCCCGTCTCGGTGGTGAGGCGGCGCACTCCCGCGCGCGCGTTGTAGTACGCCTGGGGGACGGCCGTGTTCGGCTTGTGGGAGCCCACGGGCGAGACGCCCTCGTACTTGACGTAGATGCGGGCGGGCGTGTCCAGGGCCCGTTCCAGGCGCCGTGCACGGATCAGGGGGGTGGGACGCCACAGGCGGTAGACCTCGCGGACCTCCTCGGGGATGTCCACGTGGCGGTCGGTGCTCGCCTCCTGGGCGATCAGCTCGGCCGGGAACAGCGGCGCCAGGTCGTCCGGGCCGACCGGCTCGCGGGTGGCGGGGTGCAGCGGCGGGGGCGGCGGCGCGGGCAGGTCGGGGACGACGTTGTACCAGCGGCCGGGCAGCCTCGACTCGTCCAGCAGGATCTTCGTCTCCACCCCTCCCAACGTAGGCCAGGCGGCCTGCGGGCCGCCTGGCCGGGGTCGGTCACAGATGGTGGACGTCGTTGAACGCGCGCAGCGTCGCCGGGCCGTCGTCGTACCAGTCGATCCGCGACAGCGACGCCACGTCCAGCTGCATCCGGTACATCGCCGACATGGGGGCGCCGAGCGCGGCCACCACCAGCAGCTTGATGGGGGTCACGTGGGTGACGACCAGCACCTTCCGGTGGCGGTGGCGGACCTTGAGCTTGTCCAAGGCGGTGCGGACGCGGCGCGCGGTCGCGGTGAAGCTCTCCCCGCCCGGCGGGGCGGCCGACGGGTCGGCCAGCCACGCCTTCAGCTCGCCCGGCCACCGCTCCCCCACCTCGGCGAAGGTGAGCCCCTCCCAGTCGCCGAAGTCGGTCTCGCGCAGGCCGTCCTCGACGCGGACGGGGGCGCCGGTCTCGGCGGCGACCGCGGCGGCGGTGTCGCGGCAGCGGCTCAGCGGCGAGGTGACGATCGCGTCGATCCCCTGGTCGCGCAGGACCCGCGCCGCCGCCCGGGCCTGGGCGGCGCCGTTGTCGGTCAGCGGGAAGTCGCCGGTGCCGGCGAAGCGCTTGTCCACCGACAGGGCCGTCTCACCGTGGCGGAGCAGGAGCGTGGTGGTCGGGGTGGTGGTGGCGGACGACCAGGCGGGGGCCGTGTCGTCCTCCTCGGGCGGCGCGGCCGTGTCGCGGGACGTGCCGCCGGTCTCGCGGGTCCAGTGCTCGCCGCGGGCGGCGGCGTCCATGGCCTCGTTGGCCAGGCGGTCGGCGTCGGCGTTGCGCTCGCGCGGTATCCACGTGTACGACACCGACCCCAGGCCCGCGGCGGTCTCCCGGGCCCGCAGCGCCAGCGGCACCATGTCCGGGTGCTTGATCTTCCAGCGGCCGGACATCTGCTCGACGACGAGCTTGGAGTCCATCCGCACCTCGACGCGGGCGGACGGGTCGAGGGCGGCGGCGGCGCCCAGCCCGGCGATCAGGCCGCGGTACTCGGCGACGTTGTTGGTGGCGGTGCCGATCGACTCGGCGACCTCGGCCAGCACCTCGCCGGTGAGCGCGTCGCGCACCAGCGCGCCGTACCCGGCGGGCCCGGGGTTGCCCCGGGACCCGCCGTCGGCCTCGACGACGAGCCTGCGGCCCGGGCGGCCTCCGCTCACGGGCGCGCTCACAGCCCCGACTCGGGGGTGCGCACGAGGATGCGGCGGCACTCCTCGCAGCGGACCACCTCGTCCGGCGCGGCACCGCGGATGCGGTTGAGGTCGACGGTGTTGAGCGCCAGGTGGCAGCCCTGGCAGGAGCCCCGGTAGAGCTTGGCGGCGCCCACCCCGCCGAACTGGCCGCGCAGCTTCTCGTACAGGCCGAGCAGGTCGGCGGGGACGTCCTTGGCGACGGCGGTGCGCGCGGCGCTGGTGGTCCCGGCCTCCTCGTCGATCCGCTGCCAGTTCTCGTCGCGGCGCCGGACGGCCTCGGCCAGCTCGGCCTCGGCGGCCTGGTGGTCGGCGCGCAGCGCGGCGGCCCGGCCCTCGGCCTCCTCCCGCCGCTCCATGATCTCCAGGACGACCTCCTCCAGGTCGGACTGGCGGCGCTGCAGCGAGGCGATCTCGGCCTGCAGCCCGCTGAGGTCCTTGGCGGAGGAGACCTGGCCGGAGTCCAGTCGCTTCTGGTCGCGCTCGGCCCGTGCCCGGACCTGCTCGACGTCCTGCTCGGCCTTGCGCTGCTCGCGGTCCAGGTCACCGATCTCGGTCTCGGCGGCGACCACGGCGTCGCGCAGCTCGCGCACGCGGGCCTGCAGGCGCTCGATCTCGGCCAGCTCGGGCAGCGTGCGGCGGCGGTGCGCGAGGCGGTCGAGGGCGGTGTCCAGCTCCTGCAGGTCGATCAGGCGCAGCTGGGCTTGCGGTGCGGCTTTCACTTTGCTCCTTCGTCGTGCAGGCGCCACGCGTCGGTGACGAGCGTGGACACCCGGGTCTCCAGCTTGCGCGCGGCCTCCGTGGCGTCCGGGGCGGCCACGGCGGCGCGCAGGCGGCGTTCGGCGTCGGCCAGCCACGGCCATTCGGTCGCCCAGTGCGCGGCGTCGACCAGCGCCGGGCCGCCGTGCTCGGCGAACTCCGACGCCGGGTGGTGCCGCAGGTCCGCGGTGAGGTAGACGTCGACGCCGAGGGCGCGGGCGGTGTCGAGCAGGGAGTCGCCCGCCCCGCCGCAGACGGCCACGGTGCGGACGGGACGGCCGGGGTCGCCCGCGGCCCGCACGCCCCAGGCGGTGGCGGGGAGCCCGGCGGCCACGCGGGCGGTGAACTCCCGCAGCGGCAGCGGTGCGGGCAGTTCCCCGACGCGGCCGAGCCCGCGGCGGGGATCGTCGGCGGCGGGGACCATCGGGCGCAGCTCCCCGGTCAGGCCGACGGCGCGGGCCAGCGCGTCCGACACGCCCGGGTCGGCCACGTCGGCGTTGGTGTGCGCGGTGAACAGGGCCGTGCCGTTCCTGATCAGGCGGTGGACGAGCCGCCCCTTGGGGGTGGTGGCGGCCACGCCGTGGACCGGCCGCAGCAGCAGCGGGTGGTGGGTGACCAGCAGGTCGGCGCCCCATTCCAGGGCCTCGTCGACGACGGCCGCCACGGGGTCGACGGCGAACAGCACCCGGCCGACCTCCTGGTCGGGGTCGCCGCAGACCAGCCCGACGGCGTCCCAGGACTCGGCCCACGCGGGCGGGTAGATCTCGTCGAGGACCTGGATGACATGGGACAGACGCACGTCCGCAGGCTACCGTCCCGGGCGGCTCCCGGCCGAGCCGACGCGGCTCACCCCCGGGCACCGGTTATCGTGGAAAATCCGTGGTCTCGGCGGTACGAGACGGGCCTGGTGGGCACGAACCACGTAGGCTCGGACGAACCAGTTTTCTCTTCCACCACTGGAGGTGGCGTGCACGGCCGTAACCGCACGGTTCCCGGTGCGCGGGTCAGCGACGCGCGCCCGGTGCGCGGGGGTTCCGCGAGAGTGTTCACGTGAAGTCGCCGTTCCGCCGCCGGCGCGGGCGCCTGAAGGGCCGTGCCGCCGACCGCGCGCAGGCCAAGGCCAGGCCCAAGCCGGAGCAGCACGAGGTGGTCGACTGGCCCACCGACGGCACCGGCAAGAAGTCGCTGATGGGCGCGATCCGCGGGGACGGCCAGACGGGCGCCGGGTTCGGCGGGGCGATGTTCGAGGACCTCGCCACCGTGTTCGAGGGGTCGAAACGGGTCAAGGTCGAGGAGCAGGAGCAGCAGAAGCTGCGCCGCCACGACGACCGTCTGCAGGCGGGCGGCGGCCGCGACGACCTGAGCACCGGAAAGATCCGCATCCGGCGTTCCGGGACGGGCCCGGACGGCGGCGACGAGCCCGCGAACGGGTCCGCCAACGGGTCGGCCAACGGGTCCGCGAAGGGGTCCGCCGACGGCTCGGCGGCGCAGTCCGAGTCGGACGGCGCGACCTCCTCCTGACACCCCATCGAACACGCGTTCGATAACGGGTTATCGTGGAACGGTGAGCACGTACGTTCCGCCCGGCTGGCCCGCCCAGGTGCACCCGCCGGGAACCGAGCGCTTCGAGGACACGGCGATGACGTGGCTGCTCGAACTCGTGCCGCCCGAGTACCGCCGTTACGGGGTCCTGCGCCGCTACCCGATCGCGCTGGCCCGCATGGCCCGGCACCACGTGAGCGCGTCCGTGGACGCCGCGCGGGAGGGGTTCCGCACCGCGCGGGTCGAGCTGGGCGACCTGGTGCCGCCGCACGGGGTGGAGGCCGTCCTGGACACCTACCGCAAGGAGGGCGCCCGCATGGTGGCGCTGCTCCAGGCGATCGAACTGGTCGAGACGGCGCTGCGCGCCCGGGAGCGTCCCGGCGACCCGGAGTACCGCCGCCCGTTCACCCCGAAGATCTGATCAGCCCTCGTCCTTGCGCGCCAGCACGCGATAGGTGTTCCCGGGGCCGGGGACGAACGGCGCCAAGAGCCGGTCGAGCAGCGCGGCGGTGGCCCCCAGCGGGCGCGCGCCCGCCACGGCGATCGCGTACCTGACCCGTGCCGACGCACGCGCCCGGCGCGCCCAGGGACGGCCGGGCGGCGGCCCGAACGCCTGCAGGGCGATCAGCGCGGCGGACGCCAGGTCGTGCCGCTGGTGGGCGCGGCGCCGCTGGCGGGCGACGATGCGCATGCCGCGCGCGGTGAGGGCGCGTTCCAGGTTGCCGATGGGGATCAGGTGGAGGTGGCGGGGTTGCAGCCACCCCGCCCAGAACCGGCGCAGGAGCCGCCCGGCCGGGCATTCGGGGTCGGGCAGTTCCACGAGCAGGTGCCCGCCGGGCGGGAGCATCTTGATGGCGACGTCGAGTTCGGTGGCCGGGTCGGGGACCTGTTCCAGGTGGCGGTGCATGCTGATGACGTCGTAACGTCCGGCCAGTTCGTCCACCAGGTCGGTGAGGGCGCCGCGGTGGGGACGGCGGAGCCAGCCGCGTGCGGCCGCCTCCTGCACGCCGTCGCCCGTGTCCAGCCCGTCGAACTCGGTGTCGGGCAGGACGGCGCGTGCGGCGCGGCAGAAGTGGCCGTGGCCGGTGCCCACGTCCAGCCATGCGCGCGGGGCCAGGTGGGCGGCGACGGCCATGTCGGCACGGGCTGTGTGGACACGGCGCTGGGCGGCCAGGGCGTGTTCGGCGGATTCGGCGGCGAGACCGTCGTAGACGTCGCGCCGGTAGAACTCCAGGCCGACGGTGTTGAGCCGGGGGTTCTGGAAGATGTGGCCGCACTCCCGGCAGCGGTCGAGCGTGAACCGGCCCGGCTTCGCCTGGATCACGTCGTCGGTGGTCATGTGGGGCTGTACGGCGCGGGCGCCGCACCAGGGGCAGTCGTCCCGGCGGGGGTGGAAGAACCGTTCCACCCCGTCGGCCAGGGCCGTGCCGTACCACTCGTGGGCGTCCGCCAGGGTCTGCTCACGCCGCCGTTCCCACGGGCAGGGCGCCTCCGCCAGGGTGCGCCACCAGTTCCATGGCGTGAGGACGAGCCGCAGCAGGGCCATCCGGTGCAGGTCCCGGGGCGAGACGGGGACGCCGGTGAACACCAGGTAGGGGACGGCGCAGTAGACCGCCGCCGTCACCGCCCCCCATCGTGGCGCGACGACCAGCGACGCCAGCACCAGGGCGTAGCTCGTCATCGACGCGCCGACCGTCCACCGCACCGAGACGCCGAGCCCACGCAGCCAGGCCCGTCGTCCCGCGCAGGAGGGGACCCGCCTGGGCACGCGACTCGGCACGACCGCCAGATCGGCCGCGAAGACGTCGCCCTCCTGGGCGCGGGCGTACTGGCGTAGGCGCAGGGTCACCGCGCCGTATTCGCCGGGGTCGAGCGCGCGGGGCCGGGTCCCGGTCCGTTGCAGGAGGTCCTCGTCGACGACGGTGGCGTATCCGGCGCCGTGGCCCAGGGCCAGCGGGTCGGTTCTGTAGGCGTGGCGGTCGGCTCCCCTGGCCAGGTCCAGCGCGCGTTCTACCGGCAGGTCCCGTGGGATCAGGTCGAAAACCTGGATGCCGTGGTGGCGGGCGTAGGCGCAGGCGGCGCGTCGCAACTGTCCGGAGACGACGGCCCCCTCCGCCAGCAGCAGCCCGTAGGACTCGTCGTGTCCGGGCGTGTCGGTGTCGTAGGAGCCGTCCCAGCGCAGGGAGCGCCCGCGCCGCCCCGACACGGGCAGGCGGGGCAGCGCCCCCAGCCGGCGGCGCAGCCGCAGCGCGTTGGCCAGCAGCCCGGCGGCGACGACGAGCGGCAGCCAGATCACGCCAGTTTCTCCAGCCGGTCGGCGGCCGCGGCGGCGCCGCCCGCCTCGGCGAACGAGTCCCGGACGCGCGCGGCGGCCGCCCGGTGGACGTCGTCGGTGAGCACCGCGCCGAGCGCGGCGCGCAGCTCGACCGGCGTGGCCGTGCCGAAGCGGACGGCGATCCCGGCGTCCGCCTCGGCGACCAGGCGGGCGATGACCGGCTGGTCGTGGCGGATGGGCGCGACCACCAGCGGCAGCCCGTGCGCCAGGCCCGCGCAGACGGTGCCGTGACCGCCGTGGCACACCACCGCCGCTCTGCCCGCGGCCATGCGTTCGAGCAGGGCCGGTTGCGGGACGTCGGCGCGGACCAGCACGTTCGGCGGCGGCTCGGCGATCGCGCCGGGCGGCGCGGCGAACACCGCCCGCACGTCCATGGCGGCCACGGCCTCGGCGGCGACGCGCAGGAACCGCTCGGCCGCCGCGCCGTGCTCGGCGCCCATCGTCACCAGCACGGCGGGGCGGCCGTCCAGCCACTCCCAGGGGAAGTCGCCGTCGCGGGGCCGGGGCGGGACGGGGCCGACGAAGGCGAAGCGGTCGGGGAAGACCGACACGTCGCCGACCAGCGCGCCGGTGGAGAACACCAGCACCAGGTGGTCGGAGAAACGCGGGTCGAGCAGGTCCTCGATGCCGTGGTCGAGCTGGAAGTCGCCGATCAGCTCCCGCACCCGCTCCTCGTCCTCGGGCGCGTCCCGCAGCGGCCGCGTGAACTCGAAGGGCGTCGCCGCCGAGGTCGCCCACGGCAGGCCGCGCAGGCGGGCGGCCACGGGCGCGGCCAGCACCTGCTGGTCGGACACCACCACGTCCGGGCGGAACCGGTCGATGGCGTTGTCGACGCCGGGCATCATGGCGTGCCCCAGGGGGACGATGAAGTTCTCCCACATCGAACGCAGGGCGGCAGGGCCCTCCGGCTCGTCCCGGGGATCGCTCGGGAGCTGGGCGACGGTGTCGTCCCCGGCCGGATAGACGCGGGCGTTGCGCGGCGCCAGGGGCTCCACGGCGGCGCGGGGGCCGACCCAGGCGACCTTGTGGCCGCGCCGGGTGAGTTCTGCGGCCACGGCGACGGTCGGGGTGATGTGGCCCGCCAGCGGCGGTACGGCGAACAGGAACCGTGACGTCTTGGCGCTGTTCCGGGTGGAGGGCATGCCGGGCGTGGGGGCGGTCACCGCGCCCAGCGACGGCACCCGTACGCGACGCGCCCTCACCGCACACCACCGTCCGCGCCCGCGGCCGAGGGCGCCTTCGTGCCCGCGTGGCAGGCCGGCCACGGCGACAAGACCTCCAGCGGTTCCGCGGCGGCCTCCCGCCCCACCGGGTGGGCGTGGCCCGGAAACTCAGGCATCTGCTGCGTCCTCCAGGAATTCCGCGAGCAGGCGCGTCAGCGCCGCCCGCGCCGTGATGTGCAGGTCGTGGCCGCCGTCCAGCACGTGCCGGCGGGACGCGGGCAGCGCCCGCCCCACCAGGTCGGCGGACCGGCGGAACGGTGAGCGGGACCCGACCACCGTCAGCACCGGCAGGTCGCCGAGCCCGCGCAGTTCCTCCGCCGTCACCAGCGACTCGGCGGCCAGGTCGGCCAGCACGCTGGTCTCGGTCGCCAGCGCCGCGGCGCGCTGGGCCAGGCACCCCTCCCCGTCGAACCGGACGAGTCCCTTGGCGGCCTTGAGGTCGATCTGGGTGAACGGCGGGTCGATCAGCGCGAGCCGGGTGAGCCTGCCGGGGTGCGCGCGGGCGAACCGCACCGCGACCGCCGCGCCGTAGCTGTGCCCGACGACGGCGAACGCGGGCAGGTCGGCCGTCAGGGCGGCCAGGTCGGCCGCCATGGTCGCGGTGTCGTATCCGGTCGGGGGACGCTCGCTGAGGCCGTGCCCCCGCCAGTCCAGCAGCCGCACCGGGCGGGTGCGGGCCAGGGCTGGGGCGACGGTGAAGTACCAGGTGGCGATGCTGCCGGTGAACAGCCCGTGCAGCATCACCACCGGCTCTCCGTCGTCGGTCCCCATGTCGACGACGTGGAAGCGCACGCCCCGCGCCAGCACGATTCCCATGACGGCGGGCCGGTCACAGCGGCGGCCGCGGACGCGGCCCGCGCGGCCGCTCCCCTGCGGTGTCCCCTGCTGCCATGGTCACTTCTCCCCCCTGTCGTTGGCGCGCGTGCCGTACGCGGCGACGGTCCAGGCGACGACGTGCCCGTCCACCACGCGCGACGCCACCTCGGTCACCGTCTCGTCCGGCGCGGCCCGCAGCCGGTCCAGCAGCGCCCGTTCCCGTGCGGCGAGCACCGTCGCGTCCGCCCCGGCCGGTATCGGGGTGACGGCGATGCGGGCCGTCTGCGGGACGGGCCGCACGAGCGCGACGCCCAGTTGGGCCGTGTACGCGACGGCCACGTTCAGTTCCGTCTCGAAGGGGCCGGTCACCCGGGGGCGTCCGGCGTCGTCGTCACGGACGGACAGCTCGGCGGGGAACAGCGGCCCGTGCCCTTGCTCCCACAGCCAGTTCCGTACGGCGTCCTTGACGGCGATACGGCCGAGCAGCCACGGCCCCCGGGCGGAGGGCGCCAGGCGGTGGTAGTCCGCCCGCTCGGCCGCCCCCAGGTAGAGCCGCATCACCAGGTCACGGGACGAGGCCGCGTCCCAATGCCTGCGGGCCAGGCACCAGCCCCCGGGCTGTGGCCGGCCCACGCAGGTCAGCTCCGGGGTGAACCTCATCCGCCACAACGCCTCGTCGGTGTAGAGGCGGTGCACCGTCCAGCCCTCGATGCGCGCCCACACCGTCCCGTCGGTGCGGGCCAACTCCACGTCGTACCGCACTGTGGAGCCGGTGACCGTACGGGGACGGGCGTTGGCGTCCAGGCGCTCCCCCTGCGGCGGTTGCGGGCCGTAGAAGGAGATCCGGTCGACGCCCGTGGGGAAGACGGTCTGGTTGTCCTCCCCGTACACCTGTATCCAGTGGCCGCACAGCTGCCCGGCGCCGTTCAGCAGCGCCCCGGGCGTGGGCAGTGACACCAACGTGCCGCGCACGCCCTCCCCTGTGACGGCGCAGATGTCGCTGACGCTCTGGAACAGCGGCCCCTGGAACGTCCAGCGTTCCTCGTAGAAGCGGTCGGCGTCCACCGGGGGCGGCCCCTCCCCGGCGAGCGGGGCGGCCGCTTCGGGCGGCTCCGGGTAGGCCGCGGTGAGCAGCACGACGCCGTCGGCGTGGTCGCCGACGGTGACGCTCACCTCGCGCGGCACACCGTCGCGTGGACGCCCCGGGACGGTCGTCTCCGCGCGGATCTCGGCGGTGGTCGCAGGCTCGGCCACCACCCACCGCCGGGCCCGCACGTCCCGGAACCCGGCGACCACCAGCCCGGGGCACAGCCTGCGGGCCGTCTCCGCCATCACCTCCAGCAGGGTGGTGATCGGCACGACCGGGAACCGGTCCGACATCTCCGGCCAGCCGGCGGGCTGCGGGATCACGCAGTGGTCGGCGACGTAGGGCATCGCGGCCAGCGAGAACACCCGCGAGACCGTCAGCTCCGTCGCCGCCGGGGCGTCGTCCGGCCGCAGGGCCGCGCGGGTGCTCAGCGCCCGCAGGACGGTCCGCGCGCTCGCCGTGGCCTCCCGCAGCAGCGCGTTCATCTCGGCCACCACGGGACTGTCCCGGGCGAGCCGCGGCAGCGCCCCGCCGGCGGGCGCGGCCGTGTCCGCGTCCGCGGCGGACGCCACGCACAGCGGCGGCACGGCGCCGTCGAGCCGGATCACCGGGGTCCCGAGGTCCAGCCGCACCTCCCGGCCGCCCGCCGTCGCCTCGTCCGCCCTCGGCGGCGCGGGCGGGCGGCGGACCACGCCGGTGAACCACGCGTGCGCGGGCGGTTCTTCGAGGATCACGTGAACGTTGCAGCCGCCGAGGCCGAAGGCGTTCACGACCGCGCGGCGCGGCGCGTCGGCCCGGCCCTCCCAGGCGGTCGCGTGGTGGACGGGACGCAGCCGGGTCCCCTCCAGCGCCGGATGCGGATCGTCGACGTGCAGCGTGGGCGGCAGCGTCGCCTCGCGCAGCGCGCACACCGCCTTGATCAGCCCCGCCGCGCCGCCCGCGGCCATGGCGTGCCCGATCATCGACTTGACCGAGCCGAGGCCGAGCGGCGGGCCGTCCGCCCCGAACACCCGCAGCAGCGTCTCCAGCTCGGCCGCGTCGCCCGCCGGGGTGCCGGTGCCGTGCGCCTCCACCAGCCCGGCCGCGCCCGGCGCCGCCGGGTCCAGGCCGGCGTCGCACCAGGCCCGCCGCACCGCCAGCACCTGCCCCTCCACCAGGGGCCGCAGGACGCCGTCGCCGCGCCCGTCGCTGGAGACGCCCACGCCGCGCAGCACCGCGTGGATCCGGTCGCCGTCGCGTTCGGCGTCGGCCAGCCGCTTGAGCAGGACCATCCCCGTGCCCTCGGCCAGCAGCGTCCCGTCGGCGGACCGGTCGAACGGCCGGATCCGCCCGCTCGGGCTCAGCGCGCGCAGGCCGCTGAACACGCTCCACACGGTGGCGTGGTGGGCGTGGTGCACGGCCCCGGCCAGCACCGCGTCGCACTGCCGGGACCGCAGCGCCCGCACCGCGTGCTCGACGGCCAGCAGCGACGACGCGCACGCCGCGTCCAGCGTGTAGGCGGGTCCGCGCAGGCCGAAGCGGTCGGCGACGCGCGCGGCCGCGAAACCGGGCAGGACGCCCGCCCCGCCGCCCGTGCCGGTCTGCTCGCAGAAGGCGGCGCGGACGCGTTCCAGGGACTCGGCGTCCAGCTCCGGCAGCAGCTCCCGCAGCGTGACCAGCAGTTGCCGGACGACGGTGACGCGCTGGTCGAACCGTGCGACGCCGGGCGTGATGTAGCCGCCGCGGCCGAGGACGACGCCAACGCGCGACCGGTCGGGCAGCCGTTCCTCGCCGCCCGCGTCGGCGATCGCCTCGGCGGCGGTGCGCAGCGCCAGCAGCTGGTCGGGCTCGATGTCGGCCACGGCCGCGGGCGCGATCCCGAACCGGGCCGGGTCGACGGTGGCCAGCTCGTCGACGAATCCGCCGCGGCGGCAGTACAGGCCGTCGCCGGCCGGCGCGCCGTAGGACGCGGGGTCGTAGTACAGGTCGGGGTCCCAGCGGTGCGCGGGCACGTCGGTGATCGCGTCGACCCCGGCGCGCACGTTGCGCCACAGCTCGGCCGCGGACCCGGCGCCGGGGAACACCGCCCCCAGGCCGACGATCGCGATCGGCTCGGTCACCGGGCGGTCCCGGTGAACACCACCTGCACCTCGTCGCCGAACGCCAGTTCACGCAGCAGGGCGGCCACGCCCGCGTCCGGATCGATCAGCGGGACGCCGGCGGACGCCGCGCCGCCGTCCCCGGCCCACGGGCCCCAGTCGGCGACCAGCACCCGGCCGCGCAGCTCGGTGCGCCACACGCGGGCGAGGGTGTCGCAGGCGTCGCAGGCGGCGGCGTGGTCGGCGTGGCCGGGGCTGCTGTACACGCCGGCGACACCGCCGAACACCACGAAGAACCGCAGGTCCGGGCGGACGGAGGCGGCCAGCGCACAGGCCCCGTCCACCTTGGTGCGGTAGACGCGGGCGAACGACTCGGGGTGCTTGTCGCGGACCGGGCCGTCCGCCGGCAGCCCCGCCCCGTGCACGACGCCGTCCAGGCGGCCGTGCCGTGCGTACACGTCCTCCACGACGGCCCGCACGGCCTGCGGGTCGCGCACGTCGACCGCGTGGTAGCGGACGGACGCGGCGGTGCCGTGCAGCGCCTCCAGGGTCGCGCGGACCTCCCGTTCGGCGAGGATCCGCCGGATGCCCGCGTCGATCTCGGCGGGCGTGCGGGCCACGCCCTGGGACAGCAGCGTGCGGCGCAGCGCCGCCTCGTCGGGGGCCGCCGCGATCAGCGGGTCCTCCGCTCCCGGCAGCTGCGGGGTGCGATCGACCAGTTCCAGGTGGCAGCCGGTGGCGCGGGCCAGTTCGCGGGCGAGCCGGGCGGTGATGCCGCGGGCGCCGCCGGTGAGCAGCACCACGCCGTCCGCGTCCAGGCCGAGGCGGGCGGCGGCGCCGCTCGCCTGCCCCGGTTCGGCGGGCGGTTCGGCGGGCGGTTCGGCCGGGACGACGACGAGCGTGCGGCGGCGGCCCTCGGCGTCGTGGCCGATCTCCACCGGAGCGTCGGCGGTCAGCAGCTCGGCCAGGATGCGCTCGGCCACCGCGCGCGGGTTCTCCTTGGTGTCGACGTCGATCGCGCGCACCAGCACCTCGGGGTACTCCTGCGCCAGGGTGCGCGCCAGGCCGCGCAGGCCCGCCCCGGGCGTCGGGTCGCCGACGCCGCCGCCGGTGAACTCGTGCCCGAACGTGCCGCCCGCGCCGGAGGCCAGCACCAGCCAGCGCAGCCCGCCCCGCAGCGCGTCGCGGACGCCGCCGTACGCGCCCGGCAGGATCGGCCCGGTGCCCGGACGCAGCGCCGCCAGGTGGATCAGGCCGTCGCACGGCGCGTCCGGCTCCAGCGGCGTGCGCACCTGCGCGCCCTGCTGTTCGAGCAGGTCGGCCAGCTCCAGCGCGATCCCGCAGCCGTCGTCGACGATCAGGAACCGGCGGCCGTCGAACCGTCCGGGCTTCTGCGGGGGTATCGGCAGGGACGGCAGGTCCGCCATCCGCACCACCTGCCGGACGGGCGCCGCCCCCACCGGCTCGGGCCGAGGCTCAGGCGCGTGCTCGGGCGTCATCTCCGGCTCCGGCGCGGGCCGAGGCGTCGGCGGCTCGGCCTGGGACCGGCTCCCGTCTCGCTCCGGCGCCTCCGCCTCCTGGCGCCGCCGGCCCGGCTCCGGCGCGGGACACGGCCGCGGCTCGGGCACCGTGGCCGTCATCGCCCTGCGCAGCACGTCCAGCGACTCGGCGGACAGCGGCTCGTCCTCGGTGTGGTCGCCGGTGTGGTCGTCTCCGTGGTCGTCCCCGTGATCGTCGTCGGCGGCGCCGAGAAAGCGCAGCATGACCTCGCGCTGCGCCGCGACCAGCTCCCGGGTGGCGCGCAGGTACTCCAGCACCGCCGCCTCGGTGGCGTCGGCGTCCGGCGGCGCCGGCAGGGACGCCGGCGGCACGGAGGCCTCGGCGGCACGGACATCACGATCAGCATCCATGGTCGTTCCCGTGATCGGCGCGGCGCCTTCGGCGGGCCGCGGCGCGGTGGCCGGCCGCCCGCCGTCGACGGCGCGGAGGAGGTGCCCGTTCACCGTCCAGCGGGGCGCGTCGGCGCGGTCGGCGGCGTGGGCGGGCAAGGGGCGCGCGTCGCGCCCGGCGAACAGCGCCGCCGCGTCCACCGGGACGCCCGCGACGGCCAGCTCGGCCAGCGCGCACAGCAGGCCCTCGATGGCGCCGCCGGGCGCGTCGCACGCCACGGCGGTGTGCGGACGGTCGCCGAGGATCTCCCCGACGAGTTCCGTCAGCACCCGTCCCGGCCCGGCCTCGACGAACACCCGGGCGCCCGCGGCGTACATTGCCTCGATCTGCTCGACGAACCGGATCGGCGCGGCGACCTGCCCGGCCAGCGTGGCGGCCAGCTCCCCCGGGTCGCCGTCGTGCGGCGCGGCGGTGGTGTTGGACCACACCGGGAAGGCCGGCGAACGCAGGTCGCGGCGGCCCAGCTCGGCGCGCAACACGGCCGGCGCGCCCGCGACCAGCGGGCTGTGGTGCGCGCACGCGACCGGGACGGGACGGACGCGCAGGCCGCGGCCGCGCAGCTCGGCGACCGCCCGTTCCACGGCCGCGGTCGTCCCGGAGATCACCACCTGGCGCGGCGCGTTGTGGTTGGCGACGACGACGCCCCCGATGCCCGACAGCGCCGCGCGGACCTCGCCGAGCGTGGCCGCCACGGCGGCCATCGTCCCCGGGTCGGCGCCGTCCGCGCCGTCGCCGGACGCCCCGGCCGCCGCGAGGACGGCCTCGGCGCGGGCCGTGCTGAGCGCCATCAGGTCGTCCTCGCCGAACACCCCGGCCGCGCACAGCGCCACCAGCTCGCCGTACCCGTGCCCGGCGGCCATGTCGGGACGCACGCCCAGCTCGGTCAGCAGCCGGTGCAGGGCCAGCCCGGCGATGCCCAGCGCGGGCTGCGCGACGCGGGTGTCGGTGAGGGCCGCGCACTGCCGTTCGGCGTCCTCGGGCGTGAACGCGGCGGGCGGGAACATCGCGGCGACGTGGTGTCCGCCGTCCAGGAGCAGCAGCCGCCGCAGCCGCGGGAACGCGGTGAACAGGCCGGCGAGCGCGTCGGGCCGCCGGCCGCCCGGCCCGGGGAACAGGAACGCCACCCGTCCGGGCTCGGCCCCGGCCGCCCGCCCGGCGACGAACACGCCGGGCGCGGCGCGGAACTCGCGGGCGGCGGTCAGCTTGGCCCGCAGGTCGTCGAGCCCGGTGGCGACGATCGCGACGCGCACCGGGCCGTCGCCGGCGGCGAACGTGCGGGCCAGGTCCCGCAGCCGCGCCCCGGTCGCGGCGAGCTCGCCGAGCCGGTCGAGCCGGTCGCGGGCGGCGGCGGGGTCGGCGCCCCGGACGAGGAACAGTTCGGCGGGCCACGCGTCCAGCCCGGACACCGGCTCGGGCGCGCCGTCGTGGGCGGCCAGGACGGCGTGGAAGCCGGCGTCGCTCAGGCCCGCGTACCGCTCGGCGGGCGGCACCGGCCACGGACGCGCCTGACGGCCGAACACGAACGGGCTCGTCTCGGGGTCCCAGGCGCGGTCGGGTTCGGTGATGTGCGGGGCGCCGGGCAGCACGCCGGCGTGCAGCGCGCAGGCGACCTTGATCAGGCCCGCGAGCCCGGCGGCGCCGCCGGTGTGCCCGATCCGCGCCGTGACCGACCCGAGCGTCACGCTGCCCGGCTCGGCGCCCGCCTCGGTGAACACCCGCGTGAGGGCCTGCAGTTCGGCCGCGTCGTCCGCCGGGTCGCCGGTGCCGTGGGCCTCCACCAGCCCGACGCGGGCCGGTGAGACGTCCGCGCGGGCGTAGGCGCGCCGCGCCGCCCGCCGCCGCGCCTCGGGGCGCCGGGCGGCCGGCGGGTCGCCGGCCCCGGCCACCGCCTTGATCACCGCGTAGACGCGGTCGCCGTCGTCCTCGGCGTCGGCGAGGCGCTTGAGGACCACGCACGCCACGCCCTCGCCGGGGGCGCGCCCCTCGCTGGAGGCGTCGAACGGCGCGCACCGGCCCTGCGGCCGCGCCGCCGTCACGTCGTCGAACACGTCGGCGGCGCCGCACAGCACGATGTCGCTGGCGCCGTCCGCCAGCCGCCCGCACGCGACGTCCAGCAGGTCGGCGGCGGCGGCCGAGCCGTGGGCGGAGCCGCCCAGGCCGAGGCGGTCGGCGACGCGCCCGGCGTCCACGTTGCCGAAGATCACGGTGCAGCGGGACCGGTCGGACGACTGGTCGGCGTAACCGGCGTCGGCCAGCGCCCGCGCCGCCACCTCCAGCGCCAGCAGCTGCACCGGCTCGATGCCCGCCGCCGCCGACGGCGCGATGCCGTATCCCTGAGGGTCGAACGGCACGTCCGGCAGGAGCCCGCGGTCGGGCGGCGCCCCGGCGGTTGCACCGGTGGCCGGGTCGGCGCCGTCGACGATGCCGGCCCAGTACTCGGCGGCGTCCCGGGCACCGGGGAACACGCAGCCGATGCCGACGATCGCGATGTCCAGGGGCGGCGCGCCGTCCTCGTCGGGCCGCCCGGGTTCCGGCTCGGCCCGCGGCACCGGCCGCGCGTCCGGCTCCTCGTCCGGGACGCCGATGCCGAGCGCGACGGCCCGCGTCTCCAGGAAGCAGGTGGCGCCGGTGGTGACCTGCTCGTGCAGGGCGGTGATGCCGGTGGTGGCCGACCGCAGCGCCGCCACCTGCCCCATCGTGTAGAGGCCCTCGCGGCGCTGCTCGTCCGGGTCCACCGGCTCCGGCGCGTCCCCGGCGGACGCGCCGGCCGGCGCGGCGGGGTCGCGGCGCAGGCCCTTGGCGGCGACGCGCAGCCGCCCGAGGTTGAGCTCCTCAAGCCGCGCCCACATCTCGTGCTGGGGCGTGCCCGCCGCCTCCAGCCGGCGCCGGGTCTCCTCGAAGGTCCGCACGTAGGGCGTGCGGGCGCACCGGGTGGCGTGCCCCGGCGAGGTCTCCAGCAGCGTGGTGCCGTCGCAGCTCAGCGCCGTCTGCTGGAAGCCGGGCAGGATCGCGCCCGCCGCCACGGCCTCGTAGGTGAACAGGTACGCGGTGCCCATGAGCACGCGGACGTCGGCGCCGCGCGCGGCCAGCGGCCCGGCCAGCGCCGCGACCATCGCGGCCGACCGCTCGTCGTGGACGCCGCCCGCGAACATCACCGACAGCTCGGCGGCGCCGGCCGGGTTGTCGTCGCACCACCGCAGCAGCAGCTCGACCTGCGCGTCCCACAGCGGGAACGCCGCGCGCGGCCCCACATGGCCACCGCACTCCATGCCCTCGAACACGAACCTGCGCGCCCCCTCGGCCAGGAACCGCTCCAGCAGCCCCGGCGACGGCACGTGCAGGTACGTGCCGACGCCCGCCTCCTCCAGGGACGCGGCCTGGGCGGGCCGGCCGCCGGCGATCAGCGCGAACGGCGGCGCCACCGCCCGCACCGCAGCCAGCTGCTCCTCGCGCAGCTCGGGCGGCGCGAACCCCAGGACGCCCACGCCCCACGGCCGGTCGCCGAGCCGGTCGGCGGTGTCGGCCAGCAGCCGCCGCGTCTCCTCGCCGTCCATCGGCGCCAGCGCCAGGAACGGCAGGCCGCCGTCCTGCGCGACCGCCGCGGCGAACGCCGACCGGTCGCTGACACCCGTCATCGGGGCCTGCGCCACCGGGTACTCGCGCCCGGCGGGCGCGCCGGGCGGATTGTCGGCGGGCGCCAGCGGACGGGCCCGCACGGCGGCGCGCAGGTGCGCGGTGATCTCCTCGCGGATCGCCTGGACGACGCCGCCGGCGGTCTCGTGCCGGGCGGCGAGCGGGGCGGCCAGCGCCCCGTCCTGCCCGACCGGCAGCAGCCGCGACCGCAGCCCGGTGGCCCCGAGCCGGGCGTTGATCTCCGCGGGGGCCAGGCCGTCCAGGTCGATCTCGGGCAGGTCGGGCCGGACGTACACGCGGTGCCCGCGCACCACGCGGGTCTCGCCGCCGTCCATGGCCGTGAGCGCGGCGACGACGTCGCCCGGCAGGTCCATCTCCCGCACCAGCGCGAAGTGCACGTCCAGGACCACCCCGGCGGCGCCGCCCGCCACGGCCGCGGCGGCGCTGTGCGGGCCGATGCCGCCCGCCGCCCACACCGGCACGTTGATCGCCGGGTCGCCGAGCAGGCGCTGCAGCAGGACGAAAGTGGTGAGGTCGCCGACCCGGCCGCCCGCCTCGGCGCCGCGCGCGATCAGACCGACCAGGGTCGGGCCGTTGCGGTCGCCGTCGGCGGACAGCTCGCGGCACAGCCGTACCGCCGCCTCCGCCTCCGCCGGGTCGACGACCTCGACCAGCAGCCGCCGTCCGCGCGCGAACTCCGCCGCGTCGATCCGGTCCCCGGGCCGGCCCGGCGCCGTGGTGGGCGCGGCCTTCCGGCGCTCGGCCTCCTCGCGGTCGAGCACGACGACGCCCTCGGCCGGTCCGGTGCTCTGGGCCTGCTCGCGCCTGAGCTCGCCCGCCGGGATCACCCGGACCGAACCCGCGTCGTCGAGGTCGGCGTCGGCCGGACCGGCCTGCCCGGCACCGCCTCCCAGGCGGGACGCGCCGCCGGGCGGGGTGGGCATCGGAACGCTGGGCTTGGTGGGCTTCCCGTCGCCGGGGGAGGCGGGCTCGGGGACGCCTGGAGAAGTGCTTCGCCCGCTCTTGACCGCCGCACCGCGCGCTTGGGGCACCACGATGGGCGCGCCGCCCTGCGCGCCGGCGGACACCGCACCCGGGCCGCCTCCAGTGGACGGCGCACCGGCGGGCAGTCCGTGATTCCCGCCGAGGGCGTCGTCGCCGGGGGCGGCCAGGCCGAGGGCGGCTGCGTCGATGACGACGGTGTCGACGGCGTCCGGCAGGTCGGCCGGGCGGATACCGCAACCGGCCGGGACGCGGACGCCGAACGTGCCGTCCCACCACCGGCCGACCTCGGCCAGGGCGGCGAGCGCGGCGGCGCGGTCGGCGCCGAGGTCGAGCACCCCGAGGGCGCCCGCCCGCGCGACGGCGACCGTCAGCCGCGGGGCGGTCCGCCCGAACGGGGCCATGGCGACGATGTCGAACGGCACGTCGAACGGCCCGTCGAACGGAGCCCCGGTCGGCGGCCGGTCGCGATGCCCCGCGTCCGCCTCGGTCCGTGCCGGCCGTCCGGCCTCCCCGGCTCGGAGCTCGCCCCTGCCAGCCGTCATGCGCTGCCCCCCGACGTTACGCCTGTTACCGCGGGCACAGGCCCGCGACGCTGCGCAACACTACGGTCGGCGACGAGACCGGCACGGGGACGACACACCAGGAAGCACGCTGATTAACGCCTCTCCAAAGATTCCCTGGAAGGTCCCTTGACCAGCGGAAATCCGACGGCCGGGCGAGGCGCGGCCCGAAGACCGGCCGGCGGGCCGGGGCGGCGACCGGCCCGCCGGGTTCGGGGGGAGCGGCGACCGGGCGGCGGGGGGCGGTCGGCTCCGGATGCGTCGGCCCCAGCAGCAGGGGCGGGCGCGGGTCAGACGCTGGCGGCCTCCCGGCGGTGGGCGCGGATGCCGTGGCGCAGCACGCCCTCGTCCAGCCAGCGGTCCAGGTACGTCCAGGTGGTGGCGCGGGCGGCGGGGCCGGTCAGCACGCCTAGGTGCCCGCCGGGCGCCGCCACCAGGCGCAGCCGGGGCGAGCCGGTGAGCATCCGGGCGACCGAGCGGACGGCCGCGACCGGCGCCACCGCGTCGCCGCGTCCGGCGACCAGGAGCACGGGCACCCGCACGTCCGCCAGCCACGCCCGGCGGCCCCCGATCTCGAGCCGGTCTCCGGCCGGGGCGAGCTCCCGCACGAACGCGGTGTAAACCTGCTCGGCGGTGCGTCCCGGTGCGGTCGGCATCATGCCGAGGAAGTGGTCGACCGCCTCTTCCTGCGCCAGGAACTCGATGATGTCAACGCCTGTCATTATCTTGTAAGGACGGCGCAGGTATTTGTCGACGTCGGCGAATCGGAAAGCTCGTTCCAGCAACGCGTTCGGCCGGTCGCCCAGCATCCTGGACAATCCCCCGGGGAACGGCGCGGGCGGCGGCCCGGCCGGGATCGCCACGGCGGTCACCGAGGCGATCGGCAGCGCGGGGTCGGCGGCGGCCAGCAACGAGTACGCGCCGCCCAGGCACCACCCCACGAGCTGCACGGGCTGCCCGCCCGCGTCCCGGCTGACGGCGCGGATCGCCGCGGGCAGCACCCGTCCCGCCCAGGCGGCCAGCGCGGGCCCGCGGTCGGTGAAGCGGGGCGTGCCGGGATCCAGCAGGTAGGTGCGCCGCCCCCGGGCCACGGCGTGTCCGGCCAGGCTGCAGCCCCGGCGCAGGTCGTAGCAGCGGGCGGGCGCGGCCAGCGGCGACACGAACAGCACCGGCGGCCCGGTGGGGATGACGCCCTCCGGCGGGCGGTAGCGGTGCAGGCATCCCCGGGGCTCGGCCTCGGCCACATCGGCGGGCATCGGGCGCAGGTCGGCGACGCGGCCGTAGAGCACCTTGCGGGCCAGGCCGGCCGCGGCGTCGCGCACGCTCCGGGGGGACGGCTTCATTTCGCTATTGTCCACTCCGTTCGGCGAGCCGGACGCGGGGGAATCTCAGACCATTCTGCGTGCATCCACGGTGAGGTTCATATCACATCCCTGTGAAGAGCGTGTTAAATCCGTCGGGCCGTCCGGCCGTCCCGCCCCGGAAAGAAACCGTGAAAACGATGGGACGCGCTCGGCGGGCCCGCACGTTCCGCTTCCCGGTTCGCCGCGTGCGCCGTCCCGGCGCAACCGCCGCGAGTTTTTTCCGGCGGGCGCCCGCGGAGGCGGCGGAGACAGCGGAGGCGGCGGAGGCGGCGGCGCGTGGCGGCCCTAGGCTGGGAGTCGTGGTGCACGAGGGGCCGTTCGAGTACGGCAGAGACGGACCGAAGGTGATCGTCACCGGGGTGGACGGCTCGGAGACGTCCCTGCGGGCGGCCTCCTACGCCTGGGGGCTGGCGCGGCGCAGCGGCGCGCGGCTGCTGCTGGTGCACGTCACCCCGCTGGCGTCGATGTCGACGCTCACCCCGGGCGGCGCGGCGGTGCTGCGCGAGGCCAGCGAGGAGATCGTCGCCGAGCTGCGCGGGGAGCTGGAGCGCGTGGCGGCCACCCGGCCGGACGAGGTGCGTTACGAGCTGCTGGTCGAGCAGGGCGACGCGTACGGGGTGCTGTCGCGCGTCGCCGACGAGTCCCGCGCCGACGCGGTGATCGTCGGGGCGTCGCAGCAGGCGGGGCACCGGCTGATCGGCTCGGTGGCGGTACGGCTCGTGCGCGCCGGACGCTGGCCGGTGACCGTGGTGCCCTGACCTTCGGCCCCGGCGGCCGAGTGCGCGGCCGCATGCGGGGAAGACCGGTGCCCGTGACATATCAGGAGACAACGGAACACGACGCCGTCGTCACCGAAGTCGGCTGGACGGGGACGACCCTGCGCGTCGCCGGGTCGCTGCACCCCGCACCGGACGGCGCGCCGGAGGCCCGGCTCGTCCTGCGCGAGCACGACGGCGACCGGACGCTGTCGTGCCCCGCGACCGCGGCGCCGGCCGGGTCCGGGGGCCTGCGTTTCGAGGCGGCCATCGACGTCGCCGGCGCCGCCGACGGTCGGCCGCTGCCGCACGGCCTGTGGGACCTCGACCTGACCGTCGGCGCCGAGACCGTGCCGCTCGGCCCCGGCCGCTCCCCCGGCCTCGACGTCTCGCCGCGACGCGGTTTCCTGCCCGACTCGACCACCGTGACCGTGTACTTCAGCGTCTACGGCCCGCTGGCGGTCGACGTGGGCGGCGAGCGGCACGTCGCCGGGGACGTCCGCGCCGACGCGGTGGCCTGGAACGAGCACGACGAGACCCTCGTCGTCAGCGGCCATCTCGACCTGCGCGCGTTCGCCCCGCCGATCTCGGCGACCCTCGCGCTGCGCGACCGCCGCACGGGCCGGGTGTACGAGGTGATCGCGATGCTGGACGCCGGGGCCGACCGGATGACCTACACCGCCGACATCCCCATGACCAGGGCGTTCGTCGACGACCCGCTGCCCCGCGGCACCTGGGACGCCACCCTGGTCGTCGGCTTCTCCGGCCTGCACCGCGAGCTGTGCGTCCTGGCGCCCGCCGAGCCCGTCGACCACCGGGTGCGGCGCCGCCTGCGGCACCTGCGGATCACCTCCACCCGCGCGCCCGCCCCGCTGACGATCACCGTCGGCGGTCAGTAGGGCACGGGCGGACGCGGCGGCCAGGACGTCGACCAGGCGCCGGCGGCCGCCAGCGACCCGGTGATGAGGCAGCCGGTCAGCAGGTTGAGCGCCGCGGTGGCCAGCGCGTCCTCCAGCGGGGCGCGCACCGTCAGCGGCAGCAGCGTCAGCAGCAGGACGGCCAGCGCGCCGATCCAGCCGAAGGCGCGCACGGGACGGACGGCCACCGACGCCAGGACGTTCAGCAGCGCGGTCGCCTGCAGTCCCGCGGCCGCCGCGCACAACGCGTACGTCGCGGCCGCCGGGACGGCCCGGCCCTGGCCCCCGCCGAACACGGGCACGTCGAACCCGAACAGCCCGCGCAGCACGAGCACCCCCGCGAACGCCGTGCCCGCGGCCGCCGCCGAGACGCCGGCGCCGCTCAGCCACAGGCGCCGCTCGTTCACGTCCGGCGGCAGGGAGAACGCCTCGTGCAGGGCGATGAACCGCCGGTAGCGGGCCATGGCGCTGTCGGCGTACCACGCCGACCGTCCGATGCCGGACTGGCACCGGAAGGAACGCTGCCAGGCGCGCGGCGGCGCCCCGTCCGTGCCGTGCCGCGAGCGTCCGGCCCGGTGGCCAGCGCCCTCCGTCCCGTGCCGGTCCCTGTCGGGCGAGTCGCCGTAGAACCGTCCGAACGGGGTCCCGGCCATGGCGCCTCCCCCTGTCCCCCCGACGTGAACGTCCCAGGTGCTACCCGACCACGTACGGTGAACTCCCCCGGCATCGACACTTTGCGGTCATTTGATGCCCCTTCGCCATTCCCGTCGGGGCGGGAGGTAACGTTCGGTGGGGGAAAATTGCCACCGGAAGCGACCTCGGGGGGCGGCGCAGTGACGGCGGACGGACGCGAGTTCACCGTGGCCCAGGCGCGCGCCCTGATCCCCGAGGTGCGCGCACGCGCCGCCGAGATCGTCCGGCTCCGCGCCGACCTGGCCGAGCTCGCCCTGGACCTGCGCGCGTCCGGCTCGTCCCCGCTGGGCGGCATGGCCGAGGTGAAGGCGTTCGAGGCGCGGCTGGACGAGCAGATCGCCTGGTTCACCGGCCAGGGCATCGAGATCAAGGGCATCGCGCCGTTCCTGGTCGACTTCCCCGCCGTGCTGGACGGCCGCTCGGTCCGCCTGTGCTGGCTGGAGGGCGACACCGAGCTGGGCTGGTACCACCGCACCGAGCTCGGCTTCGCGGGCCGCCGCCCCCTCGCCTGAGGACGCCGGAGCCCGTCCGGAGACGCTGGAGGGGGTTCCGGGAAGCGCCCCGCTCCCGAAACCCCCTCGCCCGTGGGGGCGACGCCCGGCGCCGCCCCTGTGCTCAGACCTGTCCGGCCCGCTCCAGCGCCTCGCAGCAGGTGTCGGTGATCAGCCGGGTCACCACGTACGGGTCGCAGTTGGCGTTCGGGCGGCGGTCCTCGATGTAGCCCTTCTTGTCCACCTCGACCTGCCACGGGATGCGCACCGAGGCGCCCCGGTCCGACACGCCGTAGCTGTACTCGCTCCAGGGGGCGGTCTCGTGCATGCCGGTCAGGCGGCGCTCGATGTCGGCGCCGTACCCGGCGATGTGCTCCTGCGCCTTGGTGCCCAGCGCCTCGCACGCGGTGATGATCGGGTCGTAGGCCTCGCGCATCGCCTTGGTGGAGAAGTTGGTGTGCGCGCCCGCGCCGTTCCAGTCGCCCGCGACCGGCTTGGGGTCGAGCGTGGCGGCCACGTCGAACTCCTCGGCGATGCGGTACAGCAGCCAGCGCGCCATCCACATCTGGTCGGAGACCTCGACCGGGCCCGCCGGGCCGATCTGGAACTCCCACTGGCCGGGCATGACCTCGGCGTTGATGCCCGACACGCTCAGCCCGGCGGCCAGGCAGGCGTCCAGGTGCCGCTCGACGATCTCACGCCCGAACACCTCGTCGGACCCGACGCCGCAGTAGTAGAAGCCCTGCGGCGCGGGGAACCCGCGCTCGGGGAAGCCGAGCGGACGGCCGTCCTTGAAGAACGTGTACTCCTGCTCCATGCCGTACCAGGGCTCCTGGGCGGCGTACTTCTCGGCGACGGGCAGCAGCGCGGCCCGGGTGTTGGTGGGGTGCGGCGTCCCGTCCGGCAGGTACACCTCGCACAGCACCAGCTTGTGGTCACCGCCGCGCAGCGGGTCGGGACAGGAGAAGACCGGCTTGAGCACACAGTCCGAGTTCTTCCCCGGCGCCTGGTTCGTGCTCGACCCGTCGAACCCCCAGTCCGGCAGGTCGGCGCCGTCCGGGAGGATCTTGGTCTTGGACCGAAGCCGGGCGGTCGGCTCGGTGCCGTCGATCCAGATGTACTCGGCCTTGTAGGTCAACGTGCGATCCCTTCGTGTTGCCGGTCCCGGTGGTTTCGGCCCTGGAAAGGTTGACAACGCCCGATTTCGGGTCCATTGCCCGTATGTGAACGCCGTGTTAAACCGGCCGCTGACCAGGCGCACCCTCACCCGGCCCCCCATTTGGGACGCTCACCGGCGCCCGGCGGCGTCCGTCGTGGGCGCGCATGGCCTTCTCCACGGGATCACCCGTGCCCCGCGTCCCG
The DNA here is from genome assembly GCF_039536785.1 of Actinomadura miaoliensis. Taxonomy (NCBI): domain Bacteria; kingdom Bacillati; phylum Actinomycetota; class Actinomycetes; order Streptosporangiales; family Thermomonosporaceae; genus Actinomadura; species Actinomadura miaoliensis. Next base: position 58,194 of record NZ_BAAAZG010000018.1, read on the forward strand.
CGTTCGACGGCGCCCCAGCGCCCGGTCAAGGCCCGCCCCGCCCCCACCGGACGAACCCCAACAATGCCCCATGACATGGGCAAACACCACGCCAAGGGCGCGGGTCCCGCCCTTACCGGCCGGTCGGACCGGGCTACCGTGAAAGGAAGGATCGATGGATGACTCGTCCTCCCGTAACGGGAGGCTTCCGACCGCGGGAGGCGAGCCAGGGGCGGGACCGTCTCGTCCCCGGCACCGGAAGGTGGTGTGCATCAGATGACGCACCCGGCAGACATCGAGCGGCATCCCGACATAGCCGAGATGCGCACGCGGTACGAGCTCGCCGCGGCGAGTCCCACCGCGCAGGCCCTGGACGGCCTGACCGTGCTGAGCGGGCTCTACCTGGCGATCTCCCCGTGGATCGTGGGGTTCAGCGGCCTGCGGCCGATCACGGTGAACAACCTGATCACCGGCCTCGCGGTGGCGGCGCTCGGGCTGGGCTTCGCCCTGGCCTTCGGCCGCACGTACGGCATCGCCTGGGTCGCACCCATCATCGGCGTATGGACGATCATCAGCCCGTGGGTGATCGCCGGTCGCATGAACACGACGCCGACGATCGTCAGCAATGTCGTGGTGGGCGCACTGATCCTCGTCCTTGGCCTGGCCACCCTCGGTCTCGCGGGCACCCGCGCGGGCGGCATGGGCATGCGCCGCCCGAGGTGACCCCCCACGCCCCCTCGGCCCTCACCCGCCGGCGCGGGGAGAGCCACCAAAGGCCCCGCCCCCGCTCAGGGGACGGGGCCCTCTCTTGACGTCCGGCCCCGCTCGGCGAGACTGACGGGGTGATGGTCAAGACCCTGCGCCCCCGTGACTACAACGAGGCCCTGCACGTCGGGCACTTCTTCCGCAACAAACGCGTCCCCGTCGTGATGGACCTCACCGACCTCCCCGACGACGTGGCCCGCCAGTTCGTCGACTTCGCAGCGGGCCTGGTCTTCGGCCGCCGCGGCGACATGCAACGCCTCAGCCCCAAGGTCTTCCTGCTCCTCCCCGACGGCCAGCCCAAACCCACCGTCCTGCCCACCCCCTCCGACTGACCTCCCCCCGGCCGTCCTCCCTGCCCGCACAGCGCCGCCGCCCTCTCGACCGGGCCGACCGGCGTGAGCGGGCCACAACGCGGTGAACGCACTTCCGGCCCCCCACAGCACCACGCCCTGCCGGAGAGGACGGGGCCGCCGCACAGGCATCCGGTTCGGCGACATGACCTCCGGATCGGCGGGCGTCCCCGGCCGACGTCCAGGTTTCGGCCCTCCGGCTAGGGGCAGCAACGAGGCCGACCTGCCGCGGTACGGCGACCGGCTCGCCCATCCGCCGCCGCGGCAGAGCCGCCGATCCGGAATCGATGGGGGCCGTGCAGACCTTCCTTCCGTACGCGGACTTCGCCGCCACGGCCCGCGTCCTCGACCGGCGCAGGCTCGGCAAGCAGCGTGTCGAGACGATCCAGGTGCTGCGCGGCCTCACGGTGCCCGGGTACGGCTGGCGGCACCATCCGGCCGTGCGGATGTGGACCGGCTACGAGGAGGCGCTGGTCCGCTACGGCCTGGAGATGTGTCAGCGGTGGTGCGCCCTCGGCCACAATGACACCTGCGCCGCCACGCTGACGGCCGAGTTGCTCACCGCCAAGGGCACCGGGCGGCCGCGGACCCAGGCGCGGCTGGCCGAGGCCGGGCAGCTGCCGCCCTGGCTGGGCGACCCGGCCCTGCACCTGAGCCACCGGTCCGCCCTCGTCCGCAAGGATCCGGAGTTCTACGGCCCGATCTTCCCCGGCGTACCGGCCGACCTGCCGTACGTCTGGCCGCGCTCGGACCGCGACCAACCGGCCCACCCCACCTGACTCGCCCCTCAGTCGTCTGACCGGTCACGTCGGCCGGCGTCTTCGCCCCACGCCTGCGTCCACCGCACGTTGCTACCAGTACCGCTCGACGGTTCCCTTCGTGGCGATCTCCGCCTTCCTGAGGGTGCGGAACTTGGCCCGGCGACGTCTCCTCTGCCGGACTCGGGCAAGGCGCCGCTCGTCGGCCGGGCTGTCGGCGTCGATCTCGAGACGCCGTTGCAGCCTGCTTTCCACCCAGTCGCCGAGCGGCAGGTCCGGATGCTTCCGCCAGCTCTTCGGCCGCCGGCGCCCCAGGCGTTCTTCGACGTCGTCCGCGGTGTCGGCGGCGGCCGCGCCGACCGCGTCCCGGAGGACCTGCTGCACCCGGTGCCGGTTGGCGCGGTGCGGGAACCGCTTGTTCAGCCGTATGGCGTTCCGTGAAGACTTGTCGTTCTCGGCGTAGGCGTTGCGGCGGTCCTTGGCATAGCTGATCCGCTTCTTCTCCTGGGGATCTCTCCGCGCCATGGATTCACCTTCTCTGCCGGGCCGGCCGACGCTCACCGAGCCGCGACTGTACTGCGACCCGAGATCCATGCCGAACGAAATTCCGCAGACGACCAATGGCCCGGCGTGCACCGGTTTGCGCGGCGTACGGCCCGTACGAAAGGTCGAGCCCACGCCGCTGGAGCGGGCGGCGTGGGGTCGGGGCCGCCGCGGCGTCCAGGTCAGGCGCTCCCGGTATGCCCGGCCTTCGGGGCGACGGGGGCGCGGACGGTGACCGTCTTCGCAGGCCGGCCCCGCCGGGCGATCAGTGCGTCCAGCGCCCAGGGGCCGCCGCCGAACAGCGCCAGCAGCAGGAAGGACCAGGAGAACAGGGCCGCCAGCTCGCCGCCGTTGACCAGCGGGAACAGTTCCTTGGGCTGATGGACGGTGAAGTAGGCGTAGGCCATCGCCCCGGAGCAGACGAATGCGGCGGGGCGGGTGGCCAGGCCGATCATCACCAGGCCGCCGCCGACCAGCTCGATCACGGCCGCCCACCAGCTCGGCCACTCGCCGACGCGGACCGGAACCCCGCCGTGCGGCCCGCCGAGGACTCCGAACAGGCTCGCGGCTCCGTGACAGGCGAACAGCAGGCCGACCACGACACGGAACAACGACAGGACGGCGTCACGTACGTGTTGCATGGCTTCTCCTGAGAATGGACTGCATGCCCCAATCAACTCATCGGCCGCATGGGAACGACTCGGCCGGGCCCCTCATGGACTGGGCAACAAAACCGTAGGACACGCGTTTGCCGAACGGAACGCTCTTCCACGCCTTTTCACCGCCCCTTCCAACGCGGAAGCGCCCACCCCGAATCGGCGTGGAAGTTTCATTGCCGGATGTGTCGACGCCGGGTTCTCATGTGATATGAGCCGACACCCCGTTCGCGGAAATAATCCCGCATGGTCTCCATGGGCGAGATGTTGGACACGGCGTCTATCACCGCAGGTCAACGCCTGCTTCGGCAATGCACGCCACCAGTGCCGGATTGCTCCGCCGACGGCGATGTCAAACCGGCGCCGGGCGCCCCTGCGCCGCGATATCGGCACGTCCGCAACGGGCCGTTCAGTCGACACAGTTGATCTTAAATGGTGCCGGGGAGGTGAGCCGGACACAGGACGGCGCCGGAGCGAACCGCCCCGGGAGTGCCGATGAAGCGGATCGGTTCGGTCACGTTGGCGCTGTCGATATCAGGAGCACTGCTGAGCAGCCCGGCACGGGCACAGGACGCGCACGCCCCGCCGGCCGGAGGAATCACCTGGAAGCCGTGCCCGGGGACACGTCGGTCGAATGCGGCACCGTTTCCGTACCGATCGACTGGGCCGATCCCTGGGGCGCGAAGGTCGCCGTCACGGTGGCCCGGGCACGGGCCGAGAACCCCGAGCGCCGGATAGGCGCGTTGTTCGCGCTACCCGGTGGGCCGGGGGGCTCCGGCGTGGATGTGGTGCTCCAGCGCGCCGACGTCTTCGGGCCCGAGGTCCTCCGGCGCTTCGACCTCATCGGGTTCGACGCCCGCGGGATCGGGCGCAGCCATCCGGCGCTCTGCCCGGTCGCAGTACCCGCGCGACGCGGAGGCGTACCAGCGTCTGGTGTCCTACCACCAGCGGCGCGCGCAGGCGTGCCGACGGCTCACCGGCCCGCTGTTCGATCACGTCGACACCCGCAGCGTGGCACGCGACTTGGAGGCGGTCCGCCGGGCGCTGGGCGAGCGGCGGATCTCCGTCGTCGGCGCTTCGTACGGCACACTGCTCGGCCAGCTGTACGCCGAGGAGTTCCCGCACCGGCTGCGCGCCCTGGTGCTGGACAGCAACGTCGACTACAGCGTCACCGACGCCCGCCGTCATCTGACCTCGGCGTCCACGGCGATGGAGCAGGCCTACCGGCGGTTCGCCGCCTGGTGTGCGACCAGTCCGCGATGTGCCCTGACCGGCCAGGACGCCATCAAGGTCCTGGACGAGCTGATGGCGAGGGCCGAGCGAGGCGACCTCGACGACCCGGACCGGCCGGGAAGCACGCTCTCCCCCGAAGACCTGGCCGCCAGAATCCATCCCTCGCTGGCCTCCTCTCCGTCATGGGAAGACCTGGCCCAGGATCTGGCCGGGCTGGACACCGGAACCCGGGCACGGGCCGAAGACCCCGGCACGACCCCCGACCCCACGTCGCCGATCTACTGCTCCGACTTCCGATTCACGGTCCGCGGCTTCGGTGACTTGCAGCGGCTCAAGGCCGCCTCCAGGGCGGCGGCGCCGCACATGCGGATCAACCCGGGGCGCCTGGAACGACGTCATCGGATGCCAGGGCTACCTGCCCCAGTCCCGCAACCCGCAACGCCCGTACCGGATCAAGGGCACCCCGCCGATCCTGATGACCAACAGCCGACACGACTTCGTGACCACCTACCGGGCGGCGACCAACGTGGCACGTCAGATCCCCACCGCGACGCTGCTCACCTATGACGGCGTCGCCCACGTCACCTACCTGAACGACCCCTGCAGCAGAACAGCCATCGAGCGCAACCTGCGAACCCTCCGCACCCCACCTCACGGCACCCACTGCCCGCCCGCACCGGCCGTCACCACCGCCGAGCCGCCCCCAGCCCGTCAGTAACAGCAACCCACCTGACCGATGCCTGCCGTATTCACCGGTTTCTCATTAGGAATCCTTCCGGGGCCGGCAGGGAGTTCTCACTCCGCGTCTTCGGAGCCGCTGACGCGCGGCACCAAGGTGAATGACGTAGTCGGCGGCGAAGCTCGGAAAGTGCTCTGTCCATCGGGATGGGCCCCAAGACGGCACTGTCCCTGACCATGCGGCTGAGTCGTATCGTGCGGACCGCGCGGGCGGAGATCAGGACATGCGTATCGACGCAGGAGGATCAATCCCGGTGAGCACAGCGGCGGATTTCACCGTCCGGAGGGCCCGGCTCGAAGACGCGGCGCAGGTGGCGTCGTTGCTGGCCGAGCTGGGATATCCCGACAACAGCATCGATGACGTACGACTGCGCTTGGCGACATGGGCACAGGAAACGGCCGGCGTCGTCCTCGTCGCCGAGGGCGGTGGCCAGGTGGTGGGAGCGGTCGCCGTGGCGGCGATTCCCTACCTGGAACGAGGGGGACGCTCTGGACGCATCGTCGCACTCGTCGTCGCGGCCGGACGGCGGGGGCAGGGAATCGGCCGGCGGCTTGTCGAAGCAGCCGAGGAAGCGGCCGGCGACCTCGGCTGCGTCACCATGGAGGTGACCAGCGCACGAAGCCGCACCGAGTCGCACCCCTTCTATCGGAATCTCGGTTATCAGGAGTGGAGCGACCGCAGCGCGCGCTACCTCAAGAACCTCCCTCCCAGGGCATGACCGGGCATCCATGACGCGCGCCCCACCCCCACAGCGCGGCGAGCCCTGTGGGCGTGCAACCGCCCCCCGCCTCTCACGGCGCGGCCCACGCATCCCCACCCCTGCCGGTTTTCCAGCCCCTCGGCGCTCACGTGCGCCAACTCGAAGCCATCAACTGGACGGCTCCGTACGACACGACGGCCGAGTCAAGGCATCCTCGGCCTGGCGGCCGACGACGTCGAGACTGACCGTCGGAGCCGTCCCCGCCAGGTGACGAAGACGCGGCAGGCGAGTTGGTCGCCCAGGTCGGTCAGCGTCTGGGGACAACGCCGGCGACGCCATCGAACTCGCGCTTCGCATCGTCCGGGGCGCCGCCCTCGCGGAGGACCGGTACGTCGGCGATCTCTCCGGCGGACCGTTCGTCGGGGACGTCGCCGAGGACGCGGAGGCGTTCGGGCTCCTCGGTGAGCAGGAATGCCATCAGTGCGTCCACTCTGCCGATGTCGGCCCAGGCCACGGTGGGGGTGTCGCCGAGTGACGAGCGCGCACCTTGAGTGTCTCGAACTGCGGCGATGCCGAGCGGCCCGCGCGGAACGGCCTCGGTGCTGATGGAGTCAGCACCGAGGCCCGCCCCGAGGGCCTTGTGTGATCTCCATCGCGGGGGCTTCACGGGACTTGCCGACTGTAAGCGCAGAGTTAGCAAACCTAAAGCTACGGTCCGTAGATTCGGGCTCTGGCGTCGCACCGAAGCCGTCCACAGGGCAGTTACCAGCAAGGCGTACGGATTGTTCGGCCACCCAGGTGCCACCGAGGGGCTGTCAACGACGGTGGTGCCCAGCGCTGAGCGCATCTGCCAGGAAGGACGGCCGTGTCTCACAGGCGACGCCGATCAGCCCGATCCAACCACACTCGCAGGAAATCGTCATTTACACACTGATGTTGAGCTTTAGGCAAGAGATCCTAAATGCTCCTCTTTATCGGTGACGTCGCGGAGAAGGAAGCGTGTTCTGGATCGCACTCGGTTCCAGCATAGGGTCCGCGTTCTGGGCAATTACAATCGGCTTTCGAGTGGGTCCTCGGATCAGCCGGGCGATATTCCGCCGGGCCGAGGCCGGCGCTTGGCGGGCCGCCGCGTTGGCGAGCGTCATACAGCTGGGTGGCGTGCTGCTGCTCGCAGCGGCGCATGGCGGTTCGTTCGCATTGGGCAGAAACGGTCATGACTGGGCGGGGGTCGCGCTCGTCATCGTCGGAATGCTGGCGTGCGGGCCCGTATTCCCCGGATTCGTTCCGAAGTTGAACGGCGCGGGCCTCTCCGCGCCCTATGGGAACGTACGTCGCCGCCTGGAAGCGTCGGGTGCCTCGCATGCGCAGGCACGCGCTGCCGCATGGGCGGCAGGTCCCTTCGCCCTCATGGGTTGCGCATGGACGATCATTTCTCCCATTTCCTTCCTGCTGCTCCTGAATGAATGAGCGGTCGTCGAATCGGACCGGCGTATGACTGTCCGGCCCCACACGGATACCGGAGCGGAGAAGCTCCGTCCAAAGGGCGCGCCATCAGGGATGAATTCCGCGTTGGCGCCTTGATCTCAGGTGCGGGGAGCTCGCTGTGAGTCACCTGCGGTCGGAGGGCCGCCCAACACGGCATGATCGCGAACGGTGCGGCGGGCTCCATACGCAGAAATCCCCTGGCAGGTCGGGTGATGCACCGCATCCCCGTCCCACCAGAGGCCTCGGACGCGTTTCTGTCGTTCTTCGCTGCCGTTGTCGCACCGCCCCCTGGACTGCACCGCGGGTGTTGGTCCGCGAGCACCGTGCGGGATCAGCAGCAAGCTTCCGGGCGCACTCCCGCCCGGGACACAGGGACGGTGCCGGTACCTGCGCGAGAACGAGACGTCCGCCGAACTCAGTGCAGGGTTCGGGGCGACCACCACCATCGCATGGCGGAGCACGTGGGTGAGCAGGCCGCGGACCCGGCAGGTGCCGCCCGGCGAGCTGAAACGGGCGGCTAGGTGGTCGCGCGGATCGAGCGGGAGTCTCTGGAGGTGCCGACGTGGTACGGGAAGCGGCGGGACTTGGTTGGGCGAGGGTCCCGATGAGGCGTCCGGTCGATCCGGAATACACGATCCGGTGCGGCTTCGAGCCGGACGTGCGGCCGGGGCGTGGGCCGAGCCCTCCGCCCGGGCTAACCGGCCACCGGCACCCTAACGGAGCACGTCAGACCTGGTATATCCGCTGTGGCACCGGGATTTGCCGAAACAGGCGGTCGAGGCGGCCACGCATAGACCGGAAGGACTGCCGGACGGCCGGTGCCCCCCGCACCAAAAGACTCATCGCACCACCGTCGTTGTCATCGACGTCTGCCGGCGAAGGGAAGGCGTTCAGGCGGGATCCCGCGCAGTTCGTCGACGGAGAAGACCTCACCGTGGTCGTTGTCGACGACCGTGCGCCAGCGACGAGCCGCCGCCTCGATGAGTTCCATGGCGACGGCGTCACTGCCCTCGGTGCTGGAAATCGACAACTCCACCGAGGCGAGCATGGGGGCACCGAGCTTCTTCTCGTACTCCACGAGGTCATCGGGCTCGAACTCGGGGGCGCTGTCCGGGGCCACCGTCACCCAGACGTGCCGGTCTCCGCGCGACAGGCGGCCATTCGTCCACTGGTCGGGGCGCCGCACGCCCCCGAGTTCCTCCACGAGGTCGAGGAACTCTTCGGGGTGCACGGGGTCGGCGAATATCAGCAGTACTTCGTGCCCCATCGCGCTCCTTCGCTCAGACGGGCTCGCCCAGCTTGCGAAGAGCCTCTTTGAGCTCGTATTCGGTGCGCACCACGATAGCACCCAGCTGCCTGGCCTGGGCGATCTGCTTCCCGGACCACTGCGTGGCGAGCACGACCACCGGCTTGCCGTTCGGATTCATCTGCCTGTTGTTGATCAATTTGGTTATCTGGTTGGTCTTGCTGGCCTTCCGGCCGTTCGAGATCTCGATGATCGCCCTGTTGGTCTCGATGTCTATTTCACCGAGGTCGCCGTTCTTACCGTACTTGCGGCCGAAGTCGCGCACGATGTTGCGAATGGATTTGGCGGTGGTCGCCTCGAGTCGCTTGTCCTCGTCGGCGGACCGCATCGCCTTGTCGATCTTGGAGTCGACGACCTTCTTCTTGAGCAGGTCGACCTCACGCTGCGCCTGGTTGGCGGCGTCCCTGTTGGCCTGGGTCGGGTTCCGGCGCGCCGCCTCCCGGGCGGCGTCGGCGTTGGCCTGCGCCTGGTCGATGAGGCCGTCGGCATCGTCGAGCCGCCCCTGCTTGATGGCGGTGTCGATGTCGTTCTTGATCTTCGCGCGCTGCTTGGCGAGCAGGTCGCAGACGCCCTTGGCCGGATCGTTGTGGACGAGGAGATCGAGCCCGCCGACCGTCACGTAGAAGGTGTGGAGTCCCTCCACCGTGAGGTTGTGGACGCGCCGCTCGACTCTGTACCGACGCGACTCGACCACCATCGCCCGGCGGCCGTCGGGTGCGGCCAGCATGTCGCCGAACACCAGGCGGCCGCCGTCGATCCAGTCGCGCGCGCCCGCCACCCAGAACGGGTGGTTGGCGGTGGCGGTGACCACCGCGGTGGGACCGCCCAGCGCACCGTCGAGGTCGACCACGACGTCCACCAGGTCCTTGGGGCCGGCGCCGACGATGGTCCGGGTGACCCGCCGCGGGCCGTCCCGGCCGGTCTCCGGATCGGCGGCCCAGACCAGGTCGCCGACGGCGACCTGCTCGATGGGTCTTCGTCTCCCATCGGCCATCAGCACCAGGGTTCCGGGCGGGAAGCTGTTGGGAGCCGCGCCCTGGCAGGCCTCCAGGGCCCTCCTCAGCCGGTCCTGGGCGGCCTTGCGGGCACCACGGGCCTTCTCCAGCCGCCGCTTGAGGTCGAGGAAGCGGTCGATCAGCTTGGCGACCTTGGGGATGGCCTTCAGCGCCTTGCCGAGCTTGCCCCACGGAATGATCCCGATCAGGCCCCAGATGCAGTCGCTGAGGTTCGGCTTCCGGATGCAGTTGATGATGTCGCCGGCCAGCCAGTCGAGCCCGAGCTTGGCGATCTCCTTGAGCAGGTTGAAGTTGTTCCACTCGTTCTCGATGGCCTGCGCTTCCTGGTCGGCCTTGGTCGCGGCGTCCTGCGCAGCCGTGTACTCCTGCTCTTCCGGCGACTCCCCACCGACCGGGTTCGTGACGGGCACACTCGGTGACGCACTCGAGCCCGGTGACGCGCTGGAGCTCGTTGACGTGCTCGGACTCGGCTGTTTCTCACCGCGATCGCAGTTCTCGCCACCGCTCAACCGGCAAACCGCGGCCCGGATGTCCCTCGTGACCGTGTCCGGGACGGCCACCACCGTGATCGCCGCGGCGACCGCGGCCACGAGCAGGGTGATGGCGATGTAGGAGAGCGCGCCCTCACCCTGATCTCCCAGTCGTCTGGGCATCTGGCGCCCCCAGGCCCGTAAGAACCCGTCAAAACCGCAAGTAAATCAACCCAACGACCCACCGACACGGGCCCCCAGACCCAATACCAGACCCAAAACAAACGATCTTGCTCCCCGAACTCTCTCCACTTCAAGATCGTTTACAACACCCCCCTCCAAACAGCCGGGGCGCCCACTCACCTACCACGCCTCCCTGCCGCCACCCGCAAACAGTCCAACCACCTCACCGCCACCACAACATCACAAATGGTCACACCCTCACCGCGCCGACAACGTCCGCCCCCGTGATCGCTTACCTGCCACCACGTGATCACGAGAGCATCACCCCTGCGTCAGACTTCCCGCACTAGATGCCGCACAGTCACTCCAGCCTCCGCACGCGTCCTACGCACGACGACAGTGCAGGAAATTCGGCGGAGTTCCGCCGCTGTCGTACGCGCGCGCTAGGATCCGCCCATGAGACATAGTCGCCTGGACTCCTTGATCAACAAGAGCCAAGAGCTGGAAGTCATGGCTTCCAAGATCCAGATTGCCCCAAACCAGATCTCACCGAGATCAGAAATTGATACTCTGATTAGCGCATATCATGAATGGTATGCGCTAGCACTCGACCTCCTCCCCGAGGAATATCAAAAACGATTTCGAGAAGAATTTGAAGGGGGGATATTCACTCCCAAGATTCGGAATTTTCTCCAGGCGCCCGGAGACGTCAGCGTACTCTACGATCCAAATAACAAAGATTTGCTTTTCGACTACTGGCAGCATCCATTCGAAAGAACCTTTCGCGGCCCTCTTCTCAATCAACGCCAGATCTTGGTTGAGGCACGACAGAAGCTTGAAGGACCGGGGTCTCTGAGTGAAGACATCTCACTCATAGAGCAGATGTGCAGGAAATTTCCAGAGTTCCTCTCGCCATTGCAGGACAGGCTGCGCGACAGGCCTCCTCTCACCATCGATGATGAGTATGACGTTCAAGATGCCGTACACGGTCTACTTCGGATCTTCTTCGACGATGTCAGGCCGGAAGATTATGTGCCTGAATATGCCGGTTCGAAATCGCGCGTAGACTTCCTACTTAAGGCGGAACGCATCGTCATCGAAGTCAAGATGACCCGCAGAGGGCTTGGGGCGAGCGAGGTTGGCGAGCAGCTCATCACCGACATCGCCCGCTACAAGTCTCATCCGGACTGCGGAGCTCTCGTCGCCTTCGTCTATGACCCCGACCGCAAAATCAAGAACAAGCGGGCCTTGGAAAATGATCTCACAGGACGGCACGATGGACTGAGAGTTTACATCTATATAGCACAGTGAGACTTGGTGGCGATTTTCGGAATAGCACCTAGATCACTTCGGCCCTACGTTGACTTTGACGAAGGGTAGGACTACTACGGGGATGCCTAGGCCGGGGGCTTCGGCGAGGATGCCCAGGGCGTAGGTGTCGCTGATGCCCGCGGCCCATTTGTTGACGGTGTTGTAAGTGGCGGGGGCGACGATGATGGCGTCGGCCTTGGGCGAGCGGGGTTCGCCTGGCTTGCGATATTGGCTGCGGACGGGGCGGCCGATTCGGGCCTCCAGGGCGGGAACGTCAATGAAGTCCAGGGCTGACGGGGTGGCGATGATCTGGACGTCCCAGCCTCGTTGGTGGGCGAGCGTGACGAGTTTGCCGACGTCGCCGGCGGGGCCGGCGGCGCACACGATGACGTAGAGGACGCGGCGGCGGTCGGGTTCGGTCACAGGCGCACCCCGATCTGTGCGGCGAATTTTCGCGGGCAAGTGGCACGGCGATCGTGCCCGTCATGCCTGATCAACTACCGGCTCCACCTCGCGGCCGGCCCCGCCGTCACAGTGCATCTGGCACGCATATGGCACGGCGATCAAGGGCACCCGGGCGCCGCGCCGCAGCCGCCTGGTGTGCGTGTCGGCCTGGGGCGTGCGGCGTAGCCGCTGTTCTTCCCTGCCTTCCTCCCCCTGGCTCCGACGAGACCTGCACTTAGCGGCGGACGAATCCCGTCAAGGGTGGCCGTAGGCCATCACGCCAGTGACGCGAAGCTCCCTTGACGGGTTCTGACCGCCGCCGTCCTCGACAACTCGGGGTCGGGGCGAGCCCTGCGCCCTTCCAGGCCCCGTTTCAGGTTTCCTAAGCGGCAAATGGTTTCGCACGTGCGCTCGTGGCGCTCCCGGGCTGGACAGAGTACGGCGTTGGCTGAAGGCTCACGGGAGTTGACGTCGGTGGGAGGGCATGCGGGTGAGCGGAAGTTGGGTGGGGTTGCTTGTCGGCACTGTGCTGGGGGCTGCGTGGGGATTCTTGGGGAACAGCTACGAGCCCGGTGACAGCGCAATCGGCACCGGGCTCATGGGCGCTGTCGTGGGAGTCGTGGCCGGAACCATGATTGATGCAGTGCGTCGTATAAGAAGCCGTCGCGGTTCTGGCCGTTCTACGGAAGAGGAAGGCCGCGACTCGTGACCAGATGAGCGGGCGGCCCGTGCCGTAGGCACCCCGTAGGGGCAAGCTTCACTCGTTGGCGGCGGCCTGCGGCCTGGATGTGACCGCCATTCGGCAACGGCGCGGACCCCGGAGGGTGTTAGGTGTAGACGCCGCGCCAATACTCCTCGGGGCTAGTGGTGAACTCATCAGGCCGGGTCTCACGAAGTTTGGTGTACCGGGCGTAATGGAACTCGATGGCTTCCTGAAGACTGCACCCGAACAACTCGGTGACCAGGCGCACGGCACCAAGCACCTGTCCGCTGAGGATCAGGCGGTCGAGCTGATCCAACTCTTCGCTCATACGCGGATGGTCACAGGTCGGGCGTCAGGACCGCCAACCGTTTCTGGGAGGCGGCGGCGCGCACCCGGTGACGGGCGGCACCCGGGCGAGTCCGACCTCGCGGGGCGCATGGGGGCATGACAGCGTCGCGGGGCACGATGATCTCCCAGCACCAGTCGGCGTGTGGTTACCAAGCGATCGCGAACGCCGTCGACGTCGAGATCAACACACCAAGATGACGACGGAATGGCCGGAGTGCTCTCGCGCGCACGAGCTAGGCACACGGGCTGATGGGACGTTGATGGCACGCAGGCCCGGTTACGAGGGCCGGACGGGGGGTTTGGGGGGTCGTCCCCCCAAAGGACACTGCGGGCCTTGGGGGAAGGCGCGCAGCGCCGACCATACTTCCCTCACGCGTGGGCGCAGCAAGGATCGAACTTGCGACTCCTCGCTTGTAAGGCGAGTGCTCTACCACTGAGCTATGCGCCCGGAAGGGATCGGGAGGTGATCCCGGTGACCGGGCAAGCGTACCCGGTCGGGGGGTGCGATCGCGAAACGAAATCAGGGCTGGGAGTCGGGGCCGTCCTGCTCGGCGAGGAAGCGTTCGAACTGGGCGGCGATCTCCTCGGCGGTGGGCATGTCCTGGGACTCGGCGAGCAGGCTCTCGCGGTCGGCGGCGCCGGCGAAGGCGTCGTACTGCTCCTCCAGGGCGCGCACCACCTTCTCGACCTCCTCGTTGCCGGCGACCTGTTCGGCGATCTCGGCGTCGGTCTTGACGGCGGCCTCGCGCAGGCGGTCGGACGGCAGGACCAGGCCGGTGGCGGAGACGACGGCCTCCAGGGCGGCGACGGCGGCGGCCGGGTAGGCGGCCTGGGCGAGGTAGTGGGGGACGTGGACGGCGAAGCCGAGCGCGTCGTGGCCCGCCTCCCCCAGGCGCAGTTCGAGCAGGGCGGCGGCGCTGCCGGGCACCTGGACCTTGTCGAACCAGGAGGTGCGGGAGATCAGCTCGGAGCGGGTGGCGTGCGAGGTCAGGCCGACCGGACGGGTGTGCGGCACGCCCATGGGGATGCCGTGGAAGCCGACGACGAGGCGGACGCCCAGGCGTTCGACCAGGTGGCGGACGGCGGCGGTGAAGCCCTCCCAGAGCCGGTCGGGCTCGGGTCCGCTGAGCAGGAGGAACGGGGTGCCGACCTCGTCGCGCAGCAGGTGGACGACCAGTTCGGGGGCGTCGTAGGACGCCCAGTGGTCGCGGTCGTAGACCATCATCGGGCGGCGGGCCCGGTAGTCCAGCAGCGAGTCCACGTCGAAGCGCGCGATCACGCGGTGGTCCAGCGCGTCGAGGAGGTGCTCGCGCAGGAGCTGCCCGGTGGAACCCGCGTCGACGAAGCCGTCGAGGCTGTGCAGCAGCACCGGTCCGGACAGCTCCGGCAGGTCGGTGTCCAGCTCGTACAGATCCTCAGGGTTGCGCACCGTCTCCCCCACATTCCTCATGCCGACGCACTCAACACTAGGACATGGCGGGGCGGTCCCCTCACGTGATCATTCTCGCGCCGGGAAAACGCGGCTGGCGAGGAAGTCCTCGGGACGCAGCGTGGTCAGGTCGTCGCGTCCGGCGGTGCCGCCGGCGGCGACGAGGCGGCCCGCGTGGCGCAGCCGGGCGCGTTCGATGGCGTTGCGGACGGAGCGGGCGTTGGCGAAGCGGGGCTGGGCGCGGCGGCGTTGGAGGTAGTCGCGGAAGACGGGCACGGCGTCGGCGGACAGGACGTAGCCCTCGCGTTCCAGCATGAGGTGCCCGATCGCCTCCAGTTCCGGGGGCGTGTAGTCGGGGAAGTCGATGTGGTGGGCGATGCGGGAGCTCATGCCCGGGTTGGAGGCGAAGAAGGAGTCCATGCGGTCCTTGTAGCCGGCCAGGACCACCACCAGGTCGTCGCGCTGGTTCTCCATCACCTGGAGGAGTATTTCGATGGCCTCCTGGCCGTAGTCGCGTTCGTTCTCGGCGCGGTAGAGGTAGTAGGCCTCGTCGATGAACAGCACGCCGCCCATGGCGCGTTTGAGCACCTCCTTGGTCTTGGGGGCGGTGTGCCCGACGTACTGGCCGACGAGGTCGTCGCGGGTGACCGAGACGAGGTGGCCGCGGCGGACGTAGCCGAGGCGGTGCAGCAGTTCGGCCAGGCGTATGGCGACGGTGGTCTTGCCGGTTCCGGGGCTGCCGGTGAAGCACATGTGCAGGTTGGGGCGGCCGGTGCCGATGCCGAAGCGGGCGCGGGCCCGGTCGACCAGCAGCAGCGCGGCGATCTCCCGGATGCGGCTCTTGACGGGGGCCAGGCCGACCAGTTCGGCGTCGAGCGCGTCCAGCACGTCGTCGACGTGGGATTCGGCGCGTTCGGCCACCAGGTCGACGCGGGCGTTCGGCGGCAGCGGCTCCTGAGGAGGCGACGGTTCCCCGGCGCCCGGCGGCGTTGGAGTCGCCGGGGAACCGTTCTCGGACGGCCGCATGCCGAATCCGAGTCTGTCGCTCAATCCGACCCCTCCGCGGAGACGTAGCGGGACCCCTGGGGCCGGTCGAGCGCGTACGGGTGGAGGCGGACGCGGACCTGCCGGTCGCTGGTCTCCTCGCGGTCGACGCGGAAGCCCGGCTCGTCCGCCGGGCGCTGCACGATGAACGACAGCGCGGTGGTCTGCCGCCCGTAGCCCGCGTCGTAGGCGTTGAGGCGGACGTAGTGGTTCGGGTACGCCCTGCGGCACTCGTTGACCTCGTGGACGACCCCGGCGGGGTCGGTGAGGTCGAACATCGGCAGGCCCCACATCTCCCAGTAGGTGTTGCGGGGGTGCGGGTCGTCGGTGAACTCGACCGAGCAGGGCCAGCCGCGTTCCAGGGCGTAGGCGACCTGCGCGGCGATCTCGTCGTCGGTGAGGTCGGGCAGGTAGGAGAAGGTGCCTTGGGTGATGCGCATCAGATGCTCACAGGGGTCTCGACGACGTCGGGGGTGTCGGTGGACTCGAACGTGAACGTCACGTCGCCCCAGGTGGACAGCGCCACGTCCAGCTCGCGGCTGTGCCTGGCGGCGGCGCGCAGGATGTCGGGGCCCTCGGCGAGGAAGTCGCGGCCCTCGTTGCGCGCCTTGATCATCGCCTCGAGGGCGACGCGGTTGGCGGTGGCGCCGGCGGCGATGCCCATGGGGTGGCCGATGGTGCCGCCGCCGAACTGCAGGACGACGTCCTCGCCGAGGTGGTGCAGCAGCTGGTGCATCTGCCCGGCGTGGATGCCGCCGGACGCGACGGGCATGGTGCCCGGCAGGGACGCCCACTCCTGGTCGAAGTACAGGCCCTTGTGCGGGTCGGCCTCGACGCGGTCCAGGCGCAGCGTGTCGTAGAACCCGGCGACGCTGCCCGGGTCGCCCTCCAGCTTGCCGACGACCGTACCGGCGTGGACGTGGTCGACCCCGGCCAGCCGCATCCACTTGGCGATCACGCGGAAGCTGACGCCGTGCGTCTTCTGCCGCGTGTACGTGGAGTGCCCGGCGCGGTGCAGGTGCAGCAGGACGCCGTTGCGCCGCGCCCACTTGGCCATCGACTGGATCGCTGTGTACCCGACGGTCAGGTCGATCATGACGATGACGCTGCCGAGGTCGCGGGCGAACTCGGCCCGCTCGTACATGTCCTCCATGGTCGCGGCGGTCACGTTCATGTAGTGGCCCTTGACCTCGCCGGTCGCGGCCTGCGCCCGGTTGACGGCCTCCATGCAGAACAGGAACCGGTCGCGCCAGCGCATGAACGGCTGGGAGTTGATGTTCTCGTCGTCCTTGGTGAAGTCCAGGCCGCCGCGCAGCGCCTCGTACACGACCCGGCCGTAGTTGCGCGCCGACAGGCCCAGCTTCGGCTTGACGGTGGCGCCGAGCAGGGGACGGCCGAACTTGCCCAGGTACTCGCGCTCCATGACGATGCCGTGCGCGGGCCCCTGGAAGGTCTTGACGTAGTGCGCGGGGATGCGCATGTCCTCCAGCCGCAGCGCCCTGAGCGCCTTGAACCCGAAGACGTTGCCGATGATGGAGCTGGTCAGGTTGGCGATCGAGCCTTCCTCGAACAGGTCGAGGTCGTAGGCGATGTAGGCGATGAACTCGCCCTCGCGTCCGGGCACGGCCTCCACCCGGTAGCACTTGCCCTGGTAGTTGTCGTAGCTGGTGAGCCGGTCGGTCCACACGACGGTCCAGGTGGCGGTGGACGACTCGCCCGCGACGGCCGCGCCCGCCTCCTCCGGCGGCACGCCGCGCTGGGGGGTGATCCGGAACGCCGCCAGCACGTCGGTGTCCCTGGGCTGGTAGTCGGGCCGCCAGTAGCCCATCTCGGCGTACGGGATCACGCCCGCCGACCATCTGTCCGCGCTGCTCATCGCCCGCTCCCGTCCGTGGTCTGCGTTGGGTGGACGATTCGAGCCTGCCGCGCCGATACTTGCAATGTCCATCAAGTCTTCAGCGGTGACCATCAACCGATCGTTTGAACCTGCGGGAGGGAGCGGGATGACCGAGGCGCGGCTGCGGTCGTTCGTGACGGTCGCGGACACCGGGTCGGTGCGGGCGGCGGCGCAGCGGCTGTACGTCACCGAGTCGGCGGTGTCGGCGGCGGTCGCGGCGCTGTCCCGGGAGGTGGGGGTGCCGCTGGTGGAGCGGGACGGACGGGGCCTGCGCCTGACCCCGGCCGGCGCCGCCTACGCCGCGTAC
This sequence comes from Actinomadura miaoliensis, assembly GCF_039536785.1. Classification (NCBI taxonomy): domain Bacteria; kingdom Bacillati; phylum Actinomycetota; class Actinomycetes; order Streptosporangiales; family Thermomonosporaceae; genus Actinomadura; species Actinomadura miaoliensis. The sequence goes on from NZ_BAAAZG010000018.1 coordinate 75,860, forward strand.
GCCCGTCAGGTGCTCGGCCTGCTCGAGCAGGGACGGGCCGCGGCCCGGGACGCGGCCGACCCGGCCCGCGGTTCGCTGCGGCTGGCCGCCGTGACCACCGCCGCCGACCAGCTGCTGCCCGAGCTGCTGGCCTCGTTCCGCGCGCGCCTGCCGGACGTCGAGGTCGCCCTGGAGGTGGGGCCGAGCCGCCAGGTGTGGGGCAGCCTCGCCGCCCACCAGGCCGACCTCGTGCTGGCCGGACGCCCGCCCGCGGGCGTGCCGGCGACGGTCCTGGCCCGCCGTCCCAACGAGCTGGTGGTCGTGGGCTCCCCCGCGGTGGCGGCGGGGTTCGCGCTGGGCACCACTCCGTGGGTGATGCGGGAGCCGGGGTCGGGCACGCGGGCGACGGCCGAGGCGTACCTGGCCGACCGCGCCGCCGCCCCGCCGCGCCTGGTGCTGGGCTCGAACGGCGCGGTGATCGCCGGGGCGGCGGCGGGGCTGGGGGTGGCGCTGGTGTCGCGGGACGCCGTCGGCGCCGAGCTGGCCGGCGGACGGCTCGTCGTCGTCGACGCCCCCGGCATGCCGCTGGACCGTCCCTGGCACGCCGTGGCGGGGACGACCCTCACCCCGACGGCCCGCCTGTTCGTCCGCCACCTGACCGACGCGCCGGGCTGGACACCCGCCTGAGGGTCCGTGAACGCCTCGCGGCGGCGCGCCAGAATCGGATTCGACTCATGCTCCGCCACAGCAACCGACACCACGGGAAGGGGTCACCATGACCGCCGACCGTCCGTACGACATCGTCCTGTTCGGCGCCACCGGGTTCACCGGCGGGCTGACGGCCGAGTACCTGGCCGGGCACGCTCCCCCGGGCACCCGCTGGGCGCTGGCGGGCCGCGACCGGGGCCGCCTGGAGGCGGTGCGCGACCGTCTCGCGGCCATCGACCCGGCCTGCAAGGACCTGCCGCTGCTGCACGCCGACTCCACCGACGCGGCGTCGCTGCGGGACGTCGCCACGTCCGCCCGCGTGGTGATCACCACGGTGGGTCCGTACGCCAGGTACGGGGAGCCGCTGGTGGCCGCGTGCGCCCGCGCGGGCACCGACTACCTCGACCTGACCGGCGAGCCGACGTTCGTCGACCGCATGTACGTCCGCCACCACGAGGACGCGGTCAACAGCGGCGCCCGCATCGTGCACGCCTGCGGCTTCGACTCCATCCCGCACGACCTGGGCGTCTACTTCACCGTCAAGCACCTGCCCGAGGGCGTGCCGGTGCGGGTGGAGGAGTTCGTCCGGGTGAAGGTCGACCCATCCGGCGGCACCTGGCACTCGGCGATCGGGATCTTCTCCGACCTGCCCGGCATGTGGCGGGCCCGGCGCGAGCGCCGCCACGCGGAGGTGTGGCCCGCCGGACGCCGCGTGCGCGTGTCGCAGCGGCCCGTCCCGCACACCCGCCTCGGCTCGGGCTGGACGCTGCCGATGCCGACCATCGACCCGGACATCGTGTCCCGGTCGGCCGCCGCGCTGGACCGTTACGGCCCCGACTTCAGCTTCGGCATGTACCTGGCGGTGCGGCGGCTGCCCACCGTCCTCGGCATGGCGGCGGGCGCCACGGCCGCCATGGCGCTGGCGCAGCTCCCGCCCACGCGCAGGCTGCTGCTGCGGATGCGCGCCCCCGGCCAGGGCCCGTCCCCCGAGACGCGCGCCCAGAGCTGGTTCCGGCTGACGTTCGTCGGCGAGGGCGGCGGCGAACGCGTGGTCACCGAGGTGGCGGGCGGCGACCCCGGCTACGACGAGACCGCCAAGATGCTCGCCGAGTCGGCGTTGTGCCTGGCGCACGACGACCTGCCGGAGACGTCGGGGCAGGTCACCCCCGCCGCGGCCATGGGCGACGCGCTGCTCGACCGGCTGGTGCGGGTGGGCATCACCTTCCGCGTCGTGCGGGAAGGCTGACTCCCTCCGCGTCGCCGCGCCCGGTCTCCGGGCCGCGGCGCCGGGAGGCCGGCACCGGCACGACGGCCTCGACCGTCGTGCCGCCGCCCGGGCGGCTGGTCACCGACACCCGGCCGCCGAGCAGCTCGGCGCGTTCGGCCATGCCGCGCAGCCCGTAGGAGCCGGGACGGCGGCCGGGCGCGAACACGTCCCGGATGGAGAAGCCCACGCCGTCGTCGGTGACGGCCAGCCGCACCCGGTCCCGGTCGTGCTCCAGCAGCAGGTCGACGCAGGTGGCGGACGCGTGCCGCAGGCAGTTGCCCACCGCCTCCTGCGCGATCCGGTACAGCGCGGTCTGCACGTGGTCGGGCAGCGCGTTCTCCAGCTCCCCGGTGACCGTGACGGTGACGTCCAGGCGTGCCGCGCCCGCCTCGCGCGCCAGCGTGGCCAGCGCCGCCGACAGGCCCAGGTCGTCCAGCACCGGCGGGCGCAGGCCGCCGATCGCGGCGCGGGTCTCGGCGGCGGCCAGCTCGCACAGCCGCCGGGCCAGGCCGATCTGCTCGGCGGCCTCGGGATGGTGGTCGGGCAGCGCCCGCTCGGCCGCCGACAGGTGGAACCCGAGCCCGGCCAGCCGCTGGGCGATGCCGTCGTGGATCTCGCGGCTGAGCCGGGACCGCTCGGCCTCCTGCACCTCCACGGCGCGTTCGGCGAACCGTTCGGCGGCGTGCTCGCGTTCCTTGGCGGCGCGCAGCCGCCGGCACGACGACAGGACGGGCGCGAACAGCACGGCCAGCGCCGCCGCCAGCGCCACGTCCTCCTCCCGGCAGGGGCCGGCGGACCGGACGTCCACCACGGCGATCGTGGTCGCGTCGTCGCCGTGCACGGGGATCGCGACGCCCCGTCCGTCGGCGTGCCGGCGGGCGCGTCCGTGGGCGGCCACCCAGCCCGCGTCGCCGTCGCCCAGCGGCACGCGCGGGCGGCCGGGGGCCTCCAGCGCCCGGTCGTCCTCGTCCAGGACGTACACGTCGCAGAACGTCAGCGCCTCGGCCGACCGGACCACGAGCCCGGCCAGCTCCTCGGCCAGCTCCGGCAGCTCCCGGGCCGCGCACGCCGCCGTCACCACGCGCACCAGCAGATCGGTCCCGCGCGCGGCGAGCAGCTCCAGCGGCGGCCGCGTCATCGGAACAGCCCCTCGCGCAGGGCGACGGCGATCGCCGCCGACCGGTCGGTCACCTCCAGCTTGCGGTAAAGCCCGCGCAGATGACTTTTGACCGTCTCCTCGCTCAGCACCAGCCGCGCCGCGATCGCCCGGTTGGACAGCCCGCCGACCAGCAGCGACAGCACCTCGCTCTCGCGCTGGGTGAGCCCCCGCTCGGCGCCCGGCCAGAACTCGCCGCGGCCCAGCCGGGCGGCGGTGACCGCCATCCGGCCCGCCAGCGTCGGGTCGACGACCGTCTCGCCCTGCGCCACCTCCTCCAGGCGCCGCACCAGCTCCGGCCCGTCGACCCGTTTGAGCAGGTAGCCGCCGGCGCCCGCGCGCAACGCCTCGAACACGTACTGTTCGTCGTCGTACACCGACAGGAACACCACGCGCGAGCCGGGCGCCTGGCGGGTCAGCGTGCGGCACAGGTCCAGGCCGCTCTCCGGGCCGAGCCGCACGTCCAGCAGCACCACGTCCGGGCGCAGCGAGGTGACCAGCCGGGTCGCCTCCGCCCCGCCGCCCGCCTGCCCGACCACGCGCACGCGCCCGGCGAAGCCCGCCAGCATGGCCTTCAGCCCGGCGAGGATCATCTCGTGGTCGTCGACCAGGACGACGCGAATGGGCCCCATTCGGGAAAGATAACAAGCCGCTGCCTACCCGCCAGTAGGAAGGGCTTCACCCCGTGAATCCCCTGATCGGGGGACGCGGCGAGCAGGCACGGCGGCCTAGCGTCGCGAGCACGACCGACCACCGCGGGACGCTGAGGAGGCCAGGTGCCCCATCGGATCGTGCACATGCTGCGGGCGCGCGGCTCGGCCCGCCGACCCGTCATGCTCGCCATCGCCGGGGACAGCGCGGCGGGCAAGACGACCCTCACCCGGGGGCTGGTGCGGTGCCTGGGGGCCGACCGGATGACGGCCGTCTGCGTGGACGACTACCACCGCTACGACCGCGCCGAACGCCGGGACAAGCCCTTCACCGCCCTGCACCCCGACTGCAACCACATCGACATCATGGAGCAGCACCTGCAACTGCTGTCGATGGGCGAGCCGATCCTCAAACCCGTGTACGACCACGCCACCGGGCGGCTGGTGCGTCCCGAGCTGGTCCGGCCGCGCGACTTCGTGATCGTCGAGGGTCTGCTCCCCCTGCACACCCGGCTGGCGCGGGCATGCTTCGACATCACCGTCTACCTCGACCCGCCCGAGGACCTGCGGCACCGCTGGAAGGTCGACCGGGACTGCCGCAACCGCGGCTACACGCCCGACCAGGTGCGCGGCGAACTCGACCGCCGGGAGCCGGAGAGCGCCGCCTACATCCGCCCGCAGCGCCGCTGGGCCGACATCGTGGTGCGCTTCGCGCCCGTCGCGGGACGCGCCGACCCGCCCGGCACGCCCCTGTCGGCCGAACTGCTGCTGCGCCCCACCATCGACCATCCCGAGCTGGCCGGGGTGCTCAAGGAGCCGGGGACCGCCATGCACCTGCGGCTGCGCCGCGACACCGACGGCCGTCCCGTGGACGCGCTGCACGTCCACGGCTACGTGTCCCCCGAAGAGTCCCAGGTCGTCAAGAAGGCCATCTGGGAACGTCTGGGGCCGCGCGCGGGCGACGGCAGCATCGACCGCGACGCCCTGGGCCGCCTGGCCGACGGCACCGCCAGCGATCCCCTGGCGATCACCCAGCTGCTGCTGCTGTACCACCTGCTGGACGCCGACAACCGCCAGGCCGCCTGAGGACGGGCTCCGCGACGCGCGGGGAGGCCCCGGACTTCCGGGCCGCGCGGTCGCGGCCGCCGGGAGGGCGTTCACTTTCCTCGGCGCCGGACGCCCTCCCGGCCTCCCTCACCGGCCTGCGGCGGCCTGGTGGACTGGCCGGAGGCCGGGTGGTCAGCGGATGGGGCCGCGCTTGAGCACGCGGGACAGCGCCGCCGCGACCTCTTGCGACAGGCCGGCGTCGGCCGGGCCGGCGCCGCCGGACGGCACCAGGTCACCGGGGCGTTCGTCGTCGCGGACGGCCTCGCGGGTGTGCCCGCAGTCGCGGCACTCCACCTCGCCCAGGCGGCACGTCAGAACGGTGGAGCCGCAGGCGTCACACCGGTCGAGTTCGGCCGTCCAGTCGTGTTCGGCCTGGCAGCGGGGGCAGATCAGCACCTGGCGGTCCGCCCGGACCCCGCGCTTCCACGGGCTCGCGCCGCGGACGGGGTCGGTCTGCCGCGCCCCGCATCGGAAGCAGGGCATCACACCTCCAGGGGTGCGAAGGGTACGGACCGGCCCGGCCGGCGTGCGGCCGGGCCCGGCCCTGGACGACCTACAGCGCGGCGAGCGCCTTGCGGTACTCGTCGATGTCGCGCGCGTCCGGGATCGCGTTGACGACCTTCCAGCGGACGACGCCCTCGGTGTCGATGATGAACGTGCCGCGCAGCGCCACGCCGCGCTCCTCGTCGAACACCCCGTAGCTGCGCGCCACCCCGCCGTGCGGCCAGAAGTCCGCCAGCAGCGGGAACTGGTACTTCTCCTGCTCGGACCAGGCCCGCAGCGAGAACATCGAGTCGACCGACACCGCCAGCACCTGGACGTCGTCACCGCCCAGCGTGGGCAGCTCGTCGCGGATCGTGCACAGCTCGCCCGTGCACACGCCGCTGAACGCCAGGGGGTAGAACACCAGGACGACGTTCTTCCGGCCCCGGTAGTCCGACAGCTTCACCGGGGTTCCGTGCTGGTCCTTCAGCTCGAAGTCCGGCGCGCTGCCGCCAACCTCAACCGCCATGCCTCTCCCGCGGATCGCCCCGCCACGGCGGGGAACTCCTCGTCCCCGCGGTCACGGGGACGTGCGCGCGCACCACGGCGCGACGCGGCCCAGTCTGCCATCTCCCGTCGCCGGCGGGAGGCCCGGCGGCCGCCCCGCCCCGCTCACCCCGGCCGCACGGCACGATGGAAGTGGGGCCGCGCGGTCGTCGTCGTGGCGCAGCTCTCACCGGCGCCGCGGCCGGGCGGGTCACGCCGGGCGGGCGGCGGTCGCCCGCGGCCGGGCTACTTGCGCGCCTTCGGCGGCACCAGTCGGGTGCCGGACCACTCCCTGGCGGCGCTGACGCTCTTGGTCTGGGTCAGGCCGGCGCTGCGGGCGGCCTCGCCGATGTCGCTGGGCTCCACATGCCCCTCACGGCCCGCCTTCGGCGTGAGCAGCCAGATGTATCCCCCGTCGGTGAGCGGGACCTGCGCGTCGGTGAGTCCGTCGAACAGGTCGCCGTCGTCCTCCCGCCACCACAGCAGCACGACGTCGACCACGTCTCCGTAGTCCTCGTCGACCAGCTCGTTCCCCGTGACCGCCTCGACGGAGGAACGCAGCTCCTCGTCGACGTCGTCGTCGAAACCGATCTCCTGCACCACCTGGTCCGGCTTGAAGCCGAGCCGTTCGGCCAGGCTGCGCTCAGTCTGCGCCTGACCCGCGGTCGCGCTCACGAAAGTCCTCCCATGGTCGATAGCCCGCGCGGCGCCGTTCCCGGCCCCCGAGCGGAGGCCCCTGCGCACCGGCCGGGGCGCGGGGGCGCGGCACATTTCACGTGTCCGAGTCTGACACCGCTGCGGTGTTTGCGGGACAGTCCACACAAGTGAGGGGCCCTAGCGCAAGTGTCTTCCCGGCATTTGGTGGGCTCATTGGCGGGAACGCCGCCGGGCTGGTCACTGGACACCCACCGAGCGTAACAATCCATGCTCAGCCCGCAAGGAAGGACAGCCGGACCTGCCGCTCGGGATTGTCGACGTTGAGGTCGACGAGCGCCACCGACTGCCAGGTTCCGAGGGCCAGCCGCCCGCCCACGACGGGGATCGTCGCGTACGGCGGCACGATCGCGGGCATCACGTGGGACCGCCCGTGACCGCGCGAGCCGTGCGCGTGCCGCCACCGGTCGTCGGCCGGCAGCAGGTCGCCGAGCGCGGCCAGCAGGTCGTCGTCGCTGCCCGAGCCCAGCTCGATCAGCGCCACCCCCGCGGTGGCGTGCGGCACGAAGACGTGCAGCAACCCGTCCTCGCCCGCCTCGGCGGCGAACCGTTCGCACTCGGCGGTGATGTCGTGCACGACGTCCCGGTTCCCAGTGGTCACCCGCACCACGACGCTCTTCATGACCCGCTTGTTTACCCCATCCCCGGACCCCGATGCGTGATCGCCCGGCCGGGCGCGCCGAGACCGCAACTGGCCAGCGTCCCCGCCCGGAAATGACCGGCTCCGGCCGCGCCGCGCAGCGCTCGGCCGAGCCGCCGCCCCGGCACCTGCACTCGGGCCGCGCGCACAGCCGTCCCAGGGCCGCCGCACGGCGGCCGGCCACTCGTGATTGCGATTACGCACTGTGGTTATGACTACAGGGTGTGGAGATTGATCGGCGGACGGGGCCGGCGCGCGATCCCAGCGCCCCGCCACGGCCAAGGGGTGCGGGGATGCGGCGTGGGACGCGGCCGCCTGGGGAAAGGGCGCCGATGACGACCCCTGGGGGCGCCATCGGCGCCGGTGCGGTCAGTGCTTGGCGGCGGCCTTCGCCGGTTCGATCACGGCGTCGGGCCCCGGGAAGCAGAGACCCTCGTGTCCGTCCTCGAAGCGCACGACGTACGGCGGGCCGCCGTCGGGGCCGCGGACCTCGATGATCTCTCCCACCCGGTCCGGCTGGCCCACGAGCTTGGCGTGCACGTGCAGTCGATCTCCGACCGATGCCTTCATCACACCCCCAGGCACATGCGATCTTGCTGGTCGTACGGGTCCTGTCCGGGCGTTCATACCCTGGTTGTGGATTCATACCTTCCTGGGCGCCGGCGTCCCGCCGGGAGGCGGCGCGGACGCTCCAGGAAATCGGGCAAATCGCCCCACCAAAGACCCTGACACCCGTCGTGACCGGGGAAAATAGTTACTGACTGGTAGAGATGCGATGGCCGCCCCGAGGGGCGACGATGGATCACGAAACCGGCGACGAACAGTCGCGAGACGGTACGGCACAGAGGGGACCCCGTGGCTACCGGACGTCAACGCTTTTCGATCATCAGCGACGGCCTGCCGAGCCAGCTGCCGGACATCAACCCGGACGAGACCCGGGAGTGGCTGGAGTCGCTGGACACGGTCATCAAGACCGAGGGCAAGGGCCGCGCGCGCTACGTGATGCTGCGCCTGCTGGAACGCGCCCGCGAGCAGCAGGTCGGCGTCCCCGGCCTGCGCAGTACCGACTTCATCAACACGATCCCGCCGGAGCACGAGCCCTGGTTCCCCGGCGACGAGCACATCGAGCGGCGCATCCGGGCCTACATCCGGTGGAACGCCGCGATCATGGTGTCCCGGGCCAACCGGCCGGAGCTGGGCGTCGGCGGACACATCGCCACCTACGCCTCGGCCGCGTCGCTCTACGAGGTCGGGTTCAACCACTTCTTCCGCGGCAAGGACCACGGCGAGTCCGGCGACCAGGTGTTCATCCAGGGGCACGCGGCGCCCGGCATCTACGCCCGCGCCTACCTGGAGGGGCGGCTGCCGCAGGACAAGCTGGACGGGTTCCGCCAGGAGATCTCACACCCGGGCGGCGGGCTGTCGTCGTACCCGCACCCGCGGCTGATGCCCGACTTCTGGGAGTTCCCCACGGTCTCGATGGGGCTGACCGCGATCGACGCGGTCTACCAGGCCCGCTTCAACCGCTACCTGTACAACCGCAAGATCAAGGACACGTCCCGGTCGCACGTGTGGGCCTTCCTCGGCGACGGCGAGATGGGCGAGCCGGAGTCGCTGGGCGCCATCGGCCTGGCCGCGCGCGAGGAGCTGGACAACCTCACCTTCGTCGTCAACTGCAACCTGCAGCAGCTGGACGGCCCGGTGCGCGGCAACGGCAAGATCATCCAGGAGCTGGAGTCGTTCTTCCGCGGCGCGGGCTGGAACGTCATCAAGGTGATCTGGGGCCGCGACTGGGACCCGCTGCTGGCCCAGGACGTCGACGGCGTGCTGGTCAACAAGATGAACACCACGCCGGACGGGCAGTTCCAGACCTACTCGGTCGAGTCCGGCGCCTACATCCGCGAGCACTTCTTCGGCGACGACCCGCGGCTGCGCAAGATGGTCGAGCACCTGTCGGACGACGACCTGCGCCGCCTGTCGCGCGGCGGGCACGACTACCGCAAGGTGTACGCGGCGTTCAAGGCGGCCCGCGAGCACGTCGGCCAGCCCACGGTGATCCTCGCGCACACCATCAAGGGATGGACGCTCGGCCCCGACTTCGAGGCCCGCAACGCCACCCACCAGATGAAGAAGCTCACCAAGGCCGAGCTCAAGGAGTTCCGCGACCGGCTCTACCTGGACATCCCCGACTCGGCGCTGGAGGCGGACCTGCCGCCGTACTACCACCCGGGCGAGGACTCCGACGAGATCGAGTACATGCGCGAGCGGCGGGCGGCGCTCGGCGGGTTCCTGCCCAGGCGGGTGGTGCGCGCCAAGCCGCTGAAGCTGCCCGGCGACCCGGTGTACGCGTCGCTGAAGAAGGGCTCGGGCAAGCAGAACGTCGCCACCACCATGGCGTTCGTCCGGCTGCTCAAGGACCTGATCAAGGACGAGAACATCGGCGCCCGGTTCGTCCCGATCGCCCCGGACGAGTACCGCACGTTCGGCATGGACTCGCTGTTCCCCACGTCCAAGATCTACTCGCCGCACGGGCAGACCTACGAGGCCGTCGACCGCAAGCTGCTGCTGTCGTACAAGGAGTCCGAGCAGGGGCAGATGCTGCACGAGGGCATCAGCGAGGCCGGGTCGATGGCCTCGACGATCGCCGCGGGCACCTCCTACGCCACGCACGGCGAGCACATGATCCCCGTCTACATCTTCTACTCGATGTTCGGGTTCCAGCGGACCGGCGACCAGATGTGGGCGCTGGGCGACCAGATGGGCCGCGGCTTCCTGCTGGGCGCCACGGCGGGCCGCACCACGCTCACCGGCGAGGGCCTGCAGCACGCCGACGGCCACTCCCCGCTGCTGGCCGCGTCCAACCCCGCCTGCGTGCACTACGACCCGACGTGGGCGTTCGAGCTGGCGCACATCGTGCGGGACGGGCTGCGCCGCATGTACGGCTCGTCCGACGAGCACCCGCACGGCGAGGACGTCTTCTACTACCTCACCGTCTACAACGAGCCGTACCAGCAGCCCGCCGAGCCGGACGACCTGGACGTCGAGGGCCTGCTCAAGGGCCTGTACCGGTACCGCGAGGCGCCGCGGGCGGGCAACGGGGCCGAGGCGCCGCGGGCGCAGATCCTGGCGTCCGGCGTGGGCGGGCGCTGGGCCCTGGAGGCGCAGCGGCTGCTGGCCGAGGACTGGGGCGTGGCCGCCGACGTGTGGTCGGCCACCTCGTGGAACGAGCTGGCCCGTGAGGCCCGCTCCTGCGACGAGTGGAACCTGCTGCACCCCGAGGCCGACCAGCGCGTCCCGTACGTGACGCGCGTGCTGGAGAACGCGCCCGGCCCGATCGTGGCGGTGTCGGACTACATGCGCGCCGTCCCCGACCAGATCGCGCCGTGGGTGCCCGGCGACTTCCTCTCGCTCGGCACCGACGGGTTCGGCTTCTCCGACACCCGCGCCGCCGCCCGCCGCTTCTTCCACGTCGACGCGGCGTCCATCGTGCTCGCCGTGCTGACCCGGCTGGCCCGGCAGGGCGAGGTCAAGCCGGAGACGCTGCAGCAGGCCATCGAGCGCTACCGGCTGAACGACGACGTGGCCTCGGTGTTCGCGGGCGGCGTGCAGACCGCCGAGAGCAACACCGGCGGCGACGCCTGACGCCCTGACCCCGGCCGCGCGGGCGGGTGCCGAGATCACGGAGGTGTAGGCCGTGATCCCGCCCCGCCCGCCGCGTCCGGTCACCGCGCGGCGCCGCGGCCGAACGCCACCGCGGCGGCGGCGCACACGGCGGCCGCCAGCAGCAGCGCCCACGTCGTTTCCGCGTCCGGCCCCACGCAGGCGCCCATGGCGGCGACGCCGAGCGTGGCGCCCATCTGCCGGACGGCGTTCAGCAGCCCCCCGGCGGCCCCGGCCGTGCCCTGCGGCGCGGCGGCGATCACGGCGGACACCAGAGCGGGCAGGACGAACGACACGCCGAATCCGGCCAGCAGCAGCCCGGATGCCAGCCAGGGGTATCCCGCCCCGGCCCGGGCCGCCCAGCCCAGCACGGCACAGCCCGCCGCCAGCGACGTCAGCCCCGCCAGGATCGGGGGGCGGGGGCCGACGCGCGCCACGATCCGGCCGGCCACCGGCGGGACCAGCGCGAACGGCAGGGTGAGCGGCAGGAACGCCAGGCCGCTGGCGGCCGCGCCGAGGTGCCGGTCCTGCTGGAACAGCAGCGGCAGGACGAACAGGTTCCCGTTGAGCGCGAAGTTCACCGCCGCGCCCGCCAACAGCCCCGCGCGCACGCCGCGGCCGCGCAGGAGCGGCCGGTGCAGCACCGGCGCCGCACTGCGCCGTTCCAGTACCGCGAACACGGCCGCCGCCGGCACCGCGGCCGCCGCCGACCCGGCCGCGTGCGCCCAGGAGCGCGCGCCCGCCGCGATGAGCGCGTCGGTCAGCAGGGCCGGCACCGCGCACGCCGCGAGCTGCGCCGTCCAGTCGATCCGCCGGTCGCCGCGCGGGCAGCGGACCGCCCGTCCCGCGGTCAGCGCGAGCACCAGCAGCGCCAGGGGCACGTTGATCAGGAAGATGGCGCGCCAGCCCGCCAGATCGACCAGGACGCCTCCGGCGACCGGTCCGGCGGCGACCGCGGCGCCGCTGACGGCCGCCCAGCTCGCCACGGCGCGGGCGCGCCCGGCGGGGTCCGGATACAGCCGCGCGATCAGCGACATCGAGGCGGGCACGCACGCCGCCGCCGCGACGCCGAGCACGGCGCGCAGCCCGACCAAGGCCGGCAGCGTCGGGGCGAACGCCGACAGCAGCGAGGCGCCCCCGAAGACGGCGACGCCGGCGCGGAACACCCGGTGCGCCCCGTACCGGTCGGCGACGGCCCCGGCCGACAGCAGCAGCGCGCCGAACGTCACCGTGTACCCGGTGGTGGCCCACTGCAGCCCGGCGATCGAGGTGTGCAGCGAGGCGGCCAGGTCGGGCTCGGCGACCGACAGCACGGTCATGTCCAGGAGCACCATGAAGTAGCCGAGCGAGATCCCCAGCAGCACGAACGGCCGCCTGGGCCACACCGCCGGCTCCCGCTCGGTCGGAAGGTGAACAGTGGTCATGGCGCCACTGTCGGGCCGGCGCCGGGGAACCTCCACCGGCCCGCCCGCACGCCGCGTTCGGAATTTCCGAACGCGCGCCGCGGGTTGGTCGAGGGCATGGAGCTGCGCCAGTTGCGGACGTTCGAGGCCGTCGTGCGGCACCGGACGGTGACCGACGCCGCCAACGCCCTGGGCATGGCGCCGTCCAGTGTCTCCGAGCAGATCCGCACCCTGGAGAGGTCGCTGGGAGTGGCGCTGTTCGAACGCACGCCCAAGGGCATGCGGCTGACCGGGCCGGGCGAACGCCTGCTGGGCTGGGCCCGCCGCCTGCTGGACCAGGCCGAGCAGGCGCGCCGCGAGGTGACCGGCGCCTCCCAGCGGCTCCGGCTCGGCGCCCTGGAGACCATCGCCGCCACGCACGTGCCGCGCGTGCTGGCCAGGCTCGCGGAACGCCGCCCCGGCCTGCGCGTGGACGTGCACCCCGGTGCGAGCCGCGACGACCTGCTCGCCGACGTGACCGCCGGACGCCTGGACGCGGCGCTGCTGCTGGACACCGGCGCCGCCCTGGGCGACCTCGGCTTCCCGTCCCCGCCCGAGCCGCTGGCGTTCCTGGACGTCGACGCCGTTCCGCTCGCCCTGGTCGCGGCCCCCGGCCACCGGCTGCGCGGGGCCTCGCGCGTCGTGCCCGACGACCTGACCGGCGAACGCCTGCTGGTGAACGTGCCGGCCTGCTCGTTCTGGATGGCCGCCGACAGGATCATCGGGCCCGGCCCCGAACGCGTCCGGGTCGGCGGCGTCCCGATCATGCGCGCCTGGGCCGAACAGGGCCTCGGCGTCGCCCTGCTGCCGGAGTTCGCGGTGTCGGCCGCGCTGGCGTCCGGCACGCTCGCCCGGCTGCCCCTGGACGCCCCCGACCTGAGCCTGCGCCTCGTCTGGCACAGCGCCCGCGAAACCGTCCCCGCCGTCCGCGACCTTCTCTACGCCGCCGGCCTCTGAAAGACGCGCTACGAGCCCGGCCAGCGCCCCTCGACGTGACGGCGGACGAGACCGGCGTGTGACAGCGGGCTGGACAGGTCACTCACGTCGTCGTTGGTGCCGTAGTCGAGCAGGACGACATCGCCCTCGGATCCGAGGCGGCCCAGTTCGGCGACCAGATCGGCGACGCGGCGCTCCAGGACCCACCGGTAGGCCGGAAGGTATATCTCCCGGCGGGCCCGCTCGTACGGCAGCAGCACCGTCCCTTCGAGGCCCCGGCGGTGGCCGAGGACGGGCCCGTGCCGGCGAACCGTCCGCTTGAGCCCCCGCATCGAGGTGACGTGCAGCTTGGCGGGGTCGACGTCCTCGTCCGCGAAGACCTTGAGGGCCTGCCAGATCCCCTCGACCGACTGGGCGGTCACCCCCGGAGTGAACGGCACGGGAATGCCGCCGTGCGGGTAGAAGGGGCTCAGCCGCACCCACGGCTCGTCGGCGCGAGAGGTGACGTCCACGATCCGCGCGCCCGGATACACCGCCTCGATCGAAGCCCTGGCCCGGCGCCTGCTCACGACATGTATGGTCATCCGCTGCCCCCTCCGCCGGACAGCGTGCCCTACGGCACCGACATTTTCGGCGGCGCTAGAGCAGCCCCCGGACGAAGGCGGCCTGTCCGGCGTGCTGGAGGTCGTCGGAGATGACGCTGACCAGCCGCACGGCCAGCGTGACGGGCGGGTCCCAGGAACGGTCCACGACAAGCGGCAGGTCGTCGTCGGTGAGCGTCTCGACGTAGGAGATCGTCTGCTGGTACACGGCGTCGTGGTACCCGGTGAGCAGTTCCCCCGACTCGACCTGGACGGCCGCGACCTGGTCACTGCTGTGCCCGTAGCCCGTGTCGGCGGCGTCGAAGGGCAGGCCGAACCTTGCGGCCCAGCCCTTGGACGTCCACACCTGCGGGAGGCCCGCGACGTCGGCGATGTGGTTGTCCTGGATCCGGGTGAGATGCCACACCAGCCAGGCGATCGAATTGGCGTTCTCGCCGGCCCGGTAGGCCAGCTGCTGAGGTGAGAGCCCGTCGACGGCCTGGTGGACCACCTCGCGGATCCGGCCGAACGCGTCGGTGAGCAGCTGTGCACTGGTCATTGTCCCGACGCTAGCGCGCGCGGTCAGCGCACTGAAGCACCGAGCCATTCGAGTGCGGCGACGGCGAGGGCTGTGACGCCGGTGTCCAGTGTGGGCTGGATGACCGGCGCGAACGTGGAGGAATGGTTGACGGGCACGTCCTGCTGGACGCTGCCTCGTGCGGCCGCCTGCGCGTACGCGCTGGGGTCGATGCCTCCGATGCCCCAGTAGGCGAACGGGGTGCCGAGGGCATCGGGGATCTCGCTGAAGTCCTCGCTGGCCGTCTGCAGGTCGATGGTGTGGAAGTCGTCGCCGAAACGGTCGGCGAAGGCGCGGGCGAGGCGGCGGGTCACCGCGTCGTCGTTGACGGTCGGGGGGAAGCCGGCGAGGTGCTCGATCCGCGGTTCGCGCGGCGCGTTCGAGGCCGTCGCCTCACCCTTGACGCAGCGTTCGATGGCGTCCAGGACGTGTTCGCGCGTGGCGTCGTCGTAGGTGCGGACGTTGATGAGCAGCACGGCGCTGTCCGGGATGACGTTGGGGCTCGCCCCGGCCTGGACGCTGCCCACGGTCACCACGGCCGGGGTGGTGGCCGCCAGTTCCCGGGAGACGACGGTCTGGAGCCTCAGCACGCAGACGGCGGCCATGACGACGGGGTCGACGGTGGCCTGCGGCATGGACCCGTGCCCGCCCCGCCCGTACAGCGTGATGCGCAGGTTGTCGGCGGCCGAGAGGAACGGGCCGGGGCGGACGCCGACGTATCCGGCGGGGTACGGCAGGACGTGCTGCGCGAACGCCACGTCCGGCCGGGGGATCATGTCGGTGAGGCCGTCGTCGACCATCGCCCCGGCGCCGGCGGCGTTCTCCTCGGAGGGCTGGAAGAGCGGGATCAGCGTGCCGTGCCAGGTGTCCTTCGCCCGCGCCATCAGCCGGGCGAAGCCCAGCAGGCAGGCGACGTGGACGTCGTGGCCGCAGGCGTGCATGACGGGACGCCGGTGGCCGTCGTCATCGGTGACGGTCACGGCGGAGGCGTAGGGAAGGCCGGTCTCTTCCTTGACAGGGAGCGCGTCCATGTCGGCCCGCAGCAGGACGGTGGGCCCGTCACCGTTGCCGAGGACGCCGACGACGCCGGTGCCGCCGACGCCGTCCGTCACCTCGTAGCCCCACTCGCGCAGGCGCTCGGCCACCCGGGCGGACGTCCGGTGCTCCGCCAGCCCGAGCTCGGGGTGAGCGTGGAGGTCCTTGTAGAAGTCCTCCAACTGCGGGCGGATGTCGTCCAGCCCGGGCAGAACGGCGTCGGCGGTCATGGGTCCTTCCCCTCTCGTCGGCCTCGGCCTCGCCGGGGCCTGACCCGAACGGTCCGCAGCGCGGTGCCGGGTTCCAGCGGCAGGCCGCCGGGCAGGCGCCAGCCCCGGCGGTGGGCGACCATCCGGAAGGCCAGGCCGAGCACGATTCCGGCGATCATCCCGAGCGTGGGGGAATCCAGGTAGGAGAACAGGACGAACACGCCGGCGACCGCCACGGCCACCGACGCGTACAGCGCGTTTCCGCCGAACACGGCGGGCACGCGGCCTCTCAGCAGGTCACGCACCGCGCTTCCGCCGACCGCGGTGATCGTCCCGAGCAGCACCGCGGGCAGCCACCCGAGCCCGGCCGCCAGGGTCTTCTGCGCGCCGGCCACGGCCCAGAACGAGATGACGGCCGCGTCCAGCGGGGTGAAGAGCCGGTTCCACTGGTCCTCGCGGAGATTGACCAGGAAGGCGACGAAGGCTCCCGCGAACGCGGTCGGCAGGTAGGCCGGGTCCGTCAGGGCGACGGGCGTGCCGTGCTGCAGGAGGGTGTCGCGGATGATGCCGCCGCCGAGCCCGGAGATCGTGCCGATCACGAGGTAGCCGAACAGGTCGAAACGTTCGGCGCGTGCCACGACCCCGCCGAGCAGCCCGCAGGCGAACACTCCGGCCAGGTCCAGGCAGCGGGTGATCATGTTGACGGTGTCCGCCGACGGCCATCCGCTCACCCGGCCTCCACAGGGTCCGCGGATGAGGCGGCCGGACGATCGGCCGCCGACCGTTCACGGGCCGGCGGCGGCCGGCGTGCCGTCCAGGGCACGCGCCCCGCCGCCGTCACGACCGCCTCTGCCCGGCGCGACCCCGCGGCGCCTGACCGCCGCCGCGGCCGGCGGACGCTGGAAGAAGGTCGTCGATCATCCATGGCCTGTCCGGGCCCCGCCCGCCTCCGTTCCGGCGCGTCCGGCTGAGCGGCCCTGAGCACCCACAGGTGGTATTCCACGGACGGCGGGGGCGCCCGGTGCCCTTGCCCCTTCTCAGACGAGCCGGGCGCCCTCTGCCGCCACCATGGGCGATACCCGTCATGTCGTGAGAATACGCAGCTCAAACCCATATTCACGTGGTCCGGGCGCACTCGGCCGACGACGGTGTGGGGCGGCACGCCGTTGCGCGTCAAGGGGAGGTGACGGTGCAGCCGTCGGAGGTGAGGACGGGGTTGCAGCGGGCGGCGGCGAAGCCGGGGAGGGCGGCGTAGTAGCCGGTGCCGAAGCGGTCGGCGATGCCGGGGACCGGATAGTCCGTGCTGACCCACTGGGCGCCGCTGGCGAGCGCCGCGTCGCGGACGGAGGTGTCGCCGCTGCGGGCCTGGGCGGTGTCGGCGTCGGCGCGGGTCCGCACGATGTAGCCGCTGCGGACGAGCGACCTGATCTCCTCCGCCGATCCCACCGCGTCGTTGCGCTTGACGAACGCCGCGTCGGGCCGCCCCGGCTCGGAACTGGTGAACAGGATCCGGCCCTCCAGGCCGGGGTTGCCCTCGACGTAGCGGTCGCGGTACGAGCCGGCGTTGTCCATGAGGAACATGACCTTGCCCCGGACCGCGTCCAGCGAAGGCCAGCCGTTGCGCAGGACGGACTGTTCGAGGGTGAGGCCGTCATCGCGGACGTCGTCCGGAGTGATCAGGTCGTCCGCCGAGAAGACCGAGCGGATCTCCTCCTCCAGGCCGAGCATGCGCGCTCGCGTCCACCGGTACGGCGGGAGCGGGAAGGAGTCGGGCAGCGACAGTTCGAGGGTGTCCTTGAACTCCACCAGGATCGCGATCGGGACGTGCGACGGGTTGGCCCGCGACCAGTCGCGCACCGCGGTCAGGCATTCGACGAAGGACACGCACGTGCTGTGATAGTCGATGTCGCGAATGTGCAGGACCTTGGTGCCCTTTTCGCGCATGCGCGGGTCGTACTCCAGGGACTGGCCGGTCAGCGGCCGGATCAGCGGCCGGGCGAAACGTCCGCCGTCGGGGTCCGCCCAGATGTCGAGTTCGATCTGCCGCACGTTCTGCCCGGCGAACTGCCGACCGAGCGGAACGTGCGTGTACTGGAGCCCGTTGGCCTGCGTCCCGGCGAAGGCGGAGATCAGCGCGAACTCCCTGGCGTTGGGCTCGGCGTGGTAGCTGTTGTGCGTTCCGATGCTCTGGATCCGGTTGAGGGTGAGCTCCTCCGCCCGGCCGGCCGACGCCGGGGTCACGGGGAGCACGGCGGTGAGCGCGGCGGCGGTGGCGAGGGCGGCGGCCCGGCGGGCGAGGCGGCGGACCGCCGGGCGGAGGCGATGCGGGGGGCGGAGATCATCCATGAACGTGAGAAGAACTCACATCTGATCGCCCGTCAAGAGGCGGCCGGAGATGGCCGCCCGCCCTTCACCTCCAGGACGACAAGGGCCGCCGACCCCCGACTCTGGGGCGCCGGTTCGACGTCGGCCGACGCGGGCGATCGGCCGACCAGTTGGGAAAGTCTGCTCCATTAATCCCTCCGCGCCACCATTCTGCCACCTTCACCGCTATTTCCTTTTTATCGGTCTCCGCCCGGGCTTTTGCTTTATCGTGACATCGACCGGCGCGCGAGTTGCTCCGCTTGTGCAGGCTGTTCGGTTAATTTCTTCCCCGGAAGTCGAGCGCGCGTGACCACGCGTTCCGGAGTTCCGTTCCATCGGCGGCCTCCAGAATTCAGACCGAACTCGACAACGCACAAGGGGAATTCATGCGTGATTTCCGACGACGTGTCGCGCTGGCCATGGCGGTGGGCTCCGCCGCCGCGCTGGTGCCGGTCGCGGCACCGGTCCGGGCGGACACCGCCGACCGCACCTCGCCCCGCACGGCGGTGGCCGCCCAGGTCTCGACCCGCGACCATCGCGACGACCAGGTGTGCGGCCCGCCCTACATCGACGACGACCGGCGGCTCGGGCCGAAGTACCTGCCGAAGACCGGTCCCCTCGGACGCATCCTGGAGGGCTACGAGCGCTATGGCGGGCTGTCGCCCAACCGGTTCCTCTACCGGTACTGGGACGAGACCGCCCAGCCGATGGGCTGGAGGTATCCGCCCGACGACGGATTCGCGCACGACGGCGACGTCATCAACGGCCGTCCGGCCAAGAGGCGGGTGACCCTCCGCGCCGGCCAGTACCTCGACCGTTTCGGCTCCGAGCGCGGCGCCTTCCTCGCCCGCGCCGGCGCGAGCTTCAGCGGGCGCGCCCTGCCGCCGGACAGCCTCAACACCAACCCCGCCGACCCGGAGCACGTCTGCAACTACCACGTCTACCGCGTGGTCAAGGCGTTCGACGTGGAGGCGGGACCCGCCGCCCCCGCCTTCCAGCAGCCCGGCAAGGACGTGCAGTACCACCTCGTCGGCTCCTACGTCCCCGGAGCGCCCAAGGCGCTGAGCGTCGGGTGGCTGGTGGACACCGGCAGGTATCTGCGGCGCGTCAACTGATCGGGTGCCGGGACGCCTCGACGGCCACCGAGGCGTCCCGGACGGTGCGGGACCGGCGGCATCGTGGTGACCGCGCCGCCCAGCGGCAGGGCTTCGCCCGGCGAAGCCCTGCTCGCACGCACGGGGGCTACCGCTGGCCGGGACGGTCGACGAGCTTGGTGACGACGCGTGTGAGGTCGTTCATGATCGTGCCCTTGGGCACGTTGTAGCGGGGGTCGGCGCGGCCGTCGAGCGCCGACCTGGGAACGTTGCGGCCGGTGTTGACGGTCCGCCGCGCCACCATCTGGTAGGTCACGGGGTCCATCAGGAACTGCTCGCCGAACCCCCGGGACAACGCGATGGCGGGACGGCCCGCGCCGTCCCTGACGCCGGTGTCGATCTGCACGCCGGGAATGGTCGCCAGCACGCGGTACAGGGCGGCCTGGGTCGCCGGGGGCATGGTCACCGGGGCGTCCCACAGCATCTGCGCGGCGTTGCCGAACGCCTGGCCGTCCCGGTCGGGGACCATCCAATCGCGGGCGGGCATGGCGTCGACCTCCTTGTAGATGATCGAGCGCAGCTTCCGGGGGTCGGCCGGCAGCGACACCAGGCGGTCGTGCTCGGCCCTGGCGCGCTTGGCCCCGATGCCCGTGTGACGGTAGATCACCAGCTTGCCGCGCAGGAGACTGGCGTCCTGGGTGCCGTCAAGCTTGATCCAGTCCTCGGAGAAGTGCGGCTTGGGCCCGTGTTCGGCGGCGGCCCCGGTCTCGACCGCCTTGGTGTACCACCACTGGTCGGGGCGGGGCCTGACCGCCGGGCGCGACTCCGCGGCCTGCGCGGCCCGGCCCAGCACCTGTTGCGCGCTCACCAGCCGCACGGCGGGCGGCCGTGTCACCGTCGTCCCGGGCCGGTCGCCGCCGGTGCCGAGCACCACCACGCCACCGGTGGCGGCGGCGACGGCGGTGACCGCCGAGACGGCGATGCCGGCGCGGTGGCGCATCCCTGCCCAGCGCGCGCATGCTCCGGTTGCGCACCGCCCCGCTGCTCAGCCCCAGCTCGGACGCCACGTCCTCCACGCTCAGGTCCTCCCAGTAGCGCAGGACGAGCACGGCGCGGTCCTTGGCCGGTAGCCGGGCCAGCCCGTTCAGCAGCGTCACCCGCAACGCCTGGTCGTGGTCGGCGGCGGCCGCCTCGGGCAGCCGCCGCCACGGCGTCTCCTTGCTGCTGTGCTTGCGGACGTGCGACAGATAGGCGCGCGTCAGCACGGTGCGCGCGTAGGCGGCGGGGTTGTCGGCGCGCTGCACGCGCCGCCACGAGGTGTACAGCCTTCCCAGCGTCGTCTGCACCAGGTCCTCGGCCAGGTGCCGGTCCCCGCACAACAGCCAGGCCGTTCTGAACAGCGAGGGGCCGCGCGCGGCGGCGAACGATCACTCACCGGCCGGGTAGCGGACGCGCGGAGCCTGCCACTGCCAGCTGGTTTCCGGTTCGGCGGTGTGCGGGCAGGGTGTCAGGCGGAGGCGAGGGGTCTTGCGCGCGGCGTCGTCCTGCCACAGGCAGCGGCGCATGGAGGAGATGGTTCCCGAGCGGGTCTGCCAGATTTGCTGCGGTGCTCCGGAAGCGCACCGGGTCGCGGTGACGTCGTCCGTTCCGGCGTCGAGGCAGAGAGTGCGGTACGGGCCCGATGCAATGTGGCCGGTGGGCAGGAATGTCCACTGCTGGCTAGACGTGCCGTCGCAGGGCAGGGTGCGCACCCGGCCGGTGGCGTGGTCGACGTCCAGACAGAGTTCGGAGTGCTCCCTGTCGGTGGCGCGGTCGCCGATGTGGGACACGATCTCTCCGGCGTTCGGCGGCCGGTGTGCCGTGGGGTACTGCCGGGCGACCCAGTTGGAGTAGTCCTCGGGCAGCGTGGACGGTTCGGGAGGGTCGAGGCAGCGGGTCGTGCCGCAGAGTTCGTACTTGTGGTAAAGCCTGGCGAACCGGGTCTTGTCCGTCGTGTCGCCGCCGGTGAGGTTGGGCGTGTACTTGGACATGGTGTAGCCGAGGTAGGTCCGCACCGGCAGCGCTCGGCGATAGGCGACCTTCCGGAAGTAGCGGGCGGTGACGCCATGGTCGCTGTGGTCGACGCCGCCGGTGCGCCAGCCGTCGTAGCCGAACCTGGTGTTGTCCGGGTCCAGGGTGAGGATCCGCCCGATGTTCCAGCGCACGACGAGTTGATCGAGGGTGGCCAGCAGTTCCGCCTCGTTGTAGGCGCGGCCTCCGTTCAGGGGGCCGATCTGGGACACGGCTCCGGTGAACAGCCCGAGCAGGCTCGGGTGACGGTCTCCTGCGGGACGCCCGTCGGGCAGTTCCATGAACGTCAGCCGCACCTCACGCCGGAGCAGCCGGTACGAGCGAAGGGTGCGGTCGCCGACCTGGACGGGCCGCGGTGACCAGTGGTTCCGGGCTCCCGCCATCGCCGCGTACGCCTCACGGACTCCGTTCTCACGGTTGGCGACGAAGTCGGCACCGCGCTCACCGTCCCCCGCGGTCAGGTACACGGTGCTGACGGGGCAGCCCGCCCGGATCAGGTCGCGGATCGCGGGGTTGAGGCTGAGCAGGTCGTCATCCTGATGCGCCACGCCCACCAGGGTGTGCGGGCAGGACGGCCGCGCCCCCGCCGCCCCGGCGACGGGCTGCGCACTCGCACCGCACGCCCCCGACGCGATGAGGCCAAGCAGGAACACGGCGGCGAGCCTTCGCGCCCTGCGGCCTGGCTCCCGGCCACGCGGACTGCCGGGAGCGCCTGTGACGGGAGTCGCGCTTCGGCCCATGGGGGTTCTCCTCGGTCGGTCGTCCTGTCGCGGCTCTCACCCGTGGCCGGCCGTGTTGCCTCCAGAAGGCTGGGCCACACCTCACCCTGATGCGTGCTGTCCGAATCCAGAACATCACTCTATGTAACATGACGTGGCTCGGCGGCATTGCTGCGCAGGCCGAGGGGCGTCATGGCGCCGGCCTGGCGGGCGCCGGTGATTTCGCCGATTCCGGGCCGGTGCCCGCAAATCACACTGTGCTTCCCCCGTCATCCGCTCAGGGAGGTAACCCCGTGCGCACACCTGTCCGGTTCCCGTGGCGGCGAGCCGCTGCGGCGGCGCTGGGGGCGGTGCTGGCCGCCGCCCTCCTCCTCGGCGTCCCGCCCACCGTCCCGGCCGCCCGGGCCGCGGCCGCCAACCCGACGATCACCGTCCCGCCCGCCGGCGACCACGGATTCCCGTTCCTGGCCGCGGCGGAGGACCTCGGCTCGTTCGGATACACCGAGAGCGAGTACTTCATCGCGGGCACCGCCACGTCCTACGCCAAGTCCGGCATCTGGACATCCGACGGCCGGTGGGCCGTCCGCACGTCCGGCCGGGCCGCCTACAAGACCCGGCTGCTCGTCCGGCGGCCCACCGACCCGGCCAGGTTCAACGGCACCGTCGTGGTGGAGTGGCTCAACGTCAGCGGCCAGCTCGAACTCTCCCCCGACTACTGGTTCACCCGGGACGAGCTGCTGCGCAAGGGCTACGCGTGGGTCGGCGTCTCGGCGCAGTCGGTCGGCGTCAACGGCGGCCTCGGCCAGATCCGCGGTCTCAAGGGCTGGGACCCGGCGCGGTACGGCGGCCTCGTCCACCCCGGCGACGCCTACTCCTACGACATCTTCTCCCAGGCCGGGCAGGCGCTGCGCACGCCGGACGGACCCGACCCGCTCGGCGGGCTGCGGATCAGGACACTGCTCGCCGACGGCGAGTCGCAGTCGGCCGGTTTCATGACGACCTACGTCAACGCCGTGCAGCCGGTGTCCCGCGTCTACGACGGCTTCATGATCCACAGCAACAGCGCGGTCGCCTCGCCGATCAGCGGCAGCCTGGCCGACGTGCTGTGGATGCCGAACCCGTCCCGCATTCGCACCGACCGGCCGGAGCCGACGTTCGTCGTGCTGACCGAGACCGACATCCCCGGGGCGTCCGACGCCCGGCAGCCGGACACCGACCGGATCGTGCGCTGGGAGCTGGCGGGAACCGCGCACGGCGACCAGTGGGCCTACGACCTCGGTGATCCGACGTTGAGGAAGTCCGCCGGCTCCGCCGCGCCGCAGCCGGACTGCGCCTCCGGTTCGGCGCCGTTCAACGACGGCCCCGGCCACTACTCGATGAACGCCGCGCTGCGGCATCTGGCGAGCTGGGCCCAGGGCGGTGCGCGTCCGCCGAGCGGCCCGGCGCTGAACACCGACCTGCGCGACCCGAGCACCGGCCTGGCCACCGGCGGCATCCGGCTACCGGACGTCACGGTCCCGACCCGCACGCTCACCGGCATGCGGGACACCAGCGGCAGCGGCATCTTCTGCGGCCTCTACGGCGCCCGGGATCCGTGGAACGGCGACGCCGACCCGTGGGACCGCCATGACGACGGCGACCCGTCCGACCCCTACTTCCCGCCCACCGCCGAGCCCGTGCTCACCAGGCTGTACCCGACGCACGACGACTACGTGACCAAGGTCCGGGCGGCCACGCAGGCATCGGTGAACGCCGGACACCTCCTGCCGGAGGACGCCACGACGATCGTCACCGCCGCGCAGAACTCCGACATCGGCGGCTGACCCAACCCACACCCGGCCCTGCCCTAGGACCGTCCCCCCAGGGCAGGGCCGCGGCCCCTCGGAGCCCCCTCGCCCCACCGATCCACACAGCTTCACGCCTCCCCGGACAGCCGCACCGTGCTGGCCACCTCTAGGTTTGATCGGCATCTGCGCGTGCCTGAGAGGAGCCGGCCCCCATGGCGTCCGTCCGTTGCTGCCGCACGCGCGCGCCGCCGAGATCCGCATCCGGATGGAACGCGGCGCGGTGGAGATGAAGCAGGCGATCGAGGCCGCGGCAGGCGGCTGAACCACCCGTCGGACGCTCTGATCGCCTGCGGGTACGGACGATTCCGGCGCACGCGGTCGTCGTCCACGTCGCGGCCGGGGAAACTGAGGTGCTCGTGGGTGGGTGCGCCCCGGCGATTACCGCGAAGGGTGTCCGCGCGGCGGCCGGGGGACCGGCCGCCCGGGAAACGGCGGGTCAGGGGGCGGGTGGCGGGGTGAAGACGCCGAAGTGGTTGCCGGACGGGTCGAGGAGGTGGGCGAACACCAGGCCCTTGGGCGTGGTGGTCGGCTGGACGAGGATCTTGCCGCCGAGCCGTTCGGTGCGGGCGCACACGGCGGCCACGTCCTCGACCAGGACCAGGAAGGTGGCGGAGTTCTGCTCGGCGCTGGGCACGTGCGCGATGCCGCCGCTGGGCGCCTCGGCGCCCGGGTAGCTGATCAGGTCGTAGCCGGTGCCGGGGTCGAACGTCCAGCCGAACAGGTCGCCGTAGAAGTCCCGGGCGGCCTTGGGGTCGTCGGTGCCGACCTGGAACCAGGTGACGGTGTTGAACGCGGGTGCGGCCATGGTTGCCTCCACGGTGATCGCCGGTTTCGGTGTACGCGTGTCACTTTCTCCGGCGTCCGCGACAACCCCCTGTCGGTGTTTTCAGACCAGTTCCAGAGATCGGGCGATCATGTCGGCGGGGCGGTCGCATTCGAGTTCTTCGAAGGTCCGCGCGGGGGCGGTCTCGTCGAGGAGGGTGGCGCGGCGGATCCGGTCGATGCGGAAGACGCGGCCCTCCCCGCGCAGGCGGCACCAGCCGAGGAAGTACCAGGAGTGGTGGCCGGCGGTGAACGCGACGGGTTCGACGTCGCGTTCGCTGGTGGTTCCGGAGCCGTTGACGTACAGCAGGCGCACCACGCGGCGGGCGGCCACGGCCTCCTCCAGGACGGCGGGCACGGACGCGGGCCCGTCCGACGCGATCGGGACCAGGAACCGGATGCGGTCGGCCAGGTCGCGGGCCGAGGCGCCGTCGGGTGCCGGCATCGCCGAGAGGATCTTGTGCAGGGCGGTGCGGGCGGCGCGCGAGTACGGCGATCCCGCCGCCCGGCTGAGCGTGATCGCCACCGCGACGGCCTCGGCTGGGGTGAAGTTGAGGGGCGGCAGGGTGCGGCTCTTGTCGAGGGTGTAGCCGCCGGCCCGGCCGACGTCGGCGTAGATGGGGACCCCGGCCTGCTGCAGCGCCGCGATGTCGCGTTCGACGGTGCGGACGCTGACCTCGAAGCGGGCGGCCAGCTCACGGGCGCTCAGCCGGCGCGGCGCGCACGCCCGCAGCTCCTCGACCATGGCGTAGAGACGGTCGGTGCGGTTCACGCCCCGACCGTACGCTCCGCCACCGACACTACAGCGCGCCGAGGAACTCGATCATGGCCTGGTTGACCTCGTCGGGCCGTTCCTGCTGGGTCCAGTGGCCGCAGCCGGGCAGCCAGACGGTGTCGCGCAGCCCGGGGACGAACGCGTTCATGCCGGCGACGATGTCGCGGGCGCCCGGGGCGGCGACGACGAGGTCACGGTCCCCGGCGATGTACAGGGCCGGGGGCGTGATTGGGGCGCGGTGCCAGGCGGCGGTGAGCTCCCAGTTGCGGTCCAGGTTGCGGTACCAGTTGAGGGGGCCGGTGAAGCCCGCGTCCTCGTACTCGCGGACGAAGGCGGCGATGTCGTCCTCGGTGAGCCAGCCGGGCAGCTCGGCGGGTTCGGGGCAGAAGTCGAGGAAGCCGCCGCCGTCGGGGACGATCGGCGCCAGGGCGGGGCCGTCGCCGGACGCGGCGTACAGCAGCCGCCGGAACGTGGCGGCGCGGTCGCGGTCGAACTCGGCCTCGGGCACGTCGGGCTGCTGGAAGTAGACCATGTAGAAGCCCTCGCCCAGTTGCTCGCGCATCGCGGCCACGGGGGGACGCGAGGAGCGGGGCCGGTGCGGCACGGACATGCCGACGACGCCGCGTACCCGGTCGGGGCGCAGCTGCGCGGTGGCCCAGGCGACGGGGGCACCCCAGTCGTGCCCGACGACGACGGCCTGCTCCTCGCCGAGCGCGTCGATCAGCCCGACGGCGTCGCCGACCAGGTGGAGGATGGTGTAGTCGTCCACGCGGGACGGCCCGCCGGTGCGGGCGTAGCCGCGCTGGTCGGGGGCGACCGCGTGGTACCCGGCCTCGGCGAGGGCGACGAGCTGGTGCCGCCAGGAGTACCAGCATTCGGGGAAGCCGTGCAGCAGCAGGACCAGGGGGCCGGTGCCCGCCTCGGCGACGTGCATCCGCAGGCCGCTGGTGGACTGGACGTGGCGATGGGTGATCTCGGTCATGGGACCCCTCACGTTCGTCGGCACAGCCGACCGTAGCCGCCGCGCCCGAACGTCACATGGCCGGCCCCCGAACGGCGTGGTGCCGTCCCGGACGGGACGCGACGCAGTGGGGCGTCCACATGGTTCGCCGTAGGATTGTGTTCGCCGTCCCCATAGGAGCGGGGCGGCGGCGTCCGTAGGTTTCCGGCATGACGAGCGTGCACCCGCAGACCGCAGCCGTGGCGAATCTGGACCTGACCGGCCGGCGCGCCCTGGTGACGGGCGGCGCGGGCGGTATCGGGCTGGCCTGCGCCGAACGGCTCGCGGCGGCCGGCGCGCAGGTGATGATCGTGGACCTGCGCGGGGACGAGGCGCGGGCGGCGGCCGAGCGGCTCGGCGGGACGGCCCGCGTCGCCGACCTGGCCGACCCGGCGCAGCTGGACGCGCTGGCCCGCGACTGCGAGGCCGACATCATCGTCAACAACGCGGGGATCCAGCACGTGGCGCCGCTGGAGGAGTTCCCGCCCGAGATGTTCTCCGCCATCATGCGGATCATGGTGGAGGCGCCGTTCCGGCTGGTGCGGGCGGCGCTGCCGGGCATGTACGCGCGCGGCTGGGGACGGGTGGTCAACATCTCGTCCGTGCACGGGTTGCGCGCGTCCCCCTACAAGGGGGCGTACGTGGCGGCCAAGCACGCGCTGGAGGGGCTGTCCAAAGTGATCGCGCTGGAGGGCGCGCCGCACGGGGTGACGTCCAACTGCGTGTGCCCGGCGTACGTGCGCACTCCCCTGGTGGAGGGGCAGATCGCCGACCAGGCCCGGGTGCACGGGATGTCGCCGGATGCGGTGACGGCCGAGGTGCTGCTGGCACGGACCGCGATCAAGCGGCTGATCGAGCCGGAGGAGGTGGCCGCGGCGGTGGCGTACCTGTGCGCCCCGGAGGCCGCGATGATCACCGGGGCGTCGATCACGCTGGACGGCGGATGGACCGCCCACTGACCGAGCGGCCCGCCGCGGATGGACCGGCAACGGGTGCGGCGCCCACAATGTCCCGCATGACCTGCGCCGTCTTCCTGGAGTTGCTGGCCCGCGAGGCGTCCCCGGTGGAGTTCGAGGGGCCGCTGGTGGAGGCCCGCGCGGCGGGCGCCGGGCCGGAGGTGCTGGCGGAACTGGAGGCGGCCAAGCTGGCGGCGCTGCGGGTGCGGGCGGTGATGCGGCGGCACGCGCGGCGTGAGGCGCAGCTGCAGGCGCTGTTCGACACGGCGGGCGACCTGGCGGGACTGCGCGACCTGGACGCGGTGCTGGAGGCGATCGTGCGCCGCGCCCGCCGGCTGCTGTCGGCGGACACCGCGTACATGACGCTGAACGACGACGAACGCGGCGACACCTACATGCGGGTGACCGACGGGTCGGTGTCGGCGGCGTTCCGGCGGCTGCGGCTGCCGATGGGCGCGGGCCTGGGCGGGCTGGTCGCGCAGACCGCGATGCCGTACACCAGCGCCGGTTACCTGGGCGATCCGCGGTTCCGCCACCGCGACTTCATCGACTCGGCGGTGGCCGAGGAGGGCCTCGTCGCGATCCTGGGCGTGCCGATGCGGCTGGGCGGCCGCGTGATCGGCGTGCTGTTCGCGGCCAACCGCAGGGAGCGTCCGTTCGACCAGGAGGACGTGGCGCTGCTCGGGTCACTGGCGGCGCACGCGGCGGTGGCCATCGACAACGCGCGGCTGCTGGAGGAGACCCGCACCGCGCTGGAGGAGCTGAGCGCGGCCAACGAGGAGGTGCGCGCGCGCAGCACCGCGGTGGAGCGGGCCGCGCAGGCGCACGACCGCATGACCGCCCTGGTGGTGCGGGGCGGCGGCGTGGAGGACGTCGCCGCCGTCGTGACGGAAGTGCTGGGCGGGACACTGCACGTGCTGGACGCGGAGGGACGCCGCCTGGCCACGGCGGGCGACCACGCCGACGTCCTCACCGACGAGGAACTGCACGGGGTGACGGCCTCGGCGCGCAACATCCGCGCGCAGGGCCGCACGGTACGGCGGGGCGACCTGTGGATCGCGTCGGTGTCCACCGGTGACGAGGTGTTGGGCACGCTGGTGCTGCGCGTACCGGACGAGGTGCCCGACGACGGGCGCCGCATCCTGGAACGGGCCGCGCTGGTGACCGCGCTGCTGCTGCTGTTCCGCCGCAGTGTGGCCGAGGCGGAGGGCCGTGTACGGGGGGACCTCCTGGACGACCTGGTGTCAGGCCGGGAGTTCGACGCCGACGCCCTCAAGGCTCGCGCCAGGCGGGTGGGTGTCGACGTGGAGGCGCCTCACGTGGTGCTGTCGGCCCGGTACGAGTCGCCCGACCACCGCTCACGCGCGGCGTTCTGGGCCGCGTCCCACGCGACGGTGGAACACGGCTTGGCGGCGTCCAGGGGCGGGGAGGTCGTGCTGATGCTGCCGGGCGACGACCCCGGGGCGGCGGCACGGCGCGTGGCCAAGGAGATGGGCGCCTCCCTCAACGCACCGGTCACCGTGGGCGCGGCCGGGCCCGTGCACGGGCCGGGCCAGGTGGCGGCCGCCTCCCGCGAGGCGGGACGCTGCGCCGAGGCCCTGCTCGCGTTGGGCCGCCACGGGGAGGGCGCGGGCGCCGCGGACCTCGGCTTCGTCGGCCTGCTCATCGGCGACGACCGTGACGTGGACGGCTTCCTGACCGCGGGGCTGGGCCCGGTGCTCGACTACGACGCCCGCAGGGGCACCGCGCTCGTCCACACCCTGGAGACCTACTTCGGCAGCGGCTGCAACCTGTCGAAGACGGCCGAGCGCCTGCACATCCACGTCAACACCGTCACCCAGCGTCTCGACCGCGTCGGCCGCCTGCTGGGCGACGACTGGCAGTCCCCCGACCGCGCCCTGGAGATCCAGCTCGCCCTGCGCCTCCACCGCCTCCGCGCCGGCTCAGCCTCACACGGCGTGTGAGTGAAGCGGGTCCAGCAGGAGGGAGAGACCGAACTCGAAGCGTTCGTCGAACCGCCGGTCCATGTGCCCGAGGACCTCGTGCAGCGCGGGGTAGGCCGTGGCGGAGACGGCCTGGGCGAGACGGTCCACCAGGGCGTCCTCCGCGCCCTGTTCCTCCTGGACGAGCCCGAGGGCGAGGTAGATGATCGTCCAGGCGGTCCACGCGACGTCGCGGTGCGCCGCCCCGCTGTCCAGGAGGGCGGCGACGAGCGCCTCGGCGAAGCGCAGGGTGCCGGGCTCGGGGACATAGGTGCCCGCGACCACCAGGGCGCCGTCGCGGTGCGCGAGCAGGGCCCGGCGGTAGCGGCGGGCCAGTTCGGTGACGCGCTCGTCCCACGGGCCGGGCAGGTCGTCCAGTGAGATCTCGCCGACGATGGCGTCGGCCATCAGTTCCCGCAGCCGCGCCTTGCTCTTGACGTGCCACAGCACGGTGTTCATCCGCACGCCGAGGCGGTCGGCGATGGCCCTGGTGGAGACGCCCTCCCAGCCGGTGTCGTCCAGCACTTCCAGCGCGGCGCGGACCACGGCGCCGGCCGTCAGCCGCGTCCCGGACGGTCTCCCCGCTTGCTTCTTGGTCACTGACCTAGTTTACTGCGAAGCAGAAATTGGTCACCGACCAAGGGAGAAAGTCATGATCGTCATCGTGGGCGGCGGACCCGTCGGACTGTGGCTGGCGGCGGAACTGCGGCTGGGCGGGGCCGAGGTCACCGTCCTGGAGAAGCGGCCGGAACGCGACGTCCACTCCAAGGCGCTCACCGTGCACCCGCGCACCATCGAGATCCTGGCGTCGCGTGGAATCCACGAGCGGTTCCTCGCCGGCGCCATCCGCGTGCCCACCGGCCATTTCGGCGGCCTCTCCAGCCGGCTCCAGTTCGCCGTGCTGGACACGCCCTTCCCGTTCACCCTCGTCCAGCCCCAGGCCAGGACGGAGGAGCTGCTGGAAGAACACGCGGTCGCCATGGGCGCGGACATCAGGCGCGGCCACACGGTGGACGGGCTCGTCCAGAAAGCGGAGTCGGTGACGGTCCGGGTGACGGGGCCCACGGGCCCGTACGAGCTGGAGGCCGCCTACGTCGTCGGCTGCGACGGCGTCCGCAGCACCGTCCGCGAGGCCGCCGGGATCGCCTTCCCCGGGACTCCCGCCACCATGTACGGCTGGCTCGGCGACGTCGTCCTGGACGACCCCCCGGAACTCGGGTTCAGTGCGGCCGGCGGCGCGGGCGGGCTCATGGTGGTGCCCCTGCCGGACGGGCATCACCGCCTGGTCGGAGCCACCCCCGAGGACCTGCGCCCAGAGCATCCCGGGGAGCTCACCCTCAACGAGCTTCGCGCCAAGGTGAAAGCCATCGCGGGCACGGACTTCGGCATGCACTCCCCCGTGTGGCTGTCACGCTTCGGCAACGCCACCCGCCAGGCCGAGCGGTACCGTGCGGGCCGGGTGCTCGTGGCGGGGGACGCCGCCCACCAGCACTTCCCCACGGGCGGCGTAGGGCTCAACGTTGGGGTGCAGGACGCCACCAACCTCGGCTGGAAGCTCGCGGCCGTCGCCCAGGGCCGCGCACCCGACGAACTGCTCGACACCTACAACCGTGAGCGCCACCCCGTCGGCGCGGACCTGCTGGAGGCCAGCCAGGCCCAAACCGCACTGATGTCCGCCTTCACCCCCGAAGGACAGGTACTGCGTGCCTTCCTCGCCAAGACCATCGCCACGGTGCCGGAGTTCTCCCGCGTATTGGCCGAACGCCTGTCAGGGTTGTCGGTCGCCTATCCCCCGGACGGCCCGGCCCATCCGCTCGTCGGCCACCGCGCGCCCGACCTGAGGTTCTCCGAAGAAACCCTGTTCTCCTTGCTTCGCCAGGGGCGGCACGTGCTTCTCGCACTGTCCGGCTCCACCGACGAGGCGTTGACGGCCCTGGAACGCGACCAGCACACACCCGTCCCCCACGGACTCATCGTCCACAACGACTCGCTCGCGGAAACGAACCGTCCCGCGTGGTCTCGTGTACGGGCGGCGCTGGTTCGTCCTGACGGCCACATCGCCTGGGCGCAAGACGCCTGACGCAGCGCGCGCTTGTCACCCCGCAAGCGCGCGCTGCCACACCGTCAGGTACGGGCGTCGGACAGGGCTTCGGATTCCGCGGGCTCGTTCTTCGACGACTGCGCGTCGTCCCCCGGAGAGGTGTTCCCGCGTGAGGCCAGCAGGTGGCGGGTCGTGCCCCACAGGCCGCGGCGGAAGACCAGGACGACCACCATGAAGATGGCGCCGGTGATGATGCCGGTCTCCTGGAACCCCGCCGTGGCCAGCCGGTCGTTCAGCTCGACGATGAGGGCCGCGCCCACGGCGCCGCCCCACAGGGTGCCGATGCCGCCGAGCACGACCATCATCACGACCTGCCCGGACGTCGTCCAGTACACCTCCTGCAGGGACGCGAACCCGTGGCTGATGGCGAACAGGCCGCCGGCGATCCCCGACAGCGCCGCCGACAGGACGAACGCCAGCAGCTTGTACCGGTCGACCGGGTAGCCGAGGGCGCGCGCACGGGCCGGGTTGTCGCGGATCGACACCAGGACGCGGCCGAACGGCGACCGCACGATCCGCCAGGCGGCGAAGAACCCCGCCAGGACGAACGGCAGGCCCGCGTAGTAGAAGAAGAACGGGTCGGACAGGTCCAGCCCGAACAGTTCCCGCGGGATCCCCTGCAGGCCGTTCTCGCCCCCGGTCACGTCCCGCCACTGGTTGGCGACGAAGTACACCATCTGCGCGAACGCCAGCGTCACCATCGCGAAGTAGATGCCGCGCAGCCGAACCGACAGGTAGCCGATCGGCACCGCCAGCACCGCGGCGAGCAGCGCGCCGCCCAGCACCGCCGCCGGGAACGGCAGGCCGGTGTGCAGCGCGACCAGACCTGCGGTGTACGCGGCGCCGCCCCAGAACGCGGCATGCCCGAACGACAGCAGCCCGGTGAAGCCGAGCAGCAGGTCCACGGCGGCGGCGAACAGCGCCCAGCAGGCGATGTCCATGGCCACCGGCGGATAGATCAGCCAGGGCAGGGCCAGCGCCACCGCCAGCCCGGCGGCCAGCAGCACCGGCCGCCGGGCGAGCCTCGAGAGGATCACAGCGCCTCCTCGCGTCCGAACAGCCCGGCCGGCCGCCACAGGAGCACGGCGGCCATCAGGATGAACACCAGGGTCTGGGACAGCGCGGGCACGTACAGGTTGCCCAGCGCGGACGCCAGGCCGACGGCGAACCCGGCGGCGACCGACCCGAACACCGACCCCAGCCCACCGATCACCACGACGGCGAACACGGTGATGATGAGGTCGGCGCCCATCAGCGGGTTCACCGCCCGCATCGGCGCGGCGAGCACGCCGGCGAACGCCGCCAGCGCGATGCCGAACCCGAACACCGGCGTCACCCAGCGCGCCACGTCGATGCCCAGCGCCCGCGTCAGCTCGGGCCGTTCGGTGGACGCCCGCACGATCATCCCCACGCGGGTGCGGGTCAGGACCAGCCACACCGCCCCGCACACCACCAGCGACACGGCCAGCACGAACACCTGGTAGGCGGGGTAGGTGAACAGCCCCAGGTCGATGGTGCCGCCCATGGGACGCGGGTACGGCTGCGACTGCACCCCGTACTGGCGCTTCACCACATCCTGCAGGATCAGCGCCAGCCCGAAGGTGAGCAGGAAGTTGTAGAGGGGGTCGAGTGGGGCCAGGCGGCGGATGAACAGCCGTTCCAGCGCGATGCCCGCGAGCCCCAGCACGACCGGCACGGCGACCAGCGCGACCCAGAAGTTCACGCCGAAGGAGTCCAGCAGGACGAACGCGCCGAACGCCCCCAGCATGTAGAACGCGCCGTGGGCGAAGTTGACCACGCCCAGCATTCCGAAGATGACGGCTAGGCCGAGGGCGAGCAGCGCGTAGAACGAACCGCTCACCAGCCCGTTGAAAGCCTGTTCCAGCACAAGGGTCTCCCGGTCGTCACAGCTTGCAGGCGGGGTCGGGCTGCTGGAACGCCTCGGCCGCGGGGATGGTCGTCAGGATCTTCTCGTAGTCCCAGGGCTCCTTGACCTCCTTGGACGGCTTGACCTGCGCCAGGTACGCGTCGTGCGTCAGCAGGTGGTCCTGGGCGCGGATCGTGCCGTTGCGGGAGAACATGTCGTTGACCTTGGCGCCCTCCAACTGCTTGACGACGTCGTCGCTGTTGTCGGTGCCGCCGCGTTGCACGGCCTCCAGGTACTGCAGCGCCGCCGAGTAGTTGGCCGCCTGCACGGACGTGGGCCGCTTGCCGGTCTTGGCCTGGAACTTGTCGGCCCAGGCGCGGCTGGTGGCGTCGAAGTTCCAGTACCAGGCGTCGGTGAAGCGCGTCCCCGCCATGGCGTCCGGCCCCAGGGAGTGGATGTCGGTGAGGAACATCAGCCCCGCCGCCAGGCTCACGCCCTTGTCGCGCAGCTTGTACTCGTTGTACTGCTTGACGAGGTTCACCAGGTCGCCCCCGGCCTGCATGGTGCCGAGCACCTGCGGCTTGGGATTGAGCCCGGGAGCCTTCAGCAGGAACGTGGAGAAGTTGTCGTTGGGGAACGGCGCGGGGTCGGCCTTGACGACGTTGCCGCCGGCCTTCTGCACGGCGTTGGTGAACGTCTTCTGCATGTCCTGGCCGAAGGCGTAGTCGGGGTAGACCACGTACCAGTTCTTGGCGCCGTCCTTGGTGAGCGCCGTGCCGGTGCCGTGCGCCAGCATGTAGCTGTTGTAGCCGTAGTGGAAGGTGTACTTGTTGCAGCTCGCGCCGGTCAGCGCCGTGGTGGCGGCGCCCACGTCGATGAACACCTTCTTCTTGTTCTTGGCGACGGTGGCGACGGCGAGGGCGGCCGAGGAGGTCGGCACGTCCAGGATCACGTCGGCCTGCCGCCGGTCGTACAGCTCCTGCGCCTTGGAGTTGGCGACGTCGGGCTTGTTCTGGTGGTCGGCGGCGATCACCTCGACCTTGTCGGCGGCGGCGTCGGCGCCGTACTTGGCCTTGTAGTCGGCGACGGCCATGCGCACCGCCTCGATGCTGCCCCGGCCGGACAGGTCGGCGTAGATCGCCGACTGGTCGTTGAGCACCGCCAGCACGACCTTGCCGTCGCTGATCTTCCCTCCGGCGCCGGCCGGGCCGCCGCCGCAGCCCGCCAGCAGCGCCCCGGCGGCCGCCAGCGCCAGCGACGGGACCACACCGCGGCGGCGCGGGGCCGGGCGCCCGGACGCCGTCGCGCGCACGAGAAATGTCATGGGGGTTCTCCTAGATTCCGAGGTAGTCGAGTAGCTCGTGCTCGCGGGCGCGGACCTCGGCGTTGTCCATCGACTCCACGATCCGGCCCTCGGCGATCAGGTGGTGGCGGTCGGCGACGGTGGCGGCGAAGTGCACGTTCTGCTCGATGAGCAGCACGGTCACGCCCGCGGCCTTGACCTCGCGCAGGATGTCGCCGATCTGCTGGACGATCAGCGGTGACAGGCCCTCGGTGGGCTCGTCGCACAGCAGCAGCCGCGCCCCCGTGCGCAGCACCCGCGCCAGCGCGAGCATCTGCTGCTCGCCGCCCGACAGCTTCGTGCCGGGGAAGCGCCGCCGCTCGCGCAGCCGCGGGAACGTCTCGTACACCCGCTCCAGCGGCCAGGCGTCCTTGCTGGTCACGGGCGGCAGCAGCAGGTTCTCCTCGACCGACAGCGTGGCGTAGATGCCGCGGTCGTCGGGGACGTAGCCGAGGCCGCGGCGGGCGCGGCGGTGCGGGCCGAGCGCGGTGACGTCCTGGCCGAGGAACTCGATCGTCCCCGCCGTCTTGCCATGCAGGCCCATCAGGCAGCGCAGCAGGGTGGTCTTGCCGGCGCCGTTGCGGCCGACGAGCGTGACGATCTCGCCCTCGGCGACCTCCAGGGACACCTCGCGCAGCGCCTGCGCCTCGCCGTACCAGGCCGACAGTCGGTCAACGCGCAGCATGGGAGTCCCCCAGGTAGGCGGTCACGACGCGGGGGTCGCGGCGGATGTCGGCGTACGGGCCCTCGGCCAGGACGCGGCCGTGCTGCAGGACGGTCACCCGGTCGGCGAGGCTGGCGACGACGTTCATGTTGTGCTCGACCAGCACGACGGTGCGGCCGTCGCGGACGCGTTTGACCAGCTCGACGGTGCGGTCGACGTCCTCCACGCCCATCCCGGCGGTCGGCTCGTCCAGCAGCAGCACCTTCGGGTCGAGCGCCAGGGCGAGGGCGAGTTCCAGCGCGCGCTTGCGGCCGTAGGCCAGCGACGCGGCGGGCACGTCGGCGTGGTCGGCGAGCCCCACCCGATCCAGCAGCTCGGCGGCGCGGCCGGAGAACCGGCCCAGCGCCCGGTCGGACCTCCAGAACCGCCAGCCCAGGCCGGTGGAGCCGGCCAGCGCCAGTTCCACGTGCTGGCGCGGGGTGAGCTCGGCGAACAGGCTGGTGATCTGGAACGAGCGGGCCACGCCGAGGCGGGCGATGCGCTCGGGGCTCAGCCCGGCCAGTTCGCGCCCGCCGAGCCGCACGCTGCCCGCCGACGGCCGGAGGAACCCGGTGAGCAGGTTGAACAGCGTGGTCTTGCCCGCGCCGTTGGGCCCGACCAGCGCGTGCACGCTGCCCTCGGCGACGTCCAGGTCCACGCCGTCCACGGCCCGGAACCCGCGGAACTCCTTGACCAGTCCCCGGGCGCGCAGGACAGGACCGTCCATGCAGCCTCCTCGCAGTCATGGCGTGACCCGGGCCACACCGGGACGCCGTGACCGTGAACGCTAGGTGGCACGCGGTGACCCGGCCATGTGGCGCGGCCACACATTCACTCGCCCGGACACCGCCGTGACCCACATCACGCGGCCGCTGCCGGGATCGGAACGCGGGGTGGCGGACGCGGCCACATTCGCGCCGTCAAGAGTGGGGGCCGCCTACGTGGCCCGCGTCACGTCGCGCGGGGAGCATGGCGGACGTCCACGTCCCCGGGAGAAGGAGCCGGCATGCCGACCGCCCGCCTTCGACTGCTCAGCACGGGCGCCGCAGCCCTGACCGCCCTGGCGGTCCTGCCCGCCGCCGCACACGCCGGGGAGCGCTGCGGTGCGCGGCTCACCGTCCCCGGGGCGCAACGTCAGGTCGCGGCCTGCCTGGACGACCTGACGACGGCGGGCACGGTCGCCTCCGGCCACACCGTCCCCGCCGACTGGGCGGGACTGCACCCGGCCGGCGCACGCAACCCGACCGGCGTGCCGGGCATCCAGCTCGACGGCTACTTCCCGGACTCCTCCACGTTCAACACCAACCACGGCTGGAACCACGACGCGCAGTTCGTCATCCGGCTCCCGGAGAAATGGAACGGCGGCCTGGTCGTGGCGGGGTCGCCGGGGACCCGCCGCCAATACGCCAACGACTTCGCCATTTCCGACTGGGTGCTCGCCAAGGGGTACGCGTTCGCCGCCACGGACAAGGGCAACAGCGGCAGCGAGTTCTACACGGACGGCCGCCGCCCCGGGGACGCCATCGCCGAATGGAACCATCGGGTCACCCAGCTCACCCGTTCCGCCAGGGCGGTGGTGACGCAACGCTATGGCAGGCCCCCGCGCCGCACGTTCGCCGCCGGAATCTCCAACGGCGGCTACCTGGTGCGCTGGCAGCTGGAGAACCGCCCGGAACTGTACGACGGGGGCATCGACTCCGAAGGGACCCTGTGGCGTGCCGACGGTCCCAATCTGCTGACGTTCCTGCCGCCCGTGCTGCGGGCCTACCCGTCGTACGCGGCGACCGGCGACCCGAACGCGCACCGCGCGATCCTCGACGCGGGTTTCGCGCCAGGCTCCGAATTCCTCTGGCCGTACCACGACCAGGTGTACTGGGGGCTGACCCAGCGCATTTACCGCCAGGAGGTCGACCCCTTCTACAACGGCCCGGAAAGCGACTACGACTACGCCTCACGTCCGGCTTCCGTGCACAAGGCGGTGCGGCGCATCTCCCTGACCGGACGCATCGGCAAACCGCTCATCACCCTGCACGGCACGTACGACACGTTGCTGCCCATCACCAAGGTCTCCGACGTGTACGCGCAGATGGTGCGCACGTCGAAGGCCGCGCCGTACCGCTACTACCGGCTCGAAGGCGGCAACCACGTCGACGGCCTCTACGACGCCTACCCTGACCGGCTGCGGCCGCTGCTGCCCTGCATGCGCAGCGCGTTCACCGCAATGGAGACCTGGGCCGCGGGCGGACAGGCGCCTCCGCCGAGCACCACCCTGCCCCGGCCCACATCGGGGGACCTCGCCAACAGCTGCTCCCTCAGCGGCTAACCCACCCCATGGGAGGTCACGCATGAAACTCCCCGCCGTCCAATTCCGCACCGTCAAATCCCGCACCGTCGAGCGCCCCACCGGAAAACGTCCCGCCCTCAAGCTCACGACCGTCCTGACCGCCGCCGCGGGCGTACTGCTGGCCACGTCCACGCACACCCCCGCGGCGGCGGCGGACTCCCTGCCCCGGCTCAACATCAGCGCCGCCTACGTCAGTGGCGTGTCGTCCGGCGGCTACATGGCCGACCAGCTGCACGTCGCCTACTCCGGCACGTTCAAGGGCGCCGGGATCTTCAGCGCCGGGGCCTACCACTGCGCGCGCGGCAACCTCACCACGGCGCAGCTCGCGTGCATGAACGACCTGTACGACGA
Source organism: Actinomadura miaoliensis (assembly GCF_039536785.1). Lineage (NCBI taxonomy): Bacteria > Bacillati > Actinomycetota > Actinomycetes > Streptosporangiales > Thermomonosporaceae > Actinomadura > Actinomadura miaoliensis. The sequence continues at coordinate 113,887 of NZ_BAAAZG010000018.1, forward strand.
CAACCCCGCCGAACTGCGGCGCATCGCCTCCGACCGGTCCGCCCAGGGACGCATCGACCCGGTCGCCAACCTGGCCGGGCACAAGGTGTGGCTCTACCACGGCGTCAACGACATCACCGTGAAGCAGTCGGTGACCGACGGTCTCGCCACGTTCCACCAGGGCTTCGGGGCGAACGTGGCGTACAGCAAGACCTCGCCGGCGGGGCACGCCTGGGTCAGCCCTCTCGGGCCGAACCCCTGCTCGGCCACCTACACCCCCTACGTCAACAAGTGCACGGACGACCCACAGGGCTCGATGCTGCGCCACCTGCTCGGCACCGTGGCCGCCCCCGCGTCCACCCCCACCGGGACGCTCCTGCGCTATGACCAGAACCCGTACGCCCCCAACGGCAGCGCGGCGGCCATCAGCATGGGCGCCACGGGGTTCGCCTACGTCCCGCAGAACTGCGCCGCCGGGACGTCCTGCCGCCTGATGGTGGCCCTGCACGGCTGCCAGCAGGGGTACGACACGATCGGCACCACGTTCGTGACCAGGTCCTACCTGAACGAGTACGCCGACACCAACAACCTGGTCGTCCTCTACCCGCAGGCCACGGCCAGCTCCTGGACGGGCGGCAACCCCCAGGGCTGCTGGAACTGGTGGGGGTACGGCGGCGACACCGCCTACGACATGAAGGGCGGAAAGCAGATCGAGACCCTCATGCGCATGGTCCGCGCCGTGGGCGCCTAGCCCCGGTGCTTGGCGGCCCAGGCGAGCAGGTCGTCGGCGCTCATCGTGTTGACGACCTGCTCGGGCGCGACGCCGCAGCGGGCGGCGCGCTCGCACCCGTTGGGCTGCCAGTCGAGCTGGCCGGGGGCGTGCGCGTCGGAGTCGATGGCGAACCGGCAGCCCGCCTCCACCGCCAGCCGCAGCAGCCGCTTGGGCGGGTCCAGCCGCTCCGGCCTCGAGTTGATCTCCACGGCGACGTCGTAGGCGGCGCAGGCGTCGAACACCAGGGCCGCGTCGAACTCCGACTCCGGCCGCACCCCGCCGCGCCGCCCGCCGCCCTTGACGATCCGTCCCGTGCAGTGCCCGAGGACGTTGACCCGCGGGTTCCGCACGGCCGCGACCATCCGCTCGGTCATGGCGACGCGGTCCATGCGCAGCTTGGAGTGGACGCTGGCCACCACCACGTCGAGCCGGTCGAGCAGCTCGGGGTCCTGGTCCAGCGAGCCGTCGTCCAGGATGTCGACCTCGATGCCGGTCAGGATGCGGAACGGCGCCAGCTCGGCGTTCAGCTCGGCCACCACGTCCAGCTGCCGGCGCAGCCGCTCGGCCGACAGCCCGTTGGCCACGGTCAGGCGCGGCGAGTGGTCGGTCAGCGCGATGTAGTCGTGGCCGAGGCCGCGGGCGGTCTCGGCCATCTCCCGGATCGGCGAGCCGCCGTCGGACCAGTCGCTGTGGGTGTGCAGGTCGCCCCGCAGCGCCCCCCGCAGCGCCGCCGTCGCCTCGTCCAGCGGCGTCCCCTCGGTCGCCTCAAGCCGCCGCAGGTAGACGGGCGTCTCCCCGCGCAGCGCCTCCTCGATCACCAGCGCGGTGACCTTGCCGATGCCGGGCAGCGCGGTCAGCGTGCCCTCACGCACCCGCTCCGCCAGCTCCTCACGCGAGGCGCGCTCGACCAGATCGGCCGCCTTGCGGAAGGCCCGCACCCGATAGGTGGGTTCGTGCGCGCGTTCCAGCAGAAACGCGATCCGACGCAGCGCCTCCACAGGTTCCACAGTCAGACCGTACCCAAGGGTGCGGCTCGGTGCGGCACCCGGTGCCATCAGCACGGCGACCGTCACGCCGTGGCCTGATGACGCGAGCGGCCTCGCCCGTATGCACCCAAGGTATGACACGTACGTGGCACCACGGTGTCATTCGCCGGGGCGCGGACGCCTCTAGCCTTGCGGCATGAGCAGCGACGACGCCCCCAAGCAGGGCCTGGCGCAGACGCTGGGGCTGGTGCTGCGGCCGCTGGTCTCCGGCCTCGTCGGGTCCGCCGAGCCGCGCCCGGCCGACCGGCCGTGGCCGCCCCGGCTGCGCGACACCCGCCTGCGCGGGGTCCCGTTCCCGCCCGTCATGCAGGCCATCGACCTGATCATCGCGGTGATCATCGGGTTCGGCACCTACTCGCTGCTGCTCACCGAGACCGAGAAACGCGGTTCGTCGGTGTCGTACGCGGAGCTGGGCATGGCCGCGTTCCTGCTGGCGCTGCCGATGGCGCTGCGCGAACGGCATCCGGTGGCCGCCTGGCGGCTGCTGTGCGCGGCGATGTTCTACACCGGGATGCAGAGCTGGCTCGACGTCCCGTTCCCGCCGGGCGGGTCGATCGCCGGCGTGTTCGTCCTCTACACGGTGGCGGTGCGCTCCCCGCTCAACCTGACGGTCGGCGCGGGGGTGTGGTCGGTGGCCGGGGTGCTGGTGGTCGACCGGCAGACCGGTGCGGGCGCGGCCGTGTTCGTGGTGGTGCCGCTGCTGGTCGGCGCGTTCGTCCGGCTGCGCCAGAAGACCCGCGACGAGCTGGCCGAACGGGAGCAGGCCGCCGCCCGTGAGCTGGCCGAGCAGCAGAAGCGGCACCGCGAGGCCGAGGCGGTGCTCAAGGAGCGCCAGCGCATCGCCCGCGAACTGCACGACGTGGTGGCCCACCACATGTCGATGATCGCGATCCAGGCGGAGGCCGCGCCGTACACCGTGCCGGAGGTGCCCGACAAGATCCGCCAGGATCTGAAGGAGATCCGCGAGACCGCGCTGGACGCGCTCACCGAGATGCGCCGCATCCTGGGCGTGCTGCGCTCGGAGGACGGCGCGGAGACCGCGCCGCAGCCCGGCCTGGACCGGCTGGACGCGCTGGTGTGGGCGGCCCGCGGCACCGGGCTGACCGTCAACACCAGCGTCACCGGCGACCTGGCCGCCGTGCCGCAGGGCGTCGCGCTCAGCGCGTACAGGATCCTGCAGGAGGCGCTCAGCAACGTCATGCGGCACGCCCCCGGCGCCGTCGTCGACGTCGAGCTGATCCAGCGGGAGGGCATACTCCTGCTCAGCGTGATCAACGGCCCGCCCGGCAAGGGCCACCGGCCGTCGTCGCTGTCGCCGCCCGGCGACGGGCACGGCCTGGTGGGCATGCGCGAGCGGGCCGCCATGCTGGGCGGCGGGGTGACCGCCAAGCCCACCCCCGAAGGAGGTTTCGCCGTGACCGCCACACTGCCGCTGGGATCCACGGCATGACGATCCGCGTGGTGATCGTCGACGACCAGGGCATGGTGCGCACCGGGTTCGGTGTGCTGCTGAACGCCCAGCCCGACATCGAGGTGGTCGGCGAGGCCGTCGACGGCGCGCAGGCGCTGTCGGTGATCGCCGAGCTGCGGCCCGACGTGGTGCTGATGGACGTGCGGATGCCCGTCATGGACGGCCTGGAGGCGACCCGGCGCCTGCTCAAGGGCGAGCACGGCGCCGGTGACGCCGTCCCGAAGGTGCTCATGCTGACCACCTTCGACCTCGACGACTACGTGTACGAGGCGCTGCGCGCGGGCGCCAGCGGGTTCCTGCTCAAGGACGCCTCGGCCGACGAGCTGGCCGAGGCGGTACGGATCATCGCGGCGGGCGACGCGCTGCTGTCCCCGTCGGTGACCCGGCGGCTGATCGCCGAGTTCGCCCGGCTGGGCGCGCCGCGCGCGCCGTCCCGGGAACGGCTGGGCGAGCTGACCGAACGCGAGACCGAGGTGCTGGCGCTGGTCGCCCGCGGCCTGTCCAACTCCGAGATCGCCGCCGAGCTGGTGGTGGCCGAGCAGACCGTGAAGACGCACTTCGGCCGCATCCTCACCAAGCTCGGCCTGCGCGACCGGCCGCAGGCCATCGTCTACGCCTACGAGGTCGGCCTGGTCCGCCCCGGCGACTGACCCCCTCCGGCCGGCACCGTCCGGCTGACCCGCGTCATACCGGGGTGTGAGGCGGCAAGACGGCTCCGCGGTGTGATCCGCGCGACGGCCCGCGATTCCTAGCTTCCTGGTCAGGACGAACCCCCTGCCCAGGAAGGACGCCGCCGTGCGCAGCCCAGCCCCCCGAAGGTTCCTGGCCGTCGGCGCGGCCCTGGCGGCGGTCGCCGCCACGACCGCCGGGACGCCCGAACCGTACGCGGCGCCGCAGGCCCGGCCGCCGCTGTCGCCCGCCACGCTCGACGCCCGCTACACCGCCGTGCGCGGCGACATCCAGCGGGCGTACGACACCGCCCGCGACGTGGGCGACGACTCCCGCGCCGAGGCGTTCGAGGCGTTCCTGACGCCCGGCCGCCGCTTCCTGGCGTTCGACGCGCGCGGCCACGGCCGGGCCGTCGAGGTCATCGGCGATCTGGCGCGGGCCGAACGGGTCGCGGTCGTGGTGCCCGGCGCGGACGGACGGCTCACCAACTTCGACAACCCCAAGTGGGCGGGCGGCGGCGCGCGCGCCGTCTACCGCCAGGCGCGACAGGTGGCCCCTGGTGTACGCGTCGCGGTGGTGGCCTGGCTCGGGTACGCCTCGCCCTCCACCATGAGCGCGACGGTGCTCACCCCGGGACGGGCCGTCGACGGAGCCCGCAAGCTCCAGCGTTTCGTGACCGAGCTGCACGACACCAACGGGCGCGCCCAGGTCGCGCTGCTGTGCCACAGCTACGGCTCGGTGGTGTGCGGCCAGGCGGCCGGGGCGGTCCGGGTGGACGACATCGCGTTGTACGGCAGCCCCGGTGTCACCGCCTCGTCGGTCACCGACATGCGCACCGGGGCACGCGTGTGGGCGGGGCGAGCCGACGGCGACTGGACCAGGTACGTGCCGAAGAGGCACGTGGCCGGGCTCGGCTTCGGCCCGGACCCCGTGAGTCCTTCGTTCGGGGCGCTGCGCTTCGCCGCCGGGACGGGCAGCCACAGCGAGTACCTGCGCCCGGGGTCGGTGTCACTGCGCAACCTGACGTTCATCGCGCTCGGCCGCGCCTCCGAGGTGACCCATGCTTGACACGCGGCGGCCGGGCCTTACGGCTCGCATCGAGGCGTCGACACCGCCCAACCGGGACCGCGCCGTCGACGCCCTGCGCGCGCTGGCCATCCTGGGCGTGGTGCTGGGGCACTGGTGCGTCACCGCGTTCGTGTCCACCGGGGACGGGCAGCTGCGGGTGAGCAGCCCTCTGTCGGCGATGCCGCACCTGGCGCCGGTCTCCTGGGTGTTGCAGACCCTCGCGGTGTTCTTCCTCGTGGGGGGCTACACGGCGGCGAAAGGGCATCGCGCCGGGGAGCCGTACCTGCCGTGGGCACGCCGGCGTCTGGCACGGCTGGCGCGTCCCGTGCCCGTGCTGTTGCTGGCGTGGGCGGCGGCCGTGTGCGTGTTGGCGTGGGCGGGCCTGTCGTCCGGCACGCTGCACGCATTGCTGAAGCTGGTGCTGAGCCCGCTGTGGTTCCTGGGCGTGTACGGGACGCTGACCGTCCTCACCCCCATGGTGGTGGCGCTGTGGAACCGGCTCGGCATGTGGGGCGTTCTGCTCCCCCTCGCCGCGACCGCGCTCATCGACCTCGGCCGGTTCGGCCTGGACGCGCCCTCCTGGATCGGCTGGGGCACCGTCCTGACTGGATGGCTTGTGCCGTTCTACCTGGGCGTGGCGTGGGCACACGGCGCCCTGGCGTCGCCCCGTACCGGCTGGGCGCTGCTGGGCGGAGGCGCCATGGCCACGGGCGCGTTGGTGCTGTGGGCCGGATATCCGGCGAGCATGGTGGGCGTACCGGGCGCCGAGGTGTCCAACCTGAACCCGCCCACCCTGGCGGCGGTGGCGTTCGGTTTGGCGCAATGCGGCCTGGCGCTGCTGGCACGCGGCCCGCTCACGCGCTGGACGCGGCGTCCCCGCGTCTGGGCCGTGGTCGCGCTGGCCAACCTGTCCGCCATGACGATCTTCCTGTGGCACCAGACGGCCATGATGGCCGTCACCGTGACGACCGCGCCGGCCGCCGGCCCGCTGCCCGGACTCCACACCGCCCCCGACCAGGCGGCGTGGATCCCCGCCCGGCTGCTGTGGCTGCCGGTCTTCGCGCTCGCCCTGGCGGTGCTGTGGGCCGCGGCGCACCGGTTCGAACGGCCCCGCCCGCGATGAGCCAACCCCGGCGCCGTCCCGTACATCACACAAGAGTGGCCCGGGCGGCGGAGCACTGCGGCGAACGCGCGGGGCAGACGGACACGCACGACGACCCCTGGATGCGCGGAGCACTCCGCCATATCCGGTAGAAAGACGGACCATGCCGCCACGAGCTGCAGTGACGCGACCGGCCCTGCCTTCCGAACGGCCCTGCGAAGCATCCTCGGACGCCCCGCCGGAAGACCGTCCGGCCGCGCCCGGACGCGTCCGGCGGCGCCTGCGCCGGGCCCTCGCCTGCGCCGTGACGATCTCCGCCCTGCTGCTCACCACCGCCGGGACCGGCCACGCCGACCCCTACGCCGCCCCCGGCCCCGTCCCCGTGCTCGCCCCGTCCACCCTGGACGCCCGCTACGCCACCGAACGCCGCACCATCGAACAGGCCCTCCAGACCGCCCACCAGGTGGGCGACGACGAGCGCGCCAAGGCGCTGGGCGCGTTCCTGGAGCCGGGCAGGCGGTTCCTGTACTTCGACGCGCGCGGCGACGGACGGGCCATCGAGGTCATCGGCGACCTGACACGGGCCCAACGGGTGGTGCTCCTGGTCCCCGGAGCCGACACGACGCTGTCGTACTTCGACGACCGAGCCGGCAAGCCGTGGTCGACCCCCGCGGGCGGTGCACGCGCGGTGTGGGAACAGGCGTACAAGGTGACCCCCGACCCCGACATCGCGGTCGTGGCATGGCTGGGGTACGCGGCGCCGCGCACGTTCAGCAGTGACGTACTGACCGACGAGCGGGCCGGCCAGGGCGCGGCCTCGTTGCGCCGTTTCCTCCGCGAACTGCACCGCGTCAACCCTCACGCCCAAGTGGGACTGCTGTGCCACAGCTACGGCTCGGTGGTGTGCGGACGCGCCGCCCTGGCCGGATCCGGCACGGCCGGGGACGCCTGGCGCAGCGTCACCGACATCGCCCTGTACGGCAGCCCCGGCACCACGGCATGGTCGGCGGGACGTCTGGGCGGCGCCGCGCGCGTGTGGGCGGGACGCGGTTCCGCCGACTGGATGCAGGACGTACCGCACGTGCGCATCTTCGGCCTCGGCCTGGGGCCCGACCCCGTGTCGCCCGGCTTCGGCGCCCGCGTGTTCGACGCGGGCGGCAGCGGCCACAGCGACTACCTCGCCCCGGGCTCGCCGTCCCTGCGCAACCTCACCTACATCGCGCTGGGCCGTCCCGCGGACGTCACCCGCGGCTGACCTCCGCGTCCGTTACCGGCCGGTCAGGGTGACCTCAGGGTGACCGGTGAGCATGGACACCACCCAGGTGGTGGCACCCTTGGGAAGGTGGACACCACGAACGAGGCCGCCCTGAGAGAGCAGACCACGCTGCGTTTGGAAAAGGCCATGGGCTCCTTCGGGACCGCCGCACTGGCCAAGATGGAGCAACAGCTCCCGTGGTTCCGGCGCATGCCACCCGAGCAGCGTTCCTGGATCGGGCTGGTCGCCCAGGCGGGCATCGCCGCGTTCGTGGAGTGGTTCAAAAGCGCCGAGCGCACCCGCCCCGCCATCGCCGGGGAGGTGTTCGGCACCGCGCCGCGCGACCTGATGCGGTCCGTGAAGCTGCAGCACACCATCGACATGATCCGCGTCATCATCGACGTGGTGGAGACGCGGCTCGACGAGCTGGCCGCGCCCGGCGGCGAGGCGCAGCTGCGCGAGGCGATCCTGCGCTACACGCGGGACGTGGCGTTCGGCGCCGCCCAGGTGTACGCGCGCGCCGCCGAGACGCGCGCCGCCTGGGACGCCCGCCTGGAGGCGCTGGTGGTGAACGCGGTGCTGCGCGGCGAGGTCGACGACGGCATGCACTCCTGGGCGGCCGCCCTCGGCTGGACGTCCAAACCCGTCACCGTCATCGCCGGGTACACCCCCGAGGACGAGGAGCCCGAGGTCACCATCGACCAGATGCAGCTGGCGTCCCGCCGCGCCCGGGTCGACGTGCTGGCCGGTGTGCAGGGCCGCCGCGTCATCGTCATCGTGGGCGGCGCCGCCGACCCGCTGGAGGCGTCCCGTCCCATCGCGGCCAAGTGCGGCCCCGGTCCCGTCGTGGTCGGCCCGCAGGTCGGCGACCTGTACGACTCCACCGTCTCGGCGCGCGCCGCGCTCGCCGGGTTGCGCGCCGCCGCCGGCTGGCCGGACGCGCCGCGTCCCGTCCTGGCCGCCGAGCTGCTGCCCGAACGCGCCCTCGACGGCGACGAGGAGGCCCGCCGGTACCTCGTCGAGCAGGTCTACAACCCGATGTGCGCGGCGGGCGCGCCCCTGCTGGACACCCTCACCACCTACCTGGAACAGGGCTCGTCGCTGGAGGCCACGGCACGGCTGCTGTTCGTCCACCCCAACACCGTCCGCTACCGGCTGCGCCGCGTCGCCGAACTGACCGGACTGGCGCCGACGGACGGTCGCAACGCCTTCACGCTGCGGATCGCGCTCGTCCTCGGCCGCTTCAGCGAACGCGTGCCACGGCCCTAGCCGACACGATGGCCGCCCTTTCCCAAGGCATGACGTCTGTTTCTCCCGCCTTGTAGGGGTCGTACAAAGGGCCCCGACGAAAGTTCGTCGCGATCGGCATCGGCACCACGGAAGCCCAGGGGGGAAGCTGGGGCGTGTGATTCTCCTCGCCTCGCCCGGTCAGGGCGCCCAGACCCCAGGATTTCTGAGTCCGTGGCTTGAGGTGCCCGGTGTCGCCGACCGCCTGGCATGGTGGTCCGCCGTCACCGGGCTCGACCTGGTCCGCTACGGGACCAGCGCAGACGCCGAGGAGATCCGCGACACCGCCGTGGCCCAGCCGCTGCTGGTCGCCGCGGCCCTGGCCGCGTTCCAGACCCTCTACCAGGGCGACGACCGTCCGGACGCGGTGGCCGGGCACAGCGTCGGCGAGCTGGCCGCCGCCGCGATCGCCGGGGTGCTGTCGCCCGAGGCCGCGCTGGTGCTGGTGCGCGAACGCGGCCGTGCGATGGCCGAGGCCGCCGCCGTCACCGAGACCGGCATGACCGCCGTGCTCGGCGGCGACCCCGACGAGGTCCTCGCCGTCATCGAACGGCACGGTCTGACCCCCGCCAACGTCAACGGCGCCGGGCAGGTCGTGGCCGCCGGGACGATGGAGCGGCTCGCCGCGCTCAAGGACGACCCGCCGGCCGGGGCGCGGCTGCGTCCGCTGTCGGTGGCGGGCGCGTTCCACACCGAGCACATGGCGCCGGCCGTCGACACGCTGCGCCGCCTGGCGCCCGGCGCTCCGGTCGCCGACCCGGCCGTCGCGCTGCTGTCCAACCGGGACGGCGCGGTGGTGCGCGACGGCCGCGACTACCTCGGCCGCCTCGTCGAGCAGGTCAGCGCCCCCGTCCGCTGGGACCGCTGCATGGCGACCATGCGCGAGCTGGGCGTCACCGCGATCATCGAGCTGCCGCCCGCCGGCACGCTCGTCGGCATCGCCCGGCGCGAGCTCAAGGGCATCGACCTGCTCGCCCTCAAGACCCCCGAGGACCTCGACAAGGCCCGCGAGCTGATCAAGGCGCACACGTCATGACCGCCGCCTACGAGACGCCCGCCCTGCGCCTGCCCGAGGTCACGCCCGGCGCCCGCGTCGTGGCGTTCGGCGACTACCAGCCCGCCCGGGTCGTCACCAACGACGAGCTGGCCGAGATCGTCGACACCAACGACGAGTGGATCCGCAGCCGCGTCGGCATCGCCGAACGCCGCGTCGCCGGGCCCGAGGAGACCATCGCCGACATGGCCGTGCAGGCCGGCGGCAAGGCGCTGGCGGCCGGCGGCGTGTCCCCCGAGGACATCGACCTGGTGATCGTGGCGACCTGCTCCACCGAGACGCCCATCCCCAACCAGGCCGCCACGGTCGCGCACCGGCTCGGCATCAAGGCGCCGGGCGCGTTCGACCTGAACGCCGCCTGCGCCGGGTTCTGCTACGCGCTGGACACCGCCGCCTCGGCCGTGCGCACCGGCAGCGCCCGCAACGTGCTGGTGATCGGCGCCGAGAAGATGTCCAACTGGATCGACTGGAACGACCGTTCGACCTGCATCATCTTCGCCGACGGCGCGGGCGCGGCGGTCGTCACCGGCGCCGCCGAGCCGGGCGTGGGCCCGGTGGTGTGGGGCAGCGCCGGCGACCTGGCCGACAAGATCATCGTGGCGGACCGGCAGTCGTTCATCCACCAGGAGGGCCAGGCGGTGTTCCGCTGGGCCACCACCGCGGTCGCGCCCGTCGCGCTGGCCGCCTGCGAACGCGCCGGGGTGACTCCCGACCAGCTGGCGGCCGTGGTGCCGCACCAGGCCAACCTGCGTATCGTCGAAGCGATCGCGCGGCGGCTCAAGGCGGTCAACGCCGTGGTGGCCGACGACATCGTCCACTCCGGCAACACCTCGGCGGCGTCCATCCCCATGGCGCTGTCGCGCATGATCGAACGCGGCGACGTGCCGTCCGGCGCCCCGGCCCTGCTGGTCGGGTTCGGCGCCGGGCTGTCCTACGCCGCCCAAGTCATCCAGATTCCCTGACCGTACGCGGGGCCCGACCCGACGACGATCCGACCAAAAGGAGAGCACACACCATGGCAGTCGCCACCGAGCAGGAGATCCTGGCCGGCCTCGCCGAGATCATCGACGAGATCGTGGGGATCGACAAGTCCGAGGTGACCCCCGAGAAGAACTTCGTCGACGACCTGGACATCGACTCGCTGTCGATGGTGGAGATCGCGGTGGCCGCCCAGGACAAGTTCGGCGTCGAGATCCCCGACGACCAGCTCAAGGACCTCAAGACGGTCAAGGACGTCATCGTCTTCGTCCAGAACCTGCAGCAGTAAGGCCGCCGCGGCGGGCGGCGCGGCGCGCACCGGAGGAGGGTGCCGCCGCGCCGCCGGCCGCGTTCCCGACTCCGGCGCCGCCCGCCGCCCTGTGGAGCCGCCCGCCTCCCCCAGTTCGCTAGGAGCACTCTCTTATGAGCACTACCCAGACCAAAGTCGTGGTGACCGGGCTCGGCGCGACCACCCCGCTCGGCGGTGACGTGCCGTCGACCTGGTCCGCGCTGCTCGCCGGCGAATCCGGGGTGCGCAAGCTGGACTGGGACAACGTGGACCGGCTGCCCGTCCGGTTCGCCGCGCAGCTGGCTGTGGAGCCCTCGGAGTCCATTCCCAAGGCGCAGCTGCGGCGCCTCGACCGCTGCCAGGCCATCGCGCTGATCGCGGCGCGTGAGGCGTGGCGGGACGCCGGGTTCGCGCCGCCCGTCAAGCGCAAGGGCGGCAAGGACGGGGACGCCGCCGAGGCCGGGGACGGCTTCCGGGTCGACGGCGACCGGCTCGGCGTGGTGGTGTCCAGCGGCATCGGCGGCCTGCACACCGCCCTCAACAGCTATGACACGTTCCTGGAGAAGGGCTGGCAGCGGGTCACGCCGTTCACCGTGCCGATGCTGATGCCCAACGGCTCCTCCGGCCACATCGGCATCGAGTTCGGCGCCACGGCCGGGTCGCACGCCATGGTCAGCGCCTGCGCGTCCAGCGCCGAGGCGGTCGGCTACGCCATCGACATGATCCGCACCGGCCGGGCCGACGTGGTGATCTGCGGCGGCACCGAGGCGTGCATCCACCCGCTGCAGATGGCCTCGTTCGGTGTGATGCGGGCGCTGTCCACCCGCAACGACGAGCCGCAGCGCGCCTCCCGGCCCTACGACAAGAACCGCGACGGCTTCGTGCTCGGCGAGGGCGCGGCCGTGATGATCCTGGAGTCGGAGGAGCACGCCCGCGCCCGCGGCGCCCGCGTGCACGCGATCGCCGCCGGCTGCGGCTACTCCGCCGACGCCTACGACATCGTGCTGCCCGACCCGTCCGGCGCCGGGCAGGCCAAGGCGATGCGCCGCGCGCTGGCCGACGCCGGGCTGGAGCCCGAGGACATCATCCACGTCAACGCGCACGCCACCTCCACCCCGGCCGGCGACATCGCCGAGCTGACCTCCATCAAGGCCGCGCTCGGCGAGGACGTGGCGCGCAAGCTGTGCGTCACCGCCACCAAGTCGATGACCGGCCACCTGCTGGGCGGCGCCGGCGCGCTGGAGTCGATCTTCACGATCCTGGCGCTGCGCGAGGGCCTGGTCCCGCCCGTCGCCAACCTGGAGGACCTCGACGACGAGGCCGACCTGGACATCGTGCGCGGCGAGCCGCGCAAGCTGCCGGACGGCCCGGCCGCCGCGCTCAACAACTCGTTCGGCTTCGGCGGCCACAACGTGTCGGTCGCCTTCCAACGCGCCGTCTGACGACCCGCCCCGCGGGCCTGACCCGTCGGCTGTGACACAAGGAGCTTTACGGACGTGACTGTGCTCGACAACCGGGTCGTGGACCCGGCAGCCACCGCAGACCAGCAGGAGGCCGATCCGCGGCACCCGCGGACCCGGCTCACCGCGCTCTTCGACGAGGGCACCTTCCGTCCGCTCGCCGGCGCCCCGGGCGAGGACGACGACAGCGGCGTGCTCGCCGGGCACGGGCGGGTCGAGGGCCTGCCCGTGGTGGCGTTCGCCTCCGACCCGCGCTTCCAGGGCGGCGCCATGGGCACCGCCGGATGCGAGGCCATCGTGGCCGCCTACGACCTGGCCGTCCGCGAGCGGCTGCCGATCGTCGGGCTGTGGCACTCCGGCGGCGCCCGCCTGGCCGAGGGCGTGGAGTCGCTGCACGCCGTCGGCACCGTGTTCGCCGCGATGACCCGCGCGTCCGGCATCGTCCCGCAGATCTCGGTGGTGCTCGGCGCCGCCGCCGGGGGCGCCGCCTACGGCCCGGCGCTGACCGACATCGTCGTCCTGTCCGAGGGCGGCAAGATCTTCGTGACCGGCCCGGACGTCGTCCGCTCGGTCACCGGCGAAGAGATCGACATGGCGGGGCTGGGCGGCCCCGAGCCGCACTCGCGCAAGTCCGGCGTGGTGCACGTGGTCGCCAAGGACGACACCGAGGCCATCGCGCAGGGCCGCAAGATCGCCATGCTGCTCGGCCACCAGGGCCGCGTCCGCACCGGCGACGTCGAGGAGCGCGACTTCTCCACCGTGCTGCCCGACAGCCCCCGCCGTGCCTACAACGTGCAGCCGCTGGTCAAGGGCGTGCTCGACGACGCCGCGGCGGCGGTCGAGCTGCACCCCCGGTGGGCGCCCAACATCGTGACCACGCTCGGCCGCCTCGGCGGCCGGACCGTCGGCGTGATCGCCAACAACCCGCTGCGGCTCGGCGGCTGCCTGGACGCCACGTCCGCCGAGAAGGCCGCCCGGTTCGTCCGGATGTGCGATGCGTTCGGCGTGCCGCTGGTGGTGCTGGTGGACGTGCCGGGCTACCTGCCCGGCGTCGGCCAGGAGCACGAGGGCGTGGTCCGCCGCGGCGCCAAGCTCCTGCACGCCTTCGCCGAGGCCACGGTGCCGCGCGTCACCCTGGTGACCCGCAAGGCCTACGGCGGCGCCTACATCGCGATGAACTCCCGCTCGCTGGGGGCGACCCGCGTGTTCGCCTGGCCCACCGCCGAGTTCGGCGTCATGGGCGCCGTCGCCGCCGTCCGCATCCTGCACCGCCGCAAGCTGGCCGCCGTCCCCGAGGAGGAGCGCCCGGCCCTGGAGGCCGAGCTGGCCGCCGAGCACGAGCGCATCGCCGGCGGTCTCGACCGCGCCCGCGAGCTCGGCGTCGTCGACGAGGTCATCACGCCGACGACCACCCGCGCCGCCCTGGCCCGCGCCATCGCCGAGGCCATCCCGGCCCGCGGCGCCCACGGCAACATCCCCCTCTGATCGCAACCTGCACGATGGCCCGGCCGCGCTGCCGGGCCATCGCCATGCCCAGGGACCCAGCGGGGGCCATCAGCAAGCCCGTTCCATGAGCCGCCCGCCGGCGACGGATTCTCGTGCGCCCCGGACAGTGACACGGCGCACCAGCCCACCCGGGAGACCGCACCCACCGCCGCCAGGCTTTGTGCGCCACCGGACAGGACAGGGGCGGCCCATAGACCCGGCGAACCGCTCTAACGGCCGCCTGTCGCGACGGGTAGGTGTGCGGCCGCAATTGGGCACGGCGCTTTGGGGCGCGGTCGGCCGCATGGGCGGCCGCCTGTCAGCGCCGGGGGCGCGACGCTTCGGCCTCGGAGTGTGGCGCCGGGGTTACGGTGGCAATGCACGGCAGGCAGGAAAACGTTACGCGCGGCTGCTCCTGGAGGTTTGGGTGGAGCGGGCCGCGCGTGCGGTCAGACGATGCCCGGGGCGTGCGGTCACACGGCGGCGTGCAGCCAGCGGACGGGAGCGCCGTCGCCCGCGCGGCGGAAGGGCTCCAGCTCGTTGTCCCAGGGGGTGCCGAGCAGGCGCTCCAGCTCGTGTTCGAGGTTGGTCTTGCCGACGGCGGCGTTGGCCATGACGCTGCGCAGCCGGTCCTCGGGGATCATGATGTCGCCGTTGGCGCCGATCACGCCCGTGAACACCCCGAGGGACGGGGTGAAGCTGTAGCGGACGCCGTCGCACCCCGGCGTGGGGTCCTCGGTGACCTCGAACCGCAGCAGCTTCCAGCTGCGCAGCGCGGACGTGATCCCCGCCGCGGTGCCGGGCCTGCCCTCCCAATGGAGTTCGGCGCGCAGCGTCCCCGGGGCGGCGGCTTGGTCGGCCCATTCCAGCGAAACGGGCACGCCAAGAACACCTGCGACGGCCCACTCGATGTGCGGGCTGAGCGCAGGCGGCGCGGAGTGGACGTAGAAAACGCCACGTGCGGTCACCGGACCTCCTGGATCTGTACCGAGGCTCGTCTTCCCCTACGGCCTCGTAAGTCCCAGGACGCGTTCCGCGACCATCATTCTGCATCATCGGCACCGGAGACACCACTGCGCGACGACTGTTCGCCGAAGCAATGCGCCCGCGGAGGGCCCCGTGGGGCACCCTACTCGGGGCACGGCCGGCGCGGGGTCAGGGGGCGGGGCGGCGCCGCGCGGCGGCGAGCACGACGGCGGCGGCCGTCACCAGCACGGCCAGATGACCCACGTAGTCGCCGTAGCGGTCGTAGGGGGTGCGGCTCGCGGCGGGCGGGACGCGCAGGGTGACGACGACGGCGCCGCGCCGGTCGGTGTCCAGCCAGACCAGCCGCCTGCCCTGGGCGTCGTAGGCGGCCGAGACGCCGGTCAGGGCGGCCTGCACGGCGGGACGCCCGGTCTCGGCGGCGCGGACGGCGGCGAGGGCGGCGTGCTGCTGCGGCGCCCAGCTGGCCTGGAAGGTGGAGGTGGACGACTGGTAGACCACGATCTGGGCGCCGTGCCGTACGACGGCGCGGCCGAGGTCGGGGAAGGCGGACTCGAAGCAGATCAGCGGCCCGATCGTCACCTCGCCCGCGCGCAGGGCCTCGGCGCCGGTGCCGGGGACGCGGTCCTCACCCGCGGCCCGGCTGACGCGGGTCAGCCAGCCGAACGCCGGGCGCAACGGGATGTACTCGCCGAACGGCACCAGCCGCGTCTTGACGTACCGCCCTTCGGTCCCGTGGGGGCCGAGGAGGATCGCGCTCTTGGAGATGCGGCCGGCGGCGTCGCGGGCGTCCTCGTTGACCAGCAACCGGCCGCGTGCGGCCAGGGCGGTGAGCCGGGCGGCGATGTCGGGGCGGCGGTCGAGGTCGAAGCCGACGCTGCTCTCCCCCCAGACGATCAGGTCGGCGGGGGGCAGCCCGGCGGTGATGCGCTCGCCCGCCGCCAGCCGGGGGCCGGGGCGGTGGACCACGCCGGGCTGCACCAGCGCCACGCGGACGGCGCGTTCGGCGGGCGGCGCGGGTCTGAGCGCGAACGTCGCCGGGCCCGCCAGCCCGATCGCCACGGCGGTGGCGAGCAGCGCCGGGCGGGCCCGAGGGAGCACAAGGGCCAGGGCCAGGGCCGTGTTGACGGCGACGAGCGCGAACGACACCAGCCACACCCCGCCCACGGCGGCCAGGGCCAGCACGGTGGGGTGCCGCCACTGGGACGCCCCCAGCAGCGCCCACGGGCCGCCCAGGCGCGGCCATGAACGCACCAGTTCGATGACCAGCCACACGCTCGGCACCACGACCATGGCCAGGACGGGGTGCTCGGGCACGAGACGCCGTACGGCGACCCCCCATCCCGCCCACATCGCGCCGAACACCAACGCGACGAGCAGCAGCCCCGGGCCGATGTTGGGGAGCGTCCAGTAGAGGGCCGCCAGCAGGAAACCCGCGCCGAACCACCAGCCGCGCAGTGCCGCCTCCCGTACGGTCGGGGCGCGGCTCATCAGCAGGATCCCCGGGACGAGCACCACCCACGCCAGCCACCCCAGGTCCGCCTCGGGGAAGACGACCAGCGTCAGCGCCCCGGCCGGCAGGCTCACCGCGCGGGGACGCGTCACCCACGTCGCCGCCCTCCGTCGCGGCGTCCGTGCGCGCTCCGGGGCGCGGGTCTGCTGACGTCCGAGCACTCCTCCAGTAAGGCACCGCCGTTCCGTGAACGCCACTCCGTGCGATTTCGATGACACACCGTGCCCGTTAGGGCACACTCGGTTAAATGTTCGACCAAGATTCCTGTCTTGAGCGTCTGCTCGCCCGGCATGACGACGCCGTCGTGGTGGAGGCGGTGCCCGGCCGTCCCGCCCTGATCCGGCGTGACGAGCTGCTGGTCGCCCCCCAGGACGCACCCGCCGTGGCAGACCTCGTGCGCCGCTGGCACGACTCCGGTGAGGACGACCACGGGGTCCATAGGATGCGGCTGCGTCCGGCCGCGCGCGTGAACGTGTGCGAGCTGGCGTCCCAGGTCGCCGGTGACCGCCGCCACCGGGAACTGGCCGTCGCCCCCAACCACCTGGTGCAGGGCCAGCCGCTGTGGTGGTCGGGGCCCGCCGATCTGGCTCGTCCCACGGCTCCGGTGCCCGCGCCCAGGCCGCGTCCCGCCGCTCGGGAGATGACGGTCGCGGTGCTGGACACGGGCCTGTCCCCCCATCCGTGGTACGACGGCGCGGACTGGTACGCCGGGCAACGCGACGACGTGGCCGAGGTGCTCGACGCCGACCTCGACTGCGAACTCGACGCGCAGGCGGGGCACGGCACGTTCATCGCGGGGGTGGTGTTGCGGTACGCGCCGTCGGCCCGTATCCGCGCGGTGCGGGTGCTGGGCGGTGACGGCGTCGGCGACGAGCTGGACGTGGTGCGCGCGCTCGCCCGGCTGGCCGCGTGGGGCCGCGCCGACGTGGTGAACCTGTCGCTGGGGTGCCACACCTTCGACGACCGTCCCTCCCCCGTGCTGTCGCGTGTGCTGGCGCAGCTGCGGTCGTCGCCGCGTCGTCCGGTGGTGGTGGCGTGCGCGGGCAACACCGGCGGCGAGCGGCCGTTCTGGCCCGCCGCGGCCAAGCCGGTGATCTCGGTGGCCGCCCTGGACACCCGGCAGGGGCGTGCCGAGCGCGCCTGGTTCTCCAACTACGGCTGGTGGGTGGACGCGTGCGCGCCCGGCGTGGACGTCGCCAGCTGTTTCGTGCGGTTCGGGGAGTTCGACGGCTACGCGCGCTGGAGCGGCACCTCGTTCGCCGCGCCGGTGGTCGCGGGGCTGATCGCCGGCCTGGCCGCCCAGGAGGACGTGACGGCGGCCGAGGCGGCGCGGCGGGTGCTGGATCCGGCCGGCGCGCACACGCTGCCGGACCTCGGCGTCGTCGTGAGGCCGCCGGCACGGGACGAGGTCCAGCGTGAGCCCGCGGGCGCCTAGGCGGACGTCTGGGCCGCCCCAGGCGGAGGCGGCGTCCCCCGAGGAACTCGTGGGGCGGGCCCGTGACGGTGACGGTGACGCCTGGGCGGCGCTGACCCGGCGCTACACCGACATGCTGTGGGCCATCGCCCGCTCCCGGGGGCTGTCCCAGAACGACGCGGCGGACGTGGTGCAGACCGTGTGGCTGCGCCTGGTCGAACGGCTCGACGCGTTGCGCGATCCGCGGCGGATCGGGGCGTGGCTCGCCGTCACCACGGCGCGTGAGGCCGAACGCGCCCGTTTCCGGTCGGCGCAGTGGCC
Organism: Actinomadura miaoliensis; assembly: GCF_039536785.1. Classification (NCBI taxonomy): domain Bacteria; kingdom Bacillati; phylum Actinomycetota; class Actinomycetes; order Streptosporangiales; family Thermomonosporaceae; genus Actinomadura; species Actinomadura miaoliensis. The sequence goes on from NZ_BAAAZG010000018.1 coordinate 132,034, forward strand.
GCACAACGGGGCCGTCCGGCCGGCGGCGGCGGCGGAACGCACACCGGAGCGTGTCTGGACCGCCCGGGAGCGTCTCCGCCTCGTCGCGGGGGCGCTGGAGGAACTTCCCGAGCGGTGTCGGCAGCTCCTGCGGTTGTTCGCCACGTCCCCCAGTTACGCGGACGTGGCGGCGGCCCTGGGGATCCCCGTCGGCAGCATCGGCCCCACCCGTACGCGGTGCCTGTCCGCCCTACGCCAACGCCTCGGAGACGACTTCTGACGTAATGAACGAGCAGGAAATCCTGGCGGAGATACGGGCCGCCTTCGACGCCATCGACCCGCCCCCTCCGCACGTGCTGGCGGCGGCGCAGGCCGCGTTCCGGTGGCGCGACCCCGACGCGGTCCTGGTGGAAATCGTCGGTGACGCGGCGGCCGGACGGTCCGGGCTGCGCCGTGGCGGCGGCCCCCGGCTGCTCAGCTTCACCGGTCACGACGTGGGCGTGGAGATCGAGGTGATGGAGGAGCACGAGGGGCACCGTGTCGTCGGCCGTCTCCTGCCCCCGGCCACCGCCACCGTGTTCCTACGGCATGCGGACGGGGAGCTGCGCTCCAGTACCGACATGGCGGGGCAGTTCGTGGTCGACGGCGTGCCCGGGGGCCCGGTCAGCCTGCTGTTCCGCCTGCCCGACGGTGTCTGCATCGTCACGAGCTGGGTGCGCCTGTGAACGACCTGCTGCGGCTGGCGGCGTCGGAGCCCGCGCGCGCCTACGTGACGGCGCTGGCGGCCCTGCAGACGCACGACGACGCGGCGGCCCGTGTCACGGCGTTACGGGCCGCCGCGGTCGCCGCCAAGGAGCTGGGGCGGCTGGGCGAGGGCATCGAGCTCCTGACCACCGCGTTGCACACGGCGGTGGGCCTGCCCTACCAGGAGGCGCAGGTGCGGATGACGCTGGTGGGTCTTCTGGCCGCCCGCGGGGACCTGGCGGGCGCCCTGGACGCCGCCGAACGCGCCGCGCCGTTCCTGGAGGGCACCGACGCCGAACGCCTCACCGCCAACCGGGCCTGCGCGCTGGCCAGGGCGGGGCGTCTCGACGAGGCGCTCGACGCCATCCCCCTGCTGCGCTCGGGGAGAGACCCTGCCGCGCTGGCCGGACTGCTGACCAACCTGGGGCTGGCCCGTGCCCTCAGGGGCGAACTGGACGCCGCGGAGACCGTCCTCGCCGAAGCCGTGGACGTCGCGGCGCGGGCGGGGCTGCGGCACCAGGCGGCGATGGCACGGGTCAACCTGGCGTTCGTCGTGTCCCGCCGGGGCGACGTGCCGCTGGCCCTGCACCTGTACGGGGTCGCCGAGACCGACCTGACGGGGGAACGCCTGGCGCAGGCGCGGCTCGACCGGGCCGAGACGCTGATCGCCGCCGGCCTGCCCGGCGAGGCCCGCCCGCTGCTGGAGAAGACCCTCGCCGACGTGGCGCGGCGCGGCTACGCCTGCGACGCCGCGGACGGGCTGCTGCTGCTCGCGCACGCGGAGCTGGCCGACGGGGAGCCGGAACGGGCCGTCGCCACCGCCGAACGGGCCCGCGCCGCGTTCGCCGCCCAGGAACGTCCCGGGTGGACGCTGCCCGCCGAGCACCTGCTGGTGCGGGCGCGCTGGGCCGGCGGCGACCGTTCCGCGGTGTTCCTGCGCTCCGCGGCCGCCACCGCCGAACGTCTCGCGCGGGGAGGCTGGGCCGAGGCCGCCGCCGAGGCGTGGATCATCTCGGCGCGGCTGTCCATGGAGCTGGGGCGTCCGCCCCGCGCCCTGCCTGCCGGGATCGAGTGCGCCCGTGGGCGGGGCCCGGCGGCGCTGCGCGTGGCGGCCTGGCACGCGACCGCGCTGGACCGCTGGGCGCGCGGGGACCGCCGCGGTACGGCCGCGGCCGTGTGGGCGGGGCTGCGGGTGGTGGCCGAGCACGCCGAGACCATGAGCGCTCTGGACCTGCGCGCGCACGTCACCGGGCTCGGCGACGAGCTGGCCGCGTTCGGGCTGCGCCTGGCGCGTTCGGCGCGCGAACTGCTGCTGGCCGAGGAGCGGCGCCGCGCGGTGGCCCGGCGTCCCGTCGCGGTGCGTCCGCCACGCGACCCGTCCCGTGCCGCCGCGTTGGTGGAGTTGCGCGCCGCGAGCGCCGCCCACGCCGCCGCCACGGCGGACGGTGCCCTCCCACCGGACGAACTCGCCGCCTCGGCCGAACGGCTCTCCCGGCTGGAGCGGGCCCTCCAGAGCATGACCCGCGCCAAGCCTCCGGCGGCTCGAACGCCGTGCTGGGACCCGGCGGAGGTGCCGCTGGCGTTGATGCGGCTCCCGGACGCCCTCGGCGACCGTGCGCTCCTGGAGCTGGTGCGGATCGACGACGAACTCCACGCCGTGACGTTCACCGAGGGACGTTGCCGTCGTCGGCGGCTCGGCCCCTACGGGACCGTTGAGCGAGACGTCCACCTGGTGCGGTTCGCCTTGCGGCGCCTGGTGATGGCCGACGGCCCGGACGAGGCGGCCGAATCGGGGCTGGCGCAGGCGGCGCAACGCATCCAGTCCGTCGTGCTGGAACCGCTCGAACACGCCCTGGGGCAACGCGAGTTGGTCATCGCGCCCACGGCGATGCTGCACGGGCTCCCCTGGGCGGTGCTGCCGATGCTGGCCGAGCGACCGTTCACGGTGGTGCCGTCCGCCGCCGCCTGGCTGCGCGCCCGCGAGTCGTCCCGGGCCCGCGCGCGTCGCGTCGTCCTGGTCGCGGGCCCCAGGCTGGAGCACGCCGCGGCGGAGGTACTGGCGCTGGCCAGGCTCTACCCCGACGCGACCGTCATGACGGGTTCGGCGGCACGCGTGGACGACGTCCGCCAGGCGCTGGACGGGGCCGACCTGACGCACCTGGCCGCACACGGGTACTTCCGGCGGGGCAACGCCCTGCTGTCGCACCTGGAGCTGTCCGACGGTCCCCTGATGGGCTACGACCTGCAGGACCTGGACCGTCCCCCGGCCACGATCGTCCTGTCGGGCTGCGACACGGGCCGTTCGGACGCCGGGGACGCGGTGACTGGCCTGGCCGGGGTGCTGCTGGGCGCGGGGACGGCCACCGTGATCGCCAGTGTCGCCCCCGTGGGGGACCGCGCCGCCCGCGACGCCATGATCGACTTCCATGTGCGGCTGCACCGGGGGCTGCCTCCCGCCTCCGCCCTCGCGGCGGTCCCCCGCACACCCGGCACCGCCGGGTTCCAATGCTTCGGCGCCGGCTGAGCGCTCCGGAGGCTCAGCTGTCCCCGGTCGCCACCGGGTTGCCGGGATCGGTGATCCAGTTGGACCAGGAGCCGACGTACAGGGCGGCCGGGACGCCCGCCAGGTTCAGTGCCAGAACCTCGTGGGCGGCGGTCACTCCCGAGCCGCAGTAGACGCCGACGTCCACGGCGTCGGTCGCGCCGAGTTCGCCGAAGCGGTCGCGCAGCACGCCGGGCGGCAGGAAGCGCCCGTCCACCCCCACGTTGCCCACGGTGGGAGCGCTGACCGCGCCGGGGATGTGCCCGGCGACGGGGTCGACCGGCTCGTTCTCGCCCCGGTAGCGCTCGGCGGAACGGGCGTCCAGCAGCACCCCGGCCTTGGCCAGCGCGGCGGCGCCGGCGGCGTCCAGCATGGGCATCCCGCCGGGCCGGGCGGTGAAGTCACCGGGTTCGACGTCGGGCACCTCGGTGGTCACCGGCTCGCCCGCGTTCACCCAGGCGTGGTAGCCGCCGTCGAGGACGCGCACGCGGGTGTGGCCGAAGTAGCGCAGCGTCCACCACGCCCGTCCCGCGGCGGTGGAGTCGGCGTCGTCGTAGACCACCACGGTGCGGCCCGCGGAAACCCCGGCGCGCCGCATCGCGTCCTCGAAGGCGTCCGGCGACGGCAGCGGGTGACGGCCCTTCGGTCCCGGCGGCGCGGCCAGGTCGCGGTCCAGGTCGACGAAGACCGCGCCGGGCAGGTGGCCGCCGTCGTAGGCGGCGCGGCCGGGCGGGCCGCCCAGCCGCCAGCGCACGTCCAGCAGGGTCGGGGGGTCGTGACGCAGGAGCCGGGCCAGGTCGGCGACGTCGATGAGAGGCTGCACATCGCCAGTTTGACCGTGGTTGCCCGGATTTGACAGTGGAGTGTCCACGTTCCTCATCCTCGGTGAACGGCCAGCAGCGGCACGAGCTGCTCGGCGGGCAGCAGCGAACCGTGCATGCCGACCAGCCTGGACATCAGCGGCTCGGCCTCGCCCGCGATGATCGCCAGCTCGCCGTCGGGGACCGCGACGACGTCGCCGACGCGCGGCAGCATCCGCGGGGCCACCGGCCCGAACCAGCCCGCCGCCACGGCCTCCTCACGGGTCACCACCCACGCCTTGTCGCCCAGCGTCTCCCGCCAGGCCGCCAGCACGTCGCCGGCGGCGCCCGGCCGCGCGTACACGTGCCGCGCCCGCGGCTCGCCGCCCAGCTCGGCCACCCCCTCGCGCAGGGCGGGCACCTCGTCGGCGTCGACGCGCTCGGACGGGTTGACCATGCCGTGGTCGGCGGTGACGTACATGGACGTGCCGGGCGGCAGCACGGCGGCCAGGCGTTCGGCGAGCAGGTCGACGAAGCGCAGCTGGTGGCGCCAGTGCGGGGAGCCCGCGCCGAAGCGGTGGCCGGTGGAGTCCAGGTCGGAGTGGTAGACGGTCACGTACGCCCGGTCGGCCTCGGCGAGGGCCCTCTCGGCCTCGGCGACGAGCTGGCCGAGCGAGTCGGCGGCCACGTAGCCGGCGCCCCGGGCCGTGGCCAGGCTCAGCCCGCTGCCGCGATAGGCGCCGGACGCGACGTAGCTCACGGACACGCCCGCCGCCGCGGCCCGCTCGTAGGCGGTCGGGTGGGGCTGCACGACGGCCGGGTCGGCGTCCTCGGCCCGCCACTTGAGGCAGTACAGCAGCCCGTTCACGCCCGGCACGGCGAACTGGATGCCGACCAGCCCGTGCTCGCCCGGCGGCAGCCCGGTGCCCAGGGACGCCAGGCTGGTGGCGGTGGTGGCCGGGAACCCGGCGGTCAGGACGCGTCCCTCGGCGGCCAGCGAGGCGAGATACGGCGCGTCCGCCCCGTACTCGCGCAGCAGCTCCCAGCCGAGGCCGTCGATCAGCAGGACGCAGGCACGCGGCCGCTCCGGAAGATCCAGCACGTTGGCGGCGCCGGGGACGCCCAGCGCGGCCAGCACGGACGTGGGCAGGTCGGCCAGCGCCCCCGCGCCGTAGCGCGGCGCCGGCGGCAACCCCGCCGTCACCACGCGCTCCCGCGCACCCGGGCCCCGGTCATCGGGCGGTGGCCTCCGACAGCGCCTCGGCGAAGGCCAGCACCTGCGTCACCGCGTCGGTGCCGTCGGCGGCCTCGCTGACCCGCAGCGACAGGTCGTCGGCGGTGACGCTGCCGGTGTAGCCGTGGTCCGCCTCGCAGTTCTCGTCGCCGCAGGTCGCCGGTTCGAGGTCGATGTGCGAGATCGCGCCCCAGCCGATCGTCAGCACGACCTCCGACGGCGGCACGCCGGGGACGTAGGAGGCCGGCTCGGGCACCACGCGCGTGACCGCGACCGACTGGACCCGGTCGAGCCGGACCGCCTCGGTCGTGGTGGAGGCGTGCGGCCGTGGATTCCCCTCGCCGGGCGGGTGCTCGTCGGTGTGGCAGACCAGCAGGCGGGTCGGCGACAGCACCAGCACGGTCACGTGCCGCCGCATCTCCATGGCGGGATCGAAGGTCGCCTCGTGGTGCACCACGAATGCGTCCACCTGCTCAGCGCCGATGGCCGACTCGACCGCGTCCGCCACAAGGGCGGGATAGTAGCCGCTGCGCTCGATGGCCGTGCGCAGCCCATGCGCCGTCGCTCGGGTGTCCCTCATGCCCCCATCCTGCCCTGTCGGGACGCACCTCGCACGCCGCGCGGGTGAACCCCGCTTCCCATGGTCCCCTCCTGCCGCACGCCGTCGCACCCGGCCGTCGCGCTCCCGGCCCCCGCCGCCCGCTGCGCCTCCGCCGAACTCCCGGCGGGACGGCGCCCACCAGGACCGATGCCGTCGCCGGGATCATCGCGTGCGGTCCGGGTAGGGGTGGAACATGAGCATGACCGACCCGGTGCCGGGCCCACCGCCGGTGCCGCCGCCCCAACCGCCCGTGCCGCCCCCGGAGCCGCCACCGAAACCCCCGGAGCCGCCCCGTCCGCCGCACCCTGTCCCGGAACCCGAACCGGAACCGATCCCGCCCATACCGGAACCGGAACCGGTCCCGCCCGAGCCCGGCCCGCCGCCATACCCGGAGTAGGCCCCATCACACGGAAAGCCCACCGCCACACCGGGTCCCCGGGGGCCGCCTAGCGGAGGCGGCGTGGACCCAGTTCGGGGCGGGGGCCCAGGGGGCGCTGCAGGCGCAGCGACGCGCGTCGTACCGAAACCCCGGAGGTGTCCACAAGGACGGGGTCGAGTTCCAGCCGCGCCACCTCTGGGAGGTCGTCGGCCAGGCGTGCCACGCGCAGGAGCAGTTCCTCCAGCGCGCCCACGTCCACCGGGTCGGCGCCACGGTGGCCCAGCAGCAGCGGGGCGGTACGGATCGCCCGCACCATCTCGGCCGCGTCCACATCCGTCAGGGGCGCCAGGCGGTAGGCCCGGTCGTCCAGTAGCGCGGCGGTCTCGTCGGCCAGGCCGAACGACACGATCGCGCCGAACGAGGGGTCCTCCCTGGTGGAGATGCGCGTTCGTACGCCGCCGTGGTCCCCCATCGCGATCTGCTCCCCCACTGTGACGCCGTAGCAGCGCAGCAGCGCGGCGGCCCGTTCGGCGGAGGCCTCCACAGGGGCGTCCCCGGAATCCAGCCACCCTTCCACCAGTTCGCGTGCGCCCTTGCGGTCGACGTGGGACAGGTCGGGGACGCGTCCGTGCGGCCGCCGCCGCCACTGCGCGTACCGGATCACGTAGGCGAGGGCGCGCACCGCGTCCTCCGGGGCCGGGTAGGACGGGATGGACCCCGCGGCCGCCGTCCCGTCGGGGCCGATGACGCGCAGGTCCTCGGGCATGCCCTTCATGCCCAGGTACGTGGCGACGATCGGCTTGGAGCTGCCCGCCGCCAGCTTGAGGATGCGCTCGGGCACGCGCACGTCGTAGCCGCCGATGGTGGGCGGTGTGAACAACGCCACCACCGCGTCGACCTCGTCGTCGCCGAGCGCGTCGGCCAGCGCCGCCTCGTACTCGGCGGCGCCCGCCCGCGGCCCCAGGTCGACGGGGGGACGCACCTCCAGGCCGTGGGCCATGGCCGCGTCCTGGGCCAGCAGCCGCAGCGAGTCGGAGTTGTCGATGATCGCGATGCGGTTCCCGCCGGGCAGCGGCTGGTAGGCCAGCAGCTGCGCCACGTCGAACAGCTCCGACAGGTCCTCGACCCTGATCACCCCGGCCTGGGCGAACAGCGCGCTGACCGCGTGGTCGGGCAGGCTGAGCGCCTGCGCCGCGTGGCCCAGCGGCACGCCCTGGGTGCTGCGTCCGCTCTTGACCGCCACGATCGGCTTGCGGCGGCCGAGCCGGCGTGCCAGCCGGGCGAACTTGCGGGGGTTGCCCAGCGACTCCAGGTACAGCAGGACGGCCTTGGTGGCCGGGTCCTCCTCCCAGTACTGCATCAGGTCGTTGCCGGACACGTCGGCCCGGTTGCCCGCCGACACGAACGTGGACAGGCCGAGGCCCCGTTCCGCCGTCCGCTGCAGGATCGCGATGCCGAGCGCACCCGACTGTGAGAAGAACCCCACGGGGCCGCGCCCCGGCATGGTGGGGGCCAGGGTCGCGTTCAGCCGTACCTCCGGGTCGGTGTTGGCGATGCCCAGGCAGTTGGGACCGACCACACGCATCCCGTACGCGCGGGCCAGACGCACCAGTTCCTCCTGGCGTTCACGGCCCTCCGGGCCCGTCTCGCCGAACCCGGACGACACCACCACCAGCCCGTGCACGCCCTTGCCCGCGCACTGCTGGACGACCTCGTGGACGGCGTCGGCGCGCACGGCCACCACCGCCAGGTCCACCTCGTCGGGGATGTCGAGCACCGACGCGTACGCCCGCACCCCCGCCACCGCCGTCGCGGTCGGGTGGACGGGGTAGACGGGGCCGCTGAAGTCCCCGTACAGCAGGTTCCGCAGCACCGTGTGACCGACGCTGTGCTCGGTGCGGCTCGCGCCGATCACCGCCACCGACCGGGGGAACAGCAGCCGCTGGATCGACCGCGACTCGGCCCGGTGCTCGCGCGCCACCATGACCTCCACGGACGTCTCGGTGGGCTCCAGATCGAGCACCAGCTCGATCACGCCCTCCTCGAACCGCTGCTCGGCCCGGTAGCCGGCCTCGCGGAACACCCTGGTCATCCGCCGGTTCTCGGGCAGCACGCTGGCCACGAACCGGCGCACCCCCCGTTCGCGCGCCGCCGCCGCGATGTGCTCCAGCAGCACCGCGCCGAGGCCCCGCCCCTGGTGGGCGTCCTCGACCAGGAACGCCACCTCCGCGGTCGTGCCCGGCTTGGCACCGTCGGCCAGCCGGTCATAGCGGACCACCGCCACCATCTCGGTGCCGATCGTGGCGATCAGCGCGACCCGGCGGTCGTAGTCGACGGTGGTGAAGTGCTCGACCTCGCGGTCCGACAGCGTCGGCCGGGGCGAGAAGAACCGGTAGTAGATCGACTCGGGCGACAGCCGGGCGTAGAACGCGCGCAGCAGCGGGCCGTCCTCGGGCCGTATCGGACGCAGGTGCGCGGTGCCGCCGTCGGTCAGGACGACGTCCGCCTCCCAGTGGTCCGGATAGCCCCCGGCATGCCGTTCGGTCACGTACCAGAGGGTAAGGCACGGTTCACGGCGTGGCGGCGGCCGGGGAAAACGCCGTGTTCCCGGTTTCGCTGCGCGTTCGAGACCTAATCGGGGGTCAAGAACTGTTACGGTCGAGCACACGCCCAGTATGCCGCTCGCGCGGGCCGTGTTGATCGAGGTGATGACTCCATGACGCGCGTGGTCGTGGTCGGCGATCTGATGACAGACACCGTGGCACGTGCCGCCTACCCCTTGGCCAAGGGCAGCGACACGCCCGCCGCCGTGACGACGCACGGAGGCGGCTCGGGCGCCAACGTCGCCTCCTGGCTGGCCCTTGAGGGCGTCGAGGTGGCGTTCGTGGGCCGTCGCGGCTCCGACATCGCGGGCCGGAACCGGGACATGGAGCTGATGGGGTACGGCGTGGACGCCCGCCTGGTCATGGACTCCGAGCGTCCCACCGGCACCTGCGTGGTGCTCGTCACCCACAAAGGCGACCGCACCATGCTGTCGGACCCGGGCGCCAACGCGGCGCTGCTGCCCGAGGACGTCGAACGGTGCCGGGACCTGTTCACCCAGGGCACGCACCTGCACCTGTCCGGCTACTCGCTGATCAACGAGGGCTCCCGCAAGGCCGCCACGCACGCCCTCGAACTGGCCCGCCAGGCGCAGATGTCGATCTCGGTGGACGGCGCCTCGTCCTCCCCGCTCAAGCGCATGGGCGCCGAGCCGTTCCTGGAGTGGACGCAGGGAGCCCGGCTGCTCGTGGTGGACGAACGCGAGGCCGAGGTGCTGACCGGCCGCGACAAGGCCGACGCGGCGGCCAAAGTGCTCACCGCCTGGTACCCCCAGGTCGTGATCAAGCTGGGCGCCGAGGGCGCCCTCTGGTACACCAACGGCCGCCCCGAGCCGGTCACCGTCGCCGCCGAACCCATCGACAAGATCGTCGACGGCACCGGGGCGGGCGACGCGTTCGTCGCCGGGTTCCTCCCCGCCTGGCTGGACGGCAAGCCTCCCGCCGAGGCCCTGTCCGCCGGCTGCCGCCTGGCCTCGCAGGCCATGCAGCACCTGGGCGCCCGCCCCACGCTCGACGTGGTGGACAACCAGATCAAGTAACCCGCGCCCCGGCTCCCCTCACCCGTCCCAGAACGCGACCGGCCACTCCGCCAGGCCGGCGCCCCCGCGCACCTACCTGGCCGCCGCCACAGGCCACCCGGACAACCGCCACATAGACGGCCGCCGCACGGCCAACCCTCACGCGGACGACCACTACTTTCGCTGGCTGCCGTCCGTCGGGGAGTGGAACGCGTTCGCCGCCACCGACATGGCGGTCCGCTGAACGTCGACGCAGGTGGGCGCGAACACGCTCAACCGCAACTGCCAGGCGCTGTGCGGCGAGGTGCTGACCGTCCGGCAGGGGCGCGGTACGGCTGCGACCGCGCGACCGTCGGGGCGACCGCGGCCTGCCTGAGGCGCCGCGGCCGGGGACGGCGGAGCGGCGATCAGGGTGCCCTGTAGGTGCGGGCGCCTTCCTGGACGGCTGCCCAGATGCGGTTGAGAGGGTGCTCGCGCGCGTACCTCATGAGGTCGGCCCGGCGGACGAACGCACCCGTCATGATCTCCACCCGGGGTTCCTGGTCGTCGCGCAGGTCGAGGGAGCGCAGCGGGACGCCGTCGGCGTCGCCCTCGGAGGCCATCCGCCGGCCGATGGACGGGGTGACGATCATGCAGCCGCGGACGAAGCCGGAGCGCAGCAGCGACAGCCCGTAGTGGACGTCGTCGATGTCGGCCACCACGTCGAGCCGGTCGCGGAAGCCGGGCCCGTACCAGCTGCTCAGGTAGTCGGCGACCAGCCCGGCCGGGGGCACCACGAGCGGCAGGTCGGCCAGTGCGGCGGTGCCGACCGCGTCGCCGGGCAGTTCCTCCTCGGTGAGGTTGGTCAGCAGCATGGGACGGCCGCGGGCGAACTCCACCACCTCGTAGTCGGCGAGGCGGCGGTCGTCCCCGGACGTGCTGACGATGCTGCCGCACATCAGGTCGACCTGCCGCGCCTCCAGGCGGCTCCACAGGTCCCGGGTGCGCACGTGGACGACCTTGAACTCCACCTCCTGGCGGCGGAACTGCTCGGCGACCCGCTCCCAGGCCCCGGAGATGATCGGCAGGGTGAACTCGGTGGTACCGACGGTCAGCATCCGGCCCAGGCGCCGCCGGCTGCGGTGGATGGAGTCCTGCCACTGCGACAGGGTGCTGCGGGCCAGCCGGACCGCGGCCTCCCCCGTCTCGGTGAACAGGAAGTCCTTGCCGCGCCCCTGCCGGACGGTCAGCACCTCGCCGCACAGCGCCTGGCAGTTGCGGTTGAGCGTGTTGAGCTGTTTCTGCACGCTGGACTGCTCGCGGCCCAGGGCCCGTGCCGCGCGCAGGGCCGAGCCGGTCTCGTACACCACCAGGAGCGTCCGGAGCTGATCGAACGTGGTGTCCAGCAGGGCGGGCGGGCAGTCCAGCAACTCGTCCAGAGCCCGCTGGGCGGTCACGTGCGCAGGGGTCGAGGCAGACACGGACACGGACGTTACTAGCTTTCCACCCCGGTTCGCTCGAAATGGTCGCCGGTGCAGTTCAACGAGAAATGTCATTATTTCCCGCCGAACTAATCGTGAGATGTTCTCAGAATCCACCGGACGCGCTTTGGTGATCATGAAAACCCTCTCGTTCGGCGCCCCGAAGCCGTCCCGCCAGCGGCCTCACCGGTCCGGCCATGCTGCCGATCGGCGGACCGGAAATGTCCTGGCCCGTTCTCGACCCGATGCTGGAGAGCGAACTCGGCATCGTGCCGCAGAACGCCGCACTGACGGACATGGTGCTCCAGGACGGGTACGAGACCCTCTCGACCCGCGCCCACGGCATCGCCTCCGCCACGCTGTTCTGCACGCTGTTCGCCCCGCTCTCTTTGACCGGCCGCAACTGCTCACGAATGGGGAAGGCGATGGCTGCGGCTGACCGACGTATTCAGGCGGCGAGTGTGTGGGGCTCTGGGGGGGTCATGCTGTGACGGCCAGGGTGAGGGGGAGGACGCTGGGGGCTCCGGCGGTGCGGAGGAGGCGGGTGGCCACGGTGATGGTCCAGCCGGTTTCGATCCGGTCGTCGACGAGGAGGATGGGGCCGTCGGTTCCCTGGACGGCCGTGGCCGTGTCGTCGGGTAGGGCGAGGGCTTGCCAGACCGAGCGCAGCCGCTGCGCGCTGTTGTGGCGGCGGGGCACCGGGTCGCCCACGGGGACGATCTCGCCGAGGTAGGGCAGGCGGCCGATCTGGGCGATGCGTTCGGCGAGGCCGCGGACCAGGCGAGGGCGGGTGCGGGATCCGATCGAGACGACGGCGGCGGGGCGTCGGGGCCAGTCCCAGGCGGCCAGCACCTTGACCAGGGCGTCGAACATCTCGGTGGGGACGTCGGTGTCGGGTGCGCCGTCGGCCAGGAGCTCGCGCAGGCGGTTGCCCCAGCCGATGTCGGTGAGCCGTCCCAGCGCGCGGCCCTCCTCGGCGACGACGTCGGCGGCGATGCGGCCGGAGACGCCGAGGTCGTCCTTGACGCCGGTGGGCCACATCCGGCGGGGCGGCACGGCGACGCCGGGGCGGCGCAGCCGGTCGCGGGCGTGGGCGGCGCCCTCGTCGGTGACGTCGGCGGGCCAGTGGCGGCCGGTGCAGTTGTCGCAGCGGCCGCAGGGCGCGGCGGCGGGGTCGTCCAGCTGGCGGCGCAGGAACTCCTCGCGGCAGCCCTCGGTGGCGATGTACTCCAGCATGGCCCGCTGCTCGCGGGCGCGTTCGGCGGCGACGCGTTCGTAGCGCGCGCGGTCGTAGGACCAGGGACGGCCCGTCGCCACCCAGCCGCCCTTGACCCGTTGCACGGCCCCGTCCACGTCCAGGACCTTGAGCATCATCTCCAGGCGGCTGCGGCCCAGGTCGACGCGGGGCTCCAGGGCGCCGGTGGACAGCGGGCGTCCGGCCGCGGCGAGCGTGTCGAGGGTGGCGCGCACCAGCGGTTCGGGCGGGAACGCCAGGCCGGCGAAGTAGGCCCAGATGTCGCGGTCCTCGGCGCCGGGCAGCAGGATCACCTCGGCGCGGTCGACGCGCCGGCCGGCCCGCCCGACCTGCTGGTAGTAGGCCACCGGGGACTGCGGGGCGCCCAGATGCACGATGAAGCCGAGATCGGGTTTGTCGAACCCCATGCCGAGCGCGCTGGTGGCCACGAGGGCCTTGAGCTTGTTGTCGAGCAGGTCGCGTTCGGCGCGCAGGCGGTCTTCGGGATCGGTCTGCCCGGAGTAGGCGGCGACCTCGTACCCTCGGTCACGCAGGAAGCCGGCGACCTCCTGCGCGGCGGCCACGGTCAGCGTGTAGACGATGCCCGAGCCGGGCAGCCGGTCGAGGTGCTCGGCCAGCCAGGCGACCCGCCGGTCGGTGCTCGGCAGCCGGACGACGGCCAGCCGCAGGGACTCGCGTGCCAGCGGCCCGCGCAGCACCAGCGCCTCTCCGTCGGCCGGGTCGACGAGTTGCTCCGCGACGTCCTGGGTGACGCGGGCGTTGGCGGTGGCGGTGGTGGCCAGGACGGGGATCCCGGCGGGCAGGTCGGCGAGGAGGGTGCGCAGGCGGCGGTAGTCGGGACGGAAGTCGTGCCCCCAGTCGGAGACGCAGTGCGCCTCGTCCACGACCACCAGGCCGGCCTCGGCCGCCAGGCGGGGCATGACCAGGTCGCGGAAGTCGGGGTTGCCGAGCCGTTCGGGGCTGACCAGCAGCACGTCCACCGTGCCCGCGGCGACCTCGGCGAAGATCTGGTCCCAGTCGGCGGTGTTGGCCGAGTTGATGGTGCGGGCGTGGATGCCCGCCCCGGTGGCCGCGTCGATCTGGTTGCGCATCAGCGCCAGCAGGGGCGACACGATCACCGTGGGGCCGGCGCCGCGGTCGCGCAGCAGCCGGGTCGCCACGAAGTAGACCGCGGACTTGCCCCAGCCGGTGCGTTGCACCACGAGGGCCCGCCGCCGCTCGGCCACCAGGGCGTGGATGGCGGTCCACTGGTCGTCGCGCAGCCGCGCGTCGTCGCCGGCGAGGGCGCGCAGGCACCGCTCGGCCTCGTCGCGGAGCGTCTCCGCCGTCTCTGCTGTGGTCATGACTCCTTGGTATCAACGCCCCGTGACACCGAGCACCAGAATCGCGTTCTGTGGAAAACCCGGGGCGTGAGGGCGGAGGCATGGGCACGCGCCCACCCTGGGTAACCTGCCGAGACAGATCGTCGACGGCGGCTTTGGGAGGTCTTGGGCGGGCATGGGAGATGTCAGGGAGCGTCTACGACGCACGTGGTACGCCCTGATGGACGGGACGCCCTCCGAGCCGCCCGAGGACGAGCCGGCCGAGGTCGTCGACGCCCGCGCCATCGACCTGGTGCTGCGCGTGGGCGAACTGCTGGTGGCCAGCGGCGAGTCCACGGAACGGGTCAACGAGGCCATGCTGAGCCTGGCCGTGGCCTACGAGCTGCCGCGCGTGGAGGTCCAGGTGACCTTCACGAGCCTGCTGGTGTCGGCGCATCCCGGGGCCGGCGCGCCGCCGGTCACCGGCGCGCGCGCCATCCGGCGGCGCACTCCCGCGTTCTGGCGTCTGACCGCGTTGCACTCCCTGGTCCAGGACGCCTCGATCGGCATGCTGGAGCTGGAGGAGGCGCACCGGCGGCTGCGGGAGATCAAGCGGGGCCGCGGCCCCTATCCCCCGTGGCTGATCGTGGTCTCGCTGGGGCTGATCGCCGCTTCGGCCAGCGTGCTGGTGGGCGGCGGGCCCCTGGTGGCCGGAACCGCGTTCGTCGCCACGCTGCTGGGGGAACGTGCCGCCGCCGCCCTGGCCCGCCGCGGTGTCGCCGAGTTCTTCCAACTCGCCGTGGCCGCAGCCATAGGCGCGACGGCCGCGGCCATGGTGGTGGCGTGGGCGGGCAACCCGGCCCGTGCGTCCACCATCGTCACCGGGGCGATCCTGGCGCTGCTGCCGGGGCGTCCCCTGGTGGCCAGCATCCAGGACGGCATCACCGGAGACCTGCTCAGCGCGGGCGCCCGTCTGCTGGAGGTCTTCTTCATCATCGCGGCGCTCGTGTCCGGGCTCGGCGTCGTCGTCTACGCGGCGATCAAGCTGAACGTGCCGATCGACGTGGCGCACCTGCCGAACTTCCCCGCGCTGCTGCAGCCGGTGTCGGTGATGGCGGCCGGGGCGGTGTCGCTCACGTTCGCGCTGTCGCTGGCCGCGCCGCGCCAGGTGCTGCCCGCGGCGGCACTGGGCGGCGGGCTCATCTGGGTCCTGTACGTCCTGTTGCTGAATCTGAACGTCACGTCCGTCCTGGCGTCGGCCATCGCCGCGGTCATCGTCGGCCTGCTGGGAAGCCTGCTGGCGCGCCGGCACCAGGCCCCCGCGCTGCCCTACATCGTCCCGATGATCGGCCCCCTGCTCCCCGGGACGCTGCTGTACCGGGGCATGGTCGAACTCAACACGGGCTCCCCGCAGGCGGGCGTGCTGAGCCTGATCGGGGCGCTGTCCACGGCACTGGCGCTCGGCGCCGGGGTGAACCTCGGCCGGGAGTTGGTACGCGCCTTCCAGCGCGTCGGCCTGGGCGCCTCCGGCCGGTGGGCCCGTCCCGCAGCCCGCCGCACCCGCGGCTACTGAGGTCCTCTCGGCGATATCGGGGCCCACCAGGGCACACAGCCCCGGACTTGCCCCCTGACGTGGCGGGACGGGCGACGCCTGGCCCGCGGCCCCGGACTGAGATCGCGATCACTCGATGCCGTCGACGGAAAATGTCAGTGGCGGCGGTTACGTTCGCGACATGTACCGACAGGGAGACATCCTGATCGTGCCGGTGGCGGAGGACGCGGTTCCGCAGGAGGTGCGCGACCTGCCGCCCGCGCCGCGCGACGCCCGGGGACGCATGGTGCTCGCGCTGGGCGAGGCGACCGGGCACGCGCACGCCGTGAAGGCGCCGGGGGCGCTGCTGCGCTCGCCCGACCCGCTGGCCCCCGACCATCTGCACCTTCCGTCCGGGGGGCGCCTGGAGCACGAGGAGCACGCGGCGATCTCGCTGCCCAAGGGCTGGTACCGGGTGATCCGCCAGCGCGAGTACGTGCCCGGCTCGGTGCGGGTGGTGGCCGACTGATGACGACCGCCGTCGCGAAGACCACCGACTGGGCGTCCGTCGCGTTCGCCACGGGGCCGGCGGATCGTGCCCGGGCGGAGGCGGGCATCGCCGATGCCTACACCCGCGCGGGTCTCCCCGCACCCGAACGGTTCGTCTGGCTCCCGTCGCCCGCCCACGGCACCGTCGCCGCGGCCCTGCTCGCCGGGCACCCCCTGGACGCCGCCGGGCTCGGCGACCTGGTCGAGCCGGTGCGGGCGGCGCTCGGTGACGCCGCCCCGGGTGCCGGCGTGCGCGACGCCGTACGGACCCGGCCGTGGGAGTCCGCCCGTACCGCCGCCTACGCCGACCTCGGGCCGCAGCGGTGGCCGCAGGTCTGGGCGCAGACGGGAGGGCCGCTCTGGGACCAGGTCAACTCTCTGGTCACGCGCGTCCGGCAGGCGATCGGCGCCGTGGGCGGTGACGATCACGAGGCGCTGCTGCGCGCGGCCACCCTGGACGCGGTGCTGGGCCAGCACGACGCGCCGTGGCTGGCGACGTTCGACTCCCTGGGGATGCTGGACGGCCCGTTGTCCGGGTTGGCCGAGGTGGCGCGCCACGCGGGCTGGTGGTGGCCGTACGAACGCCTGGTGGTCGTCACCGAGCGGCCGACGGAACTGCACCGCGACGAGCCGGGGCGGCTGCACCGGGGGGACGGTCCGGCGCTGGCCTACGAGGGCGGTTTCTCCCTGCACGCCTGGCGGGGCATGCCGGTGCCGTCCGACTTCATCGCCTCCCTGACCGACCTCGACCACCGGCGCATCCTGCGGGAAGAGAACGCCGAGCTGCGCCGGGTGATGCTCGAGATCTTCGGCTACGACCGCTACCTGGCCGACAGCGGCGCCAAGCCCCTGCACCGCGACGAGACCGGCGTGCTGTGGCGCATCGACCTGCCCGGCGACGAGCCGGTGGTGATGGTCGAGGTGGTGAACTCCACCCCCGAGCCGGACGGGTCGTTCCGCACCTACTACCTGCGCGTGCCGCCCCGGACCAAGACGGCCCGCGAGGGCGTCGCCTGGACCTTCGGCCTGGACGAGGCCGCCTACAGGCCCGAACGCGAGACCTGACCCGGGACGGCCATCCGTCCGCCCGGGCCGCCCGGACTCCGGCGGGGACCGGCACGGCGAGCGGGCGCCCGTTGGTGGCACTTCCCCTGCAACCAACGGGCCCCGCCCGCCCACTCGGACAACGGAAAGCCCGGGCGTTGGGCCCGGGCCGCTGCTGCGCTGAGGGGTCAGTACGAGGCGAGGACGCGGTTGAGGATGTGCGGGGCGTGTTCGGGGAGGGCGGCTTCGGTCACCAGGGTGTTGAAGGCGTGCCAGTACCGTTCGATCTGCGCGGGGCGGGACGGGTAGCACGCCCCTTCGGGACGGTCCAGGTAGATCAGGTCGGGCAGGCCCTGCTGATGGAAGCGGACCAGGGTGAACGGGTGGTCGCCCAGGTGGCCCGTCGCGGTGTGCGGCACGATCTGCACGGTGACGTTCGGCCGCCGGCCGACGTCGATGATGTGCTGGATCTGCGCGCGCATCGTCGCCGTGCCGCCGACCGGCCGCCACAGCACCGCCTCGTCCAGCACCACCCACAGATTGACCGGCCGCGGGCGCGTCCGCAGGATCCGCTGGCGGCGCAGGCGCAGCCCGACGTGGCGGCGCAGCTCGTCGTCGGTGGCGGCGGGGTGGCGCCGGGCGATGTCCGCGCGGGCGTACTCGGGGGTCTGCAGCAGCACCGGCACGGTGGTGGGCTCGAAGCAACGGACGAGCCGGGCGGACTGCTCGGCCGACAGGTAGAGGCGCTCCCGGGCGGGCACGAGTTCGCGCTCGTCCTCCCACCAGCCGGGCGCGCGGGACTGGTCGACGAGGGCCAGTGCGGTGGCGCGTTCGGCCTCGTCGTGGACGCCGTAGAGGGTGAGCAGGGCGACGACGTCGCGGGCCTTGAAGCGGGTGCGGCCGCGCTCCATGCGGCTGAGCTTCGTCGTGGACGCGCCGATCGCCCTGGCCGCCTGTCCGCGCGTCAGGCGGCTCTCCTCGCGCAGGGCGCGCAGGCGCCTGCCGAGCAGCAGCCGCGCGACGAGCGGACCGCTGGGAGCGGACGTGGTGGGCCTGTCGGTGAACGCTGCGCTGCGGGGGGCGGCGACCAAGGCGGCTCCTCGTGTGGACGGCCACGGACGAACCAACACCGGCTTAACACGGTAAGGCCTGACCCGCGTGGAAGCGCTCCCACCGTCCGGTGCCGGCATGTCGTCCCCCTGATCCGCCTGGCATGGGACGCGCCGATGCACATCCTGACGTGCGGATATGACGTATCCGGCTTGTGTGGCCTTATGAAAAGACCGAACGGGCGCTCGTGCTACCCCCCGAGGAGGCGTGTGCGGCCCTAGGGTTTACGGGCCACTCCGCACATGGTGGGGTGGTCGACCACTTCCAGCGGTTGCACCTCCGGGCGCCACAGCGAGCACGGCACGATTCCGGGTTCGACGGGCTCCAGGCCCTCGAAGTAGCGGTGGACGAACTCGGGCCGCCGCAGCCGGTACGGGACGGCCCCCGTGTCGTCGTAGCCGCTCTGCGCCTCATTCAGGGAAGTCTCGGTGTCGGTGGAGTCGTACAGGGCCAGATAGCTGCCGGGGACCAGCGCGTCCTTGAGGCGGCCGACGATCGACTGCGCCTCCTGGTCGTCGACGATGTGGCCCATGACGCCCATCAGCATGAGCGCGACCGGCCGGGAGAAGTCCAGGATGCCCCGCGCCCGCTCGAGAAGCCGGTCGGGGTCGCGCAGGTCGGCGTCGATGTAGTGGGTGGTGCCCTCGGGGGTGCTGGTCAGCAGGGCACGCGCGTGCGCCAGGACGAGCGGGTCGTTGTCGACGTAGACGACGTGCGAGTCGGGGGCGATCCGCTGGGCGACCTCGTGGGTGTTGTCGACGGTGGGCAGGCCGGTGCCGATGTCGAGGAACTGGCGGACGCCCGCCTCCCCGGCCAGGAAGTGGATCGCGCGGGCCAGGAACAGCCTGCCGGTGCGGGCCAGCTCGACGATCTGCGGATAGACCTTCACGTACGCGTCGCCGGCGCGGCGGTCCACCTCGTAGTTGTCGGTGCCGCCGAGCCAGTAGTTCCAGATGCGGGCCGAGTGCGGCACCGAGATGTCGATCTTGCGGGCGGGCGCGTCGTCGTGGGTCACGGCCGGCCGTCCTTTCGTCCACGGGGCGGGGGGCGTGGCGGCTCACCAACGTAGACCCGCGGCTCCGCCCGGCCCGTGGAATGTGCTATTCGGACGGGCCGGGACAACATGTCCTTATCTCAAATCCCGGAACAGCGGGATGCGTTCCAGGACGCCACCGGCGAAGACGTCATACAGGCCGAGCGGCTGGAGGTGCACGTAGCCGATGTGACAGTCGCAGATGTCGAGCGGACAGGGACGCGGCCGGAGGGCGGCGCGGAACGTGCCGTCGTAGAGATTCCCCAACACGGCCGGGACGAAATGGCAGCGCCGTACGGTTCCGTCGCCGTCCACGGAAATGACGCTGTGGCCCGTACGGCAGGGCAGGCCGCGGCTGCGGTGGGGGTGGCGGCTGTAGGAGAACAAGGGGTCGAGCTCTGTCCAGGCGGCGGCCTCGTCATCGGTGTAGGAGCGCCCTTCGGCGGCGTTCACCCACAGGTAGACGTGGGCGGGCAGGGCGGCGCGCAACCGTCGCGCGACGTCCAGGTGTTCGGGCATGCCGACGATGCCGACGCTGAAACGCACGCCCCGCTGGAGCAGTTCGCCGCACCTTTCGAGGAACCGCTCGTAGGGCACCTGGCCGGGGTGGTACGTGCTCCACAGCGCCAGGCGTGACAGGTCGGCGTCGGCCGTCCAGCCGAGACGGTGGCTGAGGTTGGTCTGGATGGCGGCGCGCTCGACGTGCGGCATGTGGCTGAGCGCGACGAGCGCCCGCCGGTACCAGGACCGCACCAGCCCCTCCCCCCAGGGGGTGAACAGCACCGAGACCGGGTGGGTCTGCTGCGACACCCACGTCACGAAGCGTTCCAGTGCGGCACGGTCGGCGCGCAGTTGCTCGGGGGTGTCGCGGCGCTTGGCGAACGGACAGTACGGGCAGTCGTAGTCGCAGCTCGCCAGCGGACCGCGGTAGAGGATGGTGAGATGCTCCCCCGACGCGTCCTGATGCGCCTCTGACCGGTCCGTCGGGGCGTGGTGCGGCGGTGATGTGTGCGGGTGCGGCATCAGCGGTTCTCGTAGGTGTCCATGAGGGCGCGCACCCGGGAGGAGAACAGCGCGGGTCCGATGGTGTCGGAGTAGGCGAGCCCTTCGGGGGTGAGCCGTAGGAGGTCGGGGGTCTCCTCCACCCACCCCCTTTGGGAGAAGCGCGTCAGCTCCGGGGCGAAGTCGGTGACGGGGTCGCCGCCGAAGCGCGCGCGGTAGGCGCCGCGGTCGAGACCGGATGCCTGGAGCAGCGACTGAATGAGGTGGCGCCGGCGCCGTTCGTCGTCGTCCAGCTCGAAGCCCACGCGCGCGGTGCCGAAGTCGTCCTCGCGGACGTAGTCGTCGATGATGGCGCGCACGGCCCGGAGGTCGACGGCGTACTCGAACGAGTAGTGCAGATCCGTGGTGTAGGAGCGGGCGCCGCATCCCAGGCCGACCATGCCATCGGTCTGGCAGCAGTACCGGGTGTCGTGCTCGGCCAGGCCGCGCAGCCGGAACATGCGCATCGACACCTGCTCGTAGCCGTTCGCCAGCAGGTGGTCACGGCCGATGCGGTAGAGGGTGAGCCGCTGGTCGTCCCAGGCGCGGGCGTCGTCCGCCTCGTCGGCGCGCCGGCCCAGCCCCGTCAGCGGCCGGACGTACAGCGGGTACAGGTAGATCTCCTCGGGACGCCAGGCCAGCGCCGCGTCCAGGGACAGCAGCCACGAGGACGGGGTCTGCCCGTCGATGCCGTAGATGAGGTCGATGTTGAGGGTCGGGAAGCCGGCGGCGCGGATGCGGCCGAGGGCGGCCTCGACCTCGGCGCGTTTCTGCGGCCGTACGGCGGCGCGCGTCTCGGCCTCCACGAAGCTCTGCACGCCGATCGAGATCCGCGTGGCGCCGCGTTCGGCCAGGACGGCGAGGCGGTCGGCGGTGGCGGTCGCCGGGGACGTCTCGACGGCCAGCGGCACGGCGTCCAGGTCGGCGAAGCGGGCGGCGATGTCGCACAGCCGTTCCAGTTCGGCGGCGGTGAGATAGGTGGGGGTGCCGCCCCCGAACGCGGCGACCTCGAACGTCGCATCGCCGAGGGCGTCGCGCACGGCGGTGGCCTGCCGGGCGAGCGCGTCCAGGTAGGCGCCGGTGAGCTCCTCGGGCGCCCCGGTGCGGGTGAACAGGTTGCAGAAGCCGCAGCGCATCTCGCAGAACGGCACGTGCAGGTAGAGGAACAGCGCGTCGCGCCGCTCCTTCGCCCACACCTCGCGCAGCGGCCGGGCGGGCAGGTGGCGGTAGGCGGTCTTGTGGGGGTAGGCGTAGACGTAGCCCTGGTACGGGCCGGCGGTTGTGGTGATCACGACAGGACGAACTCCCCGTACGGAACGGTCCAGACGACCTCGTGGCCGATCCGGTGGCCGACGTGACCGTCCTCGCCGTAGGCGGTCCCGTGGTCGGAACAGACGATCACGAAGCAGGGACGGCGCATCAGGCCGAACAGGCGCGCCAGGTGACGGTCGACGTGGCGCAGCGCGGCGGCGTGGCTGTCGCGGGTGTCGCCGTCGTCCCGGGTGGCGCCGTCAAGGTAGAACCAGTTCGGCTGGTGCAGCGCCGCCACGTTGAGCAGCAGGAACAGCCGCCGGTCGGCAGGCAGCCGCGCCATCGTCTCGGCCACCCGGTCGATCTGGTGGGTCAGGGACGCGGGGTCGGTGACGCCGAACTCCGGCTCCCAGTGGCTCTCGGCGAACAGGCCCGGCAGGACCGAGCCCAGCGGCGTGCGCTTGTTGAAGAACCCGACGCCGCCGACGCAGACGGTGTGGTACCCGGCCCGCGCGAGCCCCGTCGGCAGGTCGGCCGCGTCGAACACCCAGGTGGACTCCGCGGTGGTCTCGCTGCCGGGGAACCGCGACGCGAACAGCCGCGGATGCGGGCCGGGACGCGCCGGGGTCGGCATGAACCCGGCGAGCATGGCGGCGTGCGCGGCGTAGGTGAAGCTGCCGGGGGTGTGCCGCCGTTCCCAGCGGCCGCCCGGCAGCAGGCCGGTGAGCGTCGGGGTCTCCCCCGCCTCCGCCAGCTCGGCCGCGACGTCGTAACGCAGCGTGTCCAGCGTCACCAGCAGCAGATCGTGGCTGCCGATGATCTCGTTCATGTCGTGCACGCGCCCACCTCCGCGTGCGCCGGCGGGACGGCCCGGGGAGCGGGAGAGAACCGGGCGAGGGCGGCGCGGACCTGCGCGGTGTAGGTGTCGAGCCCCTCGGCCCACGTGCCGGGCAGGCCGGTCAGGCCGGGCAGCAGGTCGCCGAAGGCGTTCACCTCAGCGACCGCGAAACGTCGCCGGTCGACGCCGACGAGCAGGTCGACGCCGACCATGAGGCTCCCGGGGAAGCACGCCGCCGTGCGCGCGCACACGTCGAGCGCTCGCCGCCAGCCGTCCGCCCCCAGTGCGCGCCGCACCGCCTCCAGGTCGCCGCGCGTCCCGCCCAGGTGCAGGTTGGTCATGGGTGAACGGCTCGTCCGCGCCACGGCGTGGGTCGGCTCCCCCGCGATGACGACCACGCGCAGGTCGAACA
This sequence comes from Actinomadura miaoliensis, assembly GCF_039536785.1. Classification (NCBI taxonomy): domain Bacteria; kingdom Bacillati; phylum Actinomycetota; class Actinomycetes; order Streptosporangiales; family Thermomonosporaceae; genus Actinomadura; species Actinomadura miaoliensis. Next base: position 154,757 of record NZ_BAAAZG010000018.1, read on the forward strand.
CGCGGCCGTCCAGGGCGGCCTTGGGGAACCAGCGCTCCACGTGCAGTCCGTCCGGGGCCAGCGCGTCGATCAGGTGCGCGACCTCCGGTTCGGTCTCGTACGTCCGGACGCGGAGGGAGTTGGCGTACCCGGTCGCCGTCCGCGCCGCCGAGGTGACCGCCTTGATCCGGCCGCCGGGGGCGGTCTGCAGCGCGACCACGCCGGAGGCCGACGAGCCGTGCGCGGGCTTGACGAACACGCGGCGCATCCCCGCCTCGGCCATGCGGTCGCGCAACTGCGCGTAGCTCTCGACGGACGGAAGGGCCTCGGGGACGGGCACACCCGCGGCCTGCAGACGGGCATGACATCGTCTCTTGTCGCACATGACGGCGATGTCGTCCACGTCGTTGACGAGCCGCGCGCCGGCCCGTTGCGTCTCCGTGGCGATGCGCGACAGGGCCTCGGTGAACGTCCGGTACCAGCGGGCGCCGCCGCCCACCCGTGCCGGGTGCCCCGGACCGCGCAGCAGGGCGTCGACCTGCGCGTCCTCCCCCGGCGAGTCGATCCGCACCAGCACGTCCCCAGCGGCGTCCATGCGCAGCCGCGCGGACCCGCCGGGCAGCACGTCCGGCCAGGGCACGACATGGGGCTCAGGCAGGCCGCGGGCGCGGCAGGCGGCGGCGAAGAACGAGGTCCGCCTGTCGCCCGGCGTGGCGATCACTGTGAACGACGTCATCATCACTCCGTGACCTGGACGAACAGGAAGCCCTGCCATGGCTGCCACGGCTCGGACGGCTGCCCCTGCGGGTGGTCGAGGTCGATCTCGACGCCGGGCAGGGCGGCGCGCAGGCGCTCCATCATCGGTTCCGACAGGTAGTGGAAGCCGAGATCGAGCCGCTCCAGGTGGGTGAGGGGCTGGCCCGACAGCAGCGCCTCGGCGCCGCGATCGGACAGCATGCCCATGCCCAGGGCGAGCGACTCCAGCCGGGCCACCACCGGCGCGGACGCGAGGGCCGCCGCGATGTCGTCCTGGAACTCGCCGTTCTGCAGGCCGAGATGCCGCAGGGCGGGCAGCCGCGTCCCCTCGAAGATCGGCGCCAGGTCGTCGACCGTGGCGTCGCCGCCGTAGTTGCGCACGCCGAACCACAGGTCGAGTTCCTCCAGCGCGGGCAGGTCGCCGGCCGCCACGGCCCGCACCACGCCGGACGGCAGCCCGCCGGACTCGAACCGCAGGACCTTCAGGGCGTCGCTGCGCGGCGCGCGGAGCTCCAGGCCGTCACCACCGCGCACCTCCAGCCGTTCCAGCCGGGGGAACGCCTCGACCAGCGGGGTGATGTCGGCGTGCGGGATCCAGGACAGGTGGTACTCCTCGTCGAGGATGTCGCCGAGGAACAGGGCGCGCAGGTTGGGAAAGCGGTCGGCGGCGGCGGTCAGCGTCGCGGCGCCGAGCCCGGCTGCGTCGTCCCAGCCCCAGAAGCCGATCACCAGCGCGGTCACCCGGGTGGTGTCGACGGCGGCCATGAACCGCTCGAACAGCCGGGGGTACGGCTCGTCGTTCCAGTCCCCCCGCACGGCCCAGGCCGCCTCGCCGGCAGGCGGCAGGGGCTCGTCCGGCTCGGTGTCGGGGGTGAACGCCACCACCGGCAGCCCGGCGAACTCGGTCAGATGCTCATCGAACGACATGCATTCCTCTTCGGTTCTGCCTTTCTGGCGGGCGGCGGCGTCCCGTCCGCCTCACCGTCCGGGGTGAACTCCGCCACCGGCAGCCCGGCGAACTGGGTCAGATGCTCATCGAACACGAATGCCATAGAAATCCTGCCGGTCAGGCGACCTACTCGGAGACCGCGACGAACAGCCGATCGCGGCCCTGCTGCCGGGCGTCGAGGTTCACCTCGACGCCGGGAAGGGCGCCCCGCACGCGCTCCATCATCCCGTCGCTGAGGAAGTGGTGGTGCAGGTCGAGACGGCGCAGATGGGTGAGCGGCTGACCGGACAGCAGCGCCTCGGCGCCCCGGTCGGTGAGCGTCCCCAGGGCGAGGCTGAGCGACTCCAGCCGCGCCACCACCGGGGCGCCCGCCACCGCCGCCGCCGTCTCATCCGCGGTCTCGCTGTTCTCCAGCCCGAGATGACGCAGCGCCGGGAAACGCTCGCCGCTCAGGATCGGCGCGAGGTCGTCGACGGTGGCGTCACCGCCGTAGTCGGCGACGCCCAGCCACAGGTCCAGGTGTTCCAGGCCGGGCAGGTCGCCGGCGCCCACCATGCGTACCTGCTCGGCCGGCAGCCCGCCGGACTCGAACCGCAGCCGCCGCAGGGCCGTGCTGCTGACCGGCCGCGGCTCCACCACGTGGCCGCGCACCTCCAGGCAGGTCAACCCGGGGAAGCTCACGAACAGCGGGGTGATGTCCTGGCAGTAGAGCTCCCAGAGAGCGCGGTCACTCGACGCGTTCAGGGACAGGTTGCGCAGCGCGGGCAGGCGGTCGGCGGCACCGGTGAGGACCTGGATCGGGGCGGGGAGCTCGTCCACCGGCGACGTCGGCTCCCAGAACCCGACGGCCAGGCTGGTGACCTGGGCGGTGTCGACGGTGTCCAGGAACCTCTCGAAAATGCCGGGGAATTCGGCTTCGCCGTCGTCGTAGAGGTCATAGGGCACGTCCGAGGGGAACCACCACGCCGCCGCGCCCACGTCGGTCGGCCACGGCTGGTCGGGGTCGGTGAAGTCGATCAGCGGCAGGCCGGCGAACTCCTCGAAATGGCCGGTCATCACCATCGATGTCTCATCGTGCGAGCGGCCGTCACTCGGAGACGGCGACGAAGAGCCATTCGTCGCCGTCGCCGTCGTCTTCGGGTTTCTGCTGGGCGTCGAGGTTCACCTCGACGCCGGGCAGGGCCTGCCGGACGCGCTCCATCATCGCGTCGCTGAGGAAGTGGTGGTGCAGGTCGAGACGGCGCAGATGGGTGAGCGGCTGACCGGACAGCAGCGCCTCGGCTCCCTCGTCGGTCAGCGTGCCCATGGCCAGGCTGAGCGACTCCAGCCGCGCGACGATCGGGGCGCCCGCCACCGCCGCGGCGATCTCGTCGGCGATCTCGGCGTCCTCCAGCCCGAGATGGCGCAGCGCCGGGAAACGCTCGCCGCTCAGGATCGGCGCCAGGTCGGCCACGGTGGCGTCACCGCCGTAGTTCTCGACGCCCAGCCACAGGTCCAGGTGCTCCAGGCCGGGCAGGTCGCAGGCGCCGACCCCGCGCACGACCTCGCCGGGCAGCCCGCCGGACTCGAACCGCAGCCGCCGCAGGGCCGCGCTGCTGACCGGCCGCACCTGCAGCCCCTGGCTGCCGCGCACCTCCAGGCACTCCAGTCCGGGGAACGCCTCCAGCAGCGGGGTGATGTCCTCGCGCTCGATCCAGGAGATCTCGGACTCCTCGAACACGATGTCGCCCACGAACAGGTTGCGCAGCGCGGGCAGGCGGCCGGCGGCGTCGGCGAGCAGCCCGGGCACGTGGGCGGCGTTCTCGTCGTAGCCCGTGATCAGGTGGGACACCCGGGTGGTGTCGACGGTGTCCAGGAACTCCTGGAAGATCTCCTCGAAGGGTCTTTTGTAGTCGGTCCGCACCCGCCAGGCCGTCGCGCCGGGGTCGCCGGCCGGGCGGGGGTCGTGCAGGAAGTCGGTCACCGGCAGCCCGGCGAAGTGCGACAGATGATCGCTGACGGTCATGGGGTCCCTTTCGCGCGTCGAACGGAACCTGTCCTATCAGTCGCCCCGGACATCCCACGGCGAGTTCCGGCAACCCTTATCCGACATATGGCGACGACCCCCGGTTCGGAGGCGACCGGGGGCCGTCGATTCCGTCCGCCGGCTCGTGTCCGCCGGCTCGTTCCGCCGATCAGGCGGCGGGCAGCACCGAGCCCTTGTAGGTGTCCTCGATGAACTTCTTGACCTCCGGGCCGCGCAGCAGGTCGACGAGCTTCTTGACCTGCGGGTCGCCGGCGTCCTCCGCCTTGGTGACGATGCCGTTGACGTACGGGTTGCCCTCGGCCTTCTCACTGACCAGCGCGTCCTTGGCCGGGGTGAGCTTGGCCTCCAGCGCGTAGTTGCCGTTGATGACCGAGGCGTCCACGTCGGGGAGCTGGCGCGGCAGCGCGGCGGCGTCGGTGGGCTTGAACGTGATGTTCTTGGGGTTGCCGGCGACGTCCTTCTCGGTGGCGTTCTGGCCCGCCCCCGGCTTGAGGGTGATCACGCCGTTGTCGGCCAGCAGCTTCAGCGCGCGCGCCTCGTTGGACGGGTCGCTGGGCACCGCGACGGTGGCGCCCTGCCGCAGGTCCTGCAGCTTGGTGACCTTCTTGGAGTACACGCCGAGCGGCTCGAGGTGCACCCCGGCGACGAAGGTCAGCTTCTGCCCGGTCTTCTGGTTGGACTCGTCCAGGTACGGCTTGTGCTGGAAGTAGTTGGCGTCGAGCTGGCCGTCGTTGAGCGCGGGGTTCAGCTGCTCGTAGTTGCTGAACTCGCGGATCTCCAGCTTGAGCCCGTTCTTGGCCGCCAGGTTGTCCTTGACGTACTTGAGGATCTCGGCGTGCGGCACCGAGGTGGCGCCGACGGTGAGGGTGTCGTCGGAGTTCGCGCCGCCGCCGCAGCCGGCCAGGCCCAGCAGCAGCCCGGCGGACGCGACGACGGTGGTGATCTTGCGCAGCACGAAGAGTGCCTTTCTCGTTCGGTGACAGGGGATTCGGGTGTCAGGCGATTGCGGTCGTCAGGGGAACAGGAAAGCGGGGGGTCACTTGTGGGTGAGGCGCCGGACGGCCACGTCGCCCAGCGACTGCACCACCTGCACCAGCGCGATGAGCAGCACGAGGATGGCGAGCATCATCCCGGTCTCGAAGCGCTGGTAGCCGTAGCGGATCGCCAGGTCGCCGAGGCCGCCGCCGCCGATCGCGCCCGCCATCGCCGAGTAGCCGATGAGGGCGATGACGGTGACGGTCAGGCCCGCCAGCAGCCCGGGACGGGCCTCGCGCAGCAGCACCTTCCACACGATCTGGCCGCGGGAGGCGCCCATCGCCTGGGCGGCGGCGACCACCCCCGGGTCCACCTCGCGCAGCGCGGTCTCCACCAGGCGCGCGTAGAAGGGGATGGCCGACAGCGTCAGCGGCACGATCGCCGCCTGGGTGCCGATGGACGTGCCGACCAGTGCCCGGGTGAACGGGATGATCGCCATCATCAGGATCACGAACGGCAGCGACCGGCCGATGTTGACGATCACGCCGAGCACCTTGTTGACCGTCGGGACGGGCAGCAGCCCGCCGCGCTCGGTCAGCACCAGCAGCACCCCGAGCAGCGTGCCGCCGAGCGCCGTGAACAGCGTCGACCACACGGTCATCTGCAGCGTCTCCAGGGTGCCCTGACGCAGCAGCGGAACCATTTCGTCCCAGGTCATGAGACCGGCGCCTCCTCTTCCGTGGCGGGCGTGCCGCCGGGCGCGGCCGGGTCGCCGGCGGCGCCGTGGACCTCGACGGCCAGGCCCGCCTCGCGCAGGTGGGCCAGCTGGGCCGCGTTGACGTCGGGCTCGCCGGGCAGCTCGATGCGCAGCCGTCCGATGCGCGTGCCGCCGATCTCCTCGACCGCCCCGCCCAGGATGTTGACGTCGATGGAGTAGGTGCGGGCCAGCGTGGACACGAACGGCCTGTCCGCGCTGTCCCCCTCGAACGTGACGTCCACGACGGTCGTGCCGTCGCGCAGCACCGGCTCGGGCAGCGGGAACAGGCCGCGGGCCAGCTCCGAGCCGGGACGCAGCAGCAGCTCGCGTACCGGGCCGGACTCCACCACCCGGCCGTCGCGCATGATCGCCGCCGAGTCGCAGATGCGCTTGACCACGTCCATCTCGTGGGTGATCAGCAGGATGGTCAGGCCGAGCCGCCGGTTGAGGTCGCGCAGCAGCTCCAGGATGGACGCGGTCGTCTCGGGGTCGAGCGCGGAGGTGGCCTCGTCCGACAGCAGCACCTTGGGCCGTCCGGCCAGGGCGCGGGCGATGCCGACGCGCTGCTTCTGCCCGCCGGATATCTGCGCGGGGTAGGCGCGGGCGTGCTCGGTGAGCCCGACCAGCTCCAGCAGCTCGGCCACGCGTTCGGCCCGTTCGGCGCGCGGCACGCCCATCACCTCCAGCGGGAACGCGACGTTGCCCGCCACGGTGCGGCTGGACAGCAGGCCGAAGTGCTGGTGGATCATGCCGATGCGCTGCCGGGCCCGGCGCAGCTCGCCGCCCGACAGCGCCGGCAGGTCCTGCCCGTCCACCAGCACGCGCCCCGCGTCCGGCCGTTCCAGCAGGTTGACGCAGCGCAGCAGGGTGCTCTTGCCCGCGCCGCTGCGGCCGAGCACGCCGAACACCTCGCCTTCGCGGACGGTCAGGTCGACGCCGTCGACGGCGGTCACCTCGCGCCCGCGGGTGCGGTAGACCTTGCGAAGTTTCTCGATCTGGATCAAGGGGTTTCACCCGTGCGGATCGACCGCGCGCGGGCCGGGCGCGCGGAGCTGGACGGTGGGCAGGAAGACGCGTGAGCGGGGAGCCGACGGCGGGCTCTAGGCGCGGCCGGGCGGGTACGGCGCGTGGCTCAGCAGGTGGATCTGGAAGGTCATGTGCGCGGCTCGATGTCGTCCGGGGGTCGGCTCGCTTCGGGGCGCGAGGCTTCGGTCGGGGCCCTCAGCGGTCACACATTCGACACCGGCACGTACACCCCATCGCGCGCACGGCTCGCGGGTGGCGCGTCGGGCAGGGGCATACGGCAGTCACGGTCATCAGTAAACCGGTCCGACACTGGTGGCGCAAATCCAGTCATACCACACAAAGGCAGTCGTGATGGGACTCACACGGCCACACCGGCCCCCCGCGCCGGCGACACCGGGGACGGTGGCCTCCGGGTCGGAACGATCTCCCACGGCGAACAGCACAATCTCATGGTGCGAACAGGTGAAACGAGGCGTTCCGGACGTCTAGAGT
>NZ_BAAAZG010000018.1:161777-278390 GCF_039536785.1 Actinomadura miaoliensis
GACCCGAAGCATGAACGAGCATGAGCTGCGCGCGGAGTTGCTGCGGCTGCTGAGCGACGGGATGCCAGAGCCCGCATCGACCGCGGTGGACGGTGAGCGCGACCTCGTGCCGCTCGCGCTCGACATGGACGGCGACGTCGCCGTCGTCTCGTTCCTGCGACATCAGAACGGCGGCACCGGTGGCTGCTTCATCGAAGGTGTCACGTTCCACAAGCGGGACGGCGAGTGGATCGAGCTCGGCGGCGGCGGGGCCTGGGCGCCCGACGAGCCGCTGGCCCGGCGTCCCGCCGCGGAGCTGGGCGGCCACCTGATCCGGTACGCCACGGGCCGTACCGTCCGCAACGCCAACCGCATGTTCCCCTGGGGCGCCAAGTGGGTCAGCGAGGCCAAGCTGCGCGCTTCCAGCGAGGTCGCGCGGATCCGGGTCGGCGCCCGGCTGCTGGACGTCCCGGCGCACGGGCACGTCGTGGTGGTCTGGACGGCGCGCCGCGACCCCGTCGTCGAGGCCTTGGACCACGACGGCGTCGTCCTGGAGTCCCTGGACCTCGGCCCCCGGCTCGTCCCCCTGGCAACGACGGCCTGACCCCCTTGCGTCCCTCGGAGGACCCGTGCTCGCCATCACCTGGGACACCGTCCGGATCTTCCTGCACGTGCTGGCCGCGACCGTGTGGGTCGGCGGGCAGCTGACCCTCACGGCGCTGCTGCCGGTGCTGCGCGGCGCGGGCGGCGGCACCTCCCGGCTCGCCGCCCGCCAGTTCAACCGGGTCGCGTGGGCCGCGTTCGCCGTGCTCGTGCTGACGGGCGGGTGGAACATCGCGGCCGTGGGCGACGTGGACGGCGCGTACCAGACGACCCTCTACGTGAAGCTGGCCGTCGTGGTCGTCTCGGGCGTCGCCGCGTTCCTGCACACCAGGGCGTCCACCCCCAAGGGCCTGGCCGTGACGGGAGCGGTCAGCGGCGTGGCCGCCCTGGCCGCCCTGTTCCTGGGCGTCATGCTCGGCTGAGTCCTCCAGGGGCACAGCCGGCCGACGTCACAGCCAGCCGAGGTCGCGTGCGGCCCGCACGGCGGCGTGCCGGTTGTCGACGCCGAGCTTGGTGACCGCGGCCGACAGGTAGTTGCGCACCGTTCCCTCCGACAGGCCGAGGGCGCGGGCGATGCGGGCGACGGGCGCGCCGTCGGCGGCGGCGCGCAGGGTGTCCAGCTCGCGCGGTGTGAGGGGGCACTCCTCGGCGGCCAGCGCGTCGGCGGCCAGCTGCGGGTCGATGTAGCGGGCGCCGTCGGCGACCTGCCGGATGACCTGCGCGAGCCGCGCGCCCGGGGCGTCCTTGCCGAGGAAGCCGCGCACGCCCGCGCTCATGGCGCGGCGCAGGTTGCCGGGCCGTCCGTGCGCGGTGACGATCACGACCTGGCAGCCGGGCAGGTCGCGGGCCAGGCGTTCGGCGGCGGCGAGCCCGTCCAGGCCCGGCATGTCCAGGTCGAGCACCGCCACGTCCGGTTTGAGGGCCAGCGCCCGTTCCACCGCCTCGTCGCCGCGGCCGACATCGGCCACGACCTCGATGCCGGGCTCGGTGTCCAGCAGCAGGACCAGCGCGTCCCTGATCAGCAGGTGGTCGTCGGCCAGCAGCACCCGGATCATGTCCGTCCCTTCCCGGCGGGTCCGCGCGCCGGGAGCAGCGGCACGGCCGCGGCCACCCGGAACGTTCCGTCGCCGACCGGCCCGGCGGTGAACTCCCCGCCGGCCGCCGCGATCCGCTCGGCCAGCCCGGTGAGCCCGCTGCCGGGCCGGTGCGGGGCGCCGCCCGGCGCGCGGCGGCCCGGCCCCGCCCCGTCGTTGCTGATCTCCAGCCACATCCGGTCGTCGTCGGCCCACACCGTGATCAGGCACCAGGTCGCGGTGCTGTGCCGCAGCACGTTGGTGGCGGCCTCGCGGGCGACCCGGCCGAGCGGTTCGTGCACGTGGGCGGGCAGGCGCGGGGAGATCTCGGGACGCCGGCAGCGGATCCCGGCCGCCTGCAGCACGGCGGACATGCCGTCCAGTTCCGTGCGCAGCGACGTCGCCCGGTAGCCGCGGACGATCTCCCGCACGTCGCCGACCGCCTCCCGCGCCATCGCCTGGATCTCGGTCAGTTCCTTGCGCACGCGCCCGGGGTCGCGCTCCAGATACCGTTCGGCGACCTCGGCGCGCAGGGCGACGGCCTGGAGGCTGTGGCCGAGCACGTCATGCAGGTCCCGGGCGAAGCGCAGCCGCTCCTCCCCCACGGCGGACCGGGCCAGTTCCGCGCGCGCCCGCCGCAGTTCCTGGACGATGTGGTACATCCACACCGTCACGTAACCGGAGAACGCCGCGACCGGGACGCCGAACAGCTCGTACAGCACCGTCAACGGGGGCAGACCGAGCAACACCCCGTACCCGGGGGTGAGCACGGTGGCGACCCCTGTCACCGCCACGGCCTGCCGTAGCGGCAGCACGACGGCGATGAGCCCGGCCGGGAACATCAGCAGGTTCCCCCAGCCGACCTCCGCGCCCATCACCGGCGGCAGCCCCCAGCACGCGACGGTGAGGGCGGCAAGGCCGATCCGGTGGGCGGGCGCGGTACGGCGACGCAGGTTGAGCCACAGCAGCCGTCCGTACGTGGCGCATATGGCCGCCGTCGCCGCCACGGCCAGGGCCACGCGTCCCGGCTCGGAGCGGACGAAGAGCTCGTACCAGAGGGCGGGCAGCAGCATGCCGGTCAGGGTCAGCAGGGTCAACGCCACGATGACGGCGGCGAAAGCCCCGGGGCGCCCGATCCTCGGCTGCACCTGTCTGCCTGCCTCTGCGATCAACGGGAGCAGGGTCACTCAGGGTACGCGAGGTGCCCGCCCCCGCCTCTTGGCGAAGCCGTCAAAGCTTTCGGCCGCCGATTATCACCGCGCTCACAATTTCAGCCCCCGGACAGGGCGCGTGGGCCTGCGCGAACGCTATGACCGCACCTGGGTGCGCCCAGTGGCCGCGCGGGGGCGTCCCAGGCGACCGGTGTTCGGTGTCAGGCGGCCTTGGGATGCGCTTCGTCACCGCCTGTGACCAGACGTCCTTCGTCCAGGATCCCGACACGGTCGGCGCGGCATGCCTCGTCCGGGGAACGGGTGGTCATCAGCACTGTGACCCCGTGGGCGGACAGTGCCCGCAGCACACCCCAGACGCGTTCCCTCGGCGCGTCCTGGAGGTCCGCCGTGGGCTCGTCCAGGAACAGCACGTCGGAACGGGCCAGCAGGACCAGCGCCACGTCCAGCAGGCGCCGCTCCCCCGGCGTGAGCCGTTCGAACGGCACGTTCTCCAGCCCCGACAGGCCGGCCAGGCGCAGCGCCTCCGCCGCGGTGAGCGGGTCCAATGTCCAGCGGCGCCAGGCGTCCACGACCTCCCCCACGGTCAGGCCCGGGAACAGGCCGCCGTCGCGCCACACCGTGCCCGCCCTCAGCGCGTCGCGCCGTTCGTACGGGTCGACCCCGCAGACCCGCACCGTCCCCCCGGTGGGACGACGCAGCCCCGCCCCGACCTCCAGCAGCGTGGTCTTGCCCGCCCCGTGACGACCCAGGAGCGCGTACATCTCGCCCCGGGCCACGGTGAACGAGACGTCCCGTACGGCGTCGCGCTCCCCGAAACGCACCCGCAGGTCGCGTACCTCGATCACGTCCATGAACCCATGCTGCCGAGCGCCGGCACAGGGCGGGCAGTCACGGACGTCAGGAAACGTCCGGGACCTTCACACGGCCACGCCATGACATTTGTCAGACCTCACGCCGACACGAGGAGAGCCGGGCCGAGGTCCGCGACCCTGGCGTGGCCCGAGAGCATCAGGGTGAGGTCCAGCTCGGCCAGCAGGCAGCGCAGGACGTGCGTGACCCCCGCCTCGCCCCCGAGCGCGAGCCCGTACACGAAGGGGCGTCCCACCAGCACCGCCTTGGCGCCCAGGGCGAGCGCCTTGGCGATGTCGCCGCCGGTGCGGACGCCGCTGTCGAACAGCACCTCCGCCTGGTCGCGCACGGCCTCGACCACGGGCGGCAGCGCGTCCAGCGACGCCACCGCCCCGTCGATCTGCCGTCCGCCGTGGTTGGAGACGATCACGCCGTCCATGCCCGCGTCCACCGCGCGCCGCGCGTCGTCGGGATGCTGGATGCCCTTGAGCGCGATCGGCCCGTGCCAGTGCTCGCGCAGGAACACCAGGTCGTCCCAGGTCAGCGAGGGGTTGCCGAAGTTGGCCGCCCAGTGCAGGATCGCCGCGTCCCGGTTGGCCTCGGTGACCGGCCCGCCGACCGCCTTCTGGAACACCGGGTCGCTGAAATAGTTGGCCACCCCGATGCCCCGCAGGAACGGCAGGTACGCCTGGTCGAGGTCGCGGGGGCGCCACGCCAGCGCGAACGTGTCGAGCGTGACCACCAGCGCGGTGTACCCGGCGGCGGCCGCGCGCTCCAGGAAGCTGACGGCCAGCTCACGGTCCTTGGGCCAGTACAGCTGGTACCAGCGCGGCCCGTCCCCGTTCGCCTGCGCGACCTCCTCGATCGAGAACGACGAGGCCGTGCTCAGCACGTACGGCAGCCCGGTCGCCGCCGCGGCCCGCGCCGCCGCGCGCTCGCCGTCCGGATGGAAGATCGACTGTACGCCGACCGGGGCCAGCGCCACCGGCGCGGGCATCGGCGTGCCCAGCACCCGCACCGACAGGTCGCGCGCCGCCACGTCCCGCAGCATCCGCGGCACGATCCGCCACCGGTCGAACGCCTCCCGGTTGGCCCGCGCGGTCGCCTCGCTGCCGGCCGCCCCGGCCACGTACCCGAACGCCGCGGCCGACAGGCGCCGCTCGGCCAGCGCCTCCAGCCTGGTCAGGTCGGTGGGCAGCTCGGGGACGACGTCACCGAGGCCCCTCAGGTAGATCTCGTTCTGGAAGTCGGCGAGCGAACTCATGCCCGCCTCCCGCTCGCCGCCGCGCCGGGTCCTCGCCCGGCTCGCGGCGCCCGCTTCGCGGACGCCGCCGTGCCCCTGTGGACCTCCACGTTCGCGGGCCAGGCGACGCCACGCCCCTCCGGCTCACTCATGCGCCCTCCTCGGGCCGTCCGGACCGCGACGCCCCGCCGTCGTGGGGCCGTCCGGTACGAATCTGTCTGTGGGACCGGCAACAATGTTCCACATGGCACGACGCGGATCCCAAGCCCCACCGCCGCCCGACTTCGAAGAGAACATCGTCGACGTCGACGTCTCCGAGGAGATGCGCGGCAGCTACCTTGAGTACGCCTACTCGGTGATCTACCAGCGGGCGCTTCCGGACGCGCGCGACGGGCTCAAGCCCGTGCAGCGCCGCATCCTGTACTCGATGAACGAGATGGGCCTGCGTCCCGACCGCGGTCACGTCAAGTGCGCCCGCGTCGTCGGCGAGGTCATGGGCAAGCTGCATCCGCACGGCGACAGCGCCATCTACGACGCCATGGTGCGCCTGGCCCAGCGCTGGGCGATGCGGATGCCGCTGGTGGACGGGCACGGCAACTTCGGCTCCCTCGGCGGCGACGACATGCCCGCCGCCATGCGGTACACCGAGGCCCGCATGTCCCGCGAGGCCATGCTGATGGTCGCCTCGATCGACGAGGGCACCGTCGACTTCCGGCCCAACTACGACGGGCAGGAGACCGAGCCGGAGGTGCTGCCCGCCGCGTTCCCGAACCTGCTGGTCAACGGGGCGTCCGGGATCGCGGTCGGAATGGCCACCAACATGGCCCCGCACAACCTCGGGGAGGTCATCGCCGCCGCCCGGCACCTGATCGACAACCCCGAGGCCGACCTGGACGCGCTGATGCGCTTCGTGCCCGGCCCCGACCTGCCCACCGGCGGCAAGATCGTCGGACTGGACGGCATCCGCGACGCCTACGCCACCGGCCGCGGCACGTTCCGCACCCGCGCCACCGCGCACATCGAGAACGTCACCCCCCGCCGCAAGGGCATCGTCGTCACCGAGCTGCCGTACGCGGTCGGCCCCGAACGCGTCAAGGCCAAGATCAAGGACCTGGTCAACGCCAAGAAGCTGCAGGGCATCGCCGACCTGAAGGACCTCACCGACCGCACCACCGGGCTGCGCCTGGTCATCGAGGTCAAGAACGGCTTCCACCCGGAGGCCGTGCTGGAGGAGCTCTACCGGCTCACGCCGATGGAGGAGACCTTCGGCATCAACAACGTGGCGCTGGTGGACGGCCAGCCCCGCACCCTCGGCCTGCGCGAACTGCTGCAGGTCTACGTCGACCACCGCATCGACGTGGTGCGCCGCCGCTCGGCCCACCGCCGCGCCAAGCGCGAGGACCGGCTGCACCTGGTCGACGGCCTGCTGGTCGCGCTGCTCAACATCGACGAGGTCATCCAGGTCATCCGCGGCAGCGACGACTCCGCGCAGGCCAAGCAGCGCCTCATGCAGATCTTCGAACTGTCGGAGATCCAGTCGCAGTACATCCTCGACACGCCGCTGCGCCGCCTGACCCGCTACGACCGGCTGGAGCTGGAAAAGGAGAAGGAGCAACTCGCCCGCGAGATCGCCGAGCTGACCGAGATCCTGGAGTCGGAGACCAAGCTGCGCGGCGTGGTCTCGGCCGAGCTCGCCGAGGTCGCCGCCGAGTACGCCACGCCCCGCCGCACCGTCCTGCTGGAGGCGTCCGGCCACACCGCCGCGGCCGCCGTGCCGCTGGAGGTCCCCGACGACCCCTGCCTGGTGCTGATGTCGTCCACCGGCCTGCTCGCCCGCACCACCACCGCCGAACCGCTGCCCGCCGAGGGCGACCGGGCGCCGCACGACGTGCTGGCGTCGGTCGTCCGCACGTCGGCGCGCGGCCAGATCGGCGCGGTCACCTCGGCCGGGCGGATGATCCGCATCGAGGTCATCGACCTGCCGATGCTGCCGCCATCCGCCACCGCGCCGTCCCTGGCCGGCGGCGCCCCCATCGACGAGTACATCGCCCTGGAGGACGACGAGAAGGTCGTCGGCCTGGGCGTCATCGCCGACTCCGGCGCCGGTCTCGCCCTGGGCACCGAGCAGGGCGTGGTCAAACGGGTCGTCCCCGACTTCCCCAACCGCGACGACTTCGAGGTGATCGGCCTGAAGGAGGGCGACCGCGTGGTGGGCGCCGTCCAGCTGGCCTCCGAGGACCAGGACCTGGTCTTCATCACCACCGACGCCCAGTTGCTGCACTACAGCGCCGCCAACGTCCGTCCCCAGGGCCGCCCCGCGGGGGGAATGGCGGGCATCAAGCTCTCCGCCGGGGCCCGCGTCCTGTGGTTCGGCGCCGTCGACCCGGCGCGTGAGAACCGTGTGGTGACGGTCTCCGGCTCCTCCACGGCCCTGCCCGGCACCCAGACCGGCGCGGTCAAGGTCTCCGACTACGCCGACTTCCCGGCCAAGGGCCGCGCCACCGGCGGCGTCCGCTCCCACCGCTTCCTCAAGGGCGAGGACGCCCTGATCCTGGCCTGGGCGGGCCCGGCCCCCGTACGCGCCGCGTCCTCCACGGGCAAGCCGCTGCCCCTGACAACGGAACTGGGCCGCCGCGACGGTTCCGGCGAAAAACTCGCCACGCCCATAACGGCCCTGGGCGGCCCCCTGGCCTCCGAGGCATAACACGTCTTGCGGGCGCGCCCTGGGCCCTCCCCCAGGCCGCGCCCGCACGACGCCCACCCTCGACCGAGGGCACCCGAGGTGGCCAGTCGCTCAGACCGGCGGGTGCGGGCTCACGCGGAAGCCGGGCGCTCCTGGACGACCCAGTGATTGTCGTCCGGGTCGCTGAAGAAGATCATCGTGCTCCAGGGCTTCTCGCCACGCCCCGGACGCTGCACTCCATCCTCGAAGTGCACCACGTCGCTGACCGGAGCCCCTCGTCCCGCCAGTTCCGCGTGGGCGGCCTCGACATCGCCGACCACAAGCGTCAGCCCCTTGACGCTGCCAGGCTCACCGTCGGTGACCAGATGGATCGAACACCCCGAGCCGGGCGGCGTGAGCTGCACAAGCCGTCTTCCCCCAGGGATCTCCTGGTCGATGTCCACGTTGAAGCCGACCCGCTCGCTGTAGAAGGCCTTCGCCCGGTCCACATCCGAGACGGGCACCGGCACCACTTCAAGATTCCAGTCCACGCCAGGATCCTCCTACGCCCCAGTGACAGAACCAGACCGCTCAACGCCCCCTCCTCAGGGGCGCCACCCTGCTTCACCCCCGCCGCCCCACCGACGTCCTGACGCGACACGCCCAGCCGCACCCCCACCACTCCCTCACGACGCCCACACCCCACGGGATCGACCTGGAATCCCGGGCCGCCCTGCGCGGACCGCCGCCCCCGCACTGGAAACGCTCGCCAGGGTCGTAGTGCTCGCGCCAGTATTCGGTGGTCGCCCACCACAAGTTCGAAGTCCTGCGTCTCGGCCCATCCAAAACCGACACGCACACCGTCACCTGCAAAGCCCCTGACACGTTGATCGGGGGGACCGGCGCGGGAGTCGGCCGACACAAGCGTCCTCGGGACCGGCCGACGCACGGTGGTGTACTCCAACACTCCTTGCGGGCGGGCTCCGGCTGAATCCACGCTGTCCCGGCCACCGGGTAAACCTGCACGCCCTTGATTCACCAGTACGGGCGCCTCGGCAGGGACCGTGGGACGCCTTGACCGGTGGCGAGCACGCCTCACCGCCCCACCTGCTCACTGACCAGGCGGAGTGGCGGCGCTGGTCGCGTGGGCCGGAGGATACTGAGCGGTATTCGACGGATGGAGGACGATCATGACCGAGGCGCTGGTGCTGGGCGGCGGGGGTGTCGGCGGGATCGCCTGGATCACCGGGGTGCTTGCCGGGCTGGCCGACGCGGGGCAGGACGTCACCGGCGCCGACGTGATCGTGGGAACGTCCGCGGGCTCGGCCGTCGCGGCACAGCTGGGCAGCGGACTGAGCCTGGACGCGCTGTACGCCCGGCAGGTCGAGCCGGAGCTGCAGGCCGCCGAGATCATGGTCGACCTGGACCTGGAGAGGTTCAGCGCCGAGTTCGCCGCCGCGCTGCGCGATGTCGACACCGTTGCGGAGATCCGGCGCGCGGTGGGCAGGTACGCGCTCAAGGCCGCCACCGTGCCGGAGCCGGAGCGACGGGCGGTGATCGAGTCGCGGCTGCCGTCCCACGCGTGGCCGACGCGATCGTTGAAGATCGTCGCGGTGGACGCCGAGAGCGGTGAGCCGCGGGTGTTCGACAACGCCTCGGGCGTGAACCTGGTCGACGCCGTCGCGGCGAGCTGCGCCGTACCCGGCGTGTGGCCACCCGTGACGATCGGCGGACGCCGGTACGTCGACGGCGGCGTCCGCTCCGGCGCCAACGCCGACTACGCCGCCGGTGCGTCCCGGGTCCTGGTGCTCGCGCCACTGGGCGGCGTCGAACTGGTCCCGACCGACAGGCCGCTGGACCAGACCGTCGAGGAGCTGCGCGCGAGCGGCGCCGAGGTGGCGGTCATCGAACCGGACGAGGCGTCGCGGACGGCCATCGGCCCGAACCCGCTCGACCCGTCCACCCGCGAGCCGGCCGCCGAGGCGGGCCGCGCCCAGGGCCGCACACTAGAGATCCAATGGAGCCGCCCACAGCAGCCGTCTCAGAAGTGATCCCATTGGTCGGCCTGCCGTGATCGCCGTTTCCGCAGACCATGAGGATCCTGCCATGTGGAGAAAGCTCATCGGGCGTCTGTACGGTGACGCGGAGTTCGCCGCACCCGCGTCCGACGAGGAGATCGACGAGATCGAGCGGCGGCTCGGCCAGGCGGTGCCGGACGAGCTGCGAGAACTGCTGCGGCAGACCAACGGCGTGCGGGCCGAGTACGGATCCGGACTGGTGTGGTCGGCGCAGGAGATCATCAAGGAGAACACGGAGTTTCGGGGCAGCGCCGACTTCGCCGAGCTCTACATGCCGTTCGACCAGCTGATGTTCATCGGGGACAACGGCGGTGGTGACCAGTTCGCGTACGTCCAAGGCCCTTCTGGACGACCCGGCGACGTGTTCGTGTGGGATCACGAAACCGACGAACGCAAGTGGATCGCCAACTCGCTCGAGGACTACCTGCAGCGTAGGGCGGACGCGGCCGGCGACGACTGGTACAAGTGAGCGAGCCGAGGAGCGGTCACGACCATTCGTTGGTCCAAGCCATGCACGAGGTGGCCTCCCTGCGGGCGCCTAGCTTGCCGTACCTGGTCGCGCCGGACGCCCGGTTGCGTTTGAGCTGGTTGATCGCGCACCCCGCAGCGTGGCGTTCAGACGACTGGTACAAGTGAGCAAGCCGAGGAGCGCTCACGACCATTCGTTCGTCCAAGCCATGCACGAGGTGGCCTCCCTGCGGGCGCCCAGCTTGCCGAACCTGGTCGCAGCGGACGCCCCGTTGCGTTCGAACCGGTTGATCGCGTCCCCCGCAGCGTGGCGTTCACGGGCAGGAGGAGCGTTCACGACGTTGCTGAAGGGTGCCAACACGCCGGTGCCTGTTCCATCCGTACGTGTCGAACTGGGTCAGGCACGCCGCCTCCCTGTCCCCCGCACCACACCCATGGAACTCCCCGCACCCGCCAACCCGCCAACGCGGCGACGAGGGCAGATGCCCCCACCGAAACTGCTGGCCAGACCCTTGATCGCCGCTGGCCCCGCGCGCCGCTCACGGGGCATGCGCCTCCGCCCCCGGGGTCTGCGGCAGACACGCGTCCGACCAGCCTCCGACGACGCAACGGCATCCCGCCACCGAGTCCGGACGCCACGTCACACAATCCCTCAAACCGAGCCGCCAAACGGAGCCCCCAGGCCGAACCACCAAGGCCGAGCCGCCACACCAAACCCCCAGGCCGAGCCATCACACCGGGGCACGTCAGGTCAGGGCGTCCGGCCGAGCCAACACACCGGGGTGACAGATCAGGGCATCAGGCCGGACCAACGAACCGCGGCGTCAAGCCAGGCCACCTGGCCGGACCAACAAACCGGGGCGTCAGACCGGGGCCTCACCGGCCGACAGTCCGCGTTCCTTGTCGCGGCGCCGCAGGTCGCGGACGACCTCGGCGACCTTGTTGACGTCACCGGATGCGAGCTTCTCCAGCTTCGCCTTGTAACGCCGTCAGGCCGGGGCGTCAGACCGGGGCGACAGGCCGGACCAACAAACCGGGGCGACAGGCCGGGGCGACAGACCAGGGCGTCAGACCGGGGCGTCAGGCCAAGGGGCGACTCGCCATTCCCAGGGGCGCGTTCGTCACGCGGGAATGCCCACCGCCATCTCGGGAGTTGGTTCGACCATTGGATCTTGAAATGGAGGTCAGTATGCGTGCGTTGGTCGTCAAGGAGCCCGGCCCACCGGAGTCCCTGCGGCTCACGGAGACGGCCACACCGTCACCGGGACCGGGCGAGCTCACCATCGACGTGGCCTACGCCGGAGTCGGCTTCGTCGACACGCTCTTTCGCTCGGGCGCCTTCGACCTTCCCACGCCCTTCACGCCGGGTATCGAGGTCACCGGCCATGTCCGCGAGATCGGCCCCGGCGTCACCGGCTTCGAGCCCGGACAGCCCGTGGGTGCCCTGCTCAACGACTTCGGGAGGGGTATGCGGGCGGGCGGCTATGCCGAGGTCGCCGTCGCTCACGCCACGATGACCACCCGCCTCCCCGGAGACGCCGACCTGGCGCGGATGGCCGCCGTCCTGATCAACGGCGTCACCGCGTGGCTCGCACTGCACGACCTGGCGCGACTACGGGTCGGCGACGACGTGCTGGTGCTGGGCGCAAGCGGCGGTCTGGGCGGCATCACCGGCCGCCTCGCCGCCGTCCACCCGGCCGGCCGGGTCATCGGCTCGTCCCGCCGCCCCTCCGACGCCCCCACGTGGACGCACTTGGTAACCGACCTGGACACTGTCCCGGACCTCACCGGCGGCCGTGGCGTCGACATCGTCATCGACCCCGTCGGCGGCGACCTGCGCACCCGGGCCTACGACCTGCTCGCACCCTTCGGCCGCCTGGTGGTCGTCGGCAACGCCAGCGGTCAGGACCATCCCGTCTCGGCCGACTCCGCCTGGCTGAACACCCGCCAGATCCTTGGCTTCAGCCTCGGCGGCGTCGCCCACCTCATCCCCGACCGCGTCGGCACTGCCCTCTCGGCCATCGTCGACCTCGTTCACCGCGGAGTCCTGCGCGAGCCCGCCCCGGCCGTCGTGCCGCTCGACCAGGCCACCGAAGTCCACCAAGCATTGGAGACCCGCACCGCCCCGCCCAAAACCGTCCTGGCCATCCGCTAGCGGCACTTGATTACGATCTTGGTGGCACTGACCGGTAGGTGTCTGATCAGCAAGAAGACCTCCAGGCGTAGTGGATTTGCTCGCCTCGACCCACGCCCGGAGGGCTTGAAGGTCACGCTGATGCCCGGTTGACGTTTCACAGCAGATGTCTCCTGGTTCGCCGTGTCGTGCTGGAGGACCGCCCGGTCGCGCACGTCGCGTCCGAGCTGGGGGTCTCAAGACAGGGCGCGCACCGGTGGGTGGGCCGGGTTCCGCAGCGAGGGCTGGAATGGCCTGACCGGCGCAGCGGAGCCCGCTCATGCCCGTCGCGGACCCCGCCGAGGCCGCAGCTGTTGAACCCGCTGTTCCTGTTGCAGACGCCCCGCGGATGGCCGGGCGCCGAGCCGGCCACGCGGCTGGGCGTACCGAGCAGCGGGCGCGGCGGCTGACGAGCGTCACGGAATCGTCAGCCGCATCCCACTGAGCAGGTCGATCAACCAAGGCTCCACCCCTTCTCCTGCTGCTCCGCCGCACGGAACGCCTTGCGATCGACGAGCTGCCGCTCGGTTGCGCCCCCTCGGCCAGCAGCACCAGCAGGGGGATGACCACGGTGCCGACACCGATCTGTGACAGCGCCACCCCGGTGACCTCCAGGACGACGAACAGCACGCCCAGGGGCAGGCCGTAGCCCGACAGCACCATGGCCTGCCGTACGGGAGCGCGGGTCAGCACGACCACCCTGGCCATCACCACCGCCATCGCCGAGGTGAGGTAGCTCAGCGCGTACCCCGCCGCGCTGGACCGCTGGCAGCGTCCCGGCACAGTGGCTGGACTTGCGGGCTCCCGTGCCGCGGGCCCGCACCCCTCACCTGATCACCTCGATGCTCGTCACCAACGCGGCAAGACACAGATCACCTTTGGTCCGCACAACCGGTGATGACCAACGGCGACACCGACGCGCGCGCAGAGAGACCGGGATGTCAGCAGGCCACACAGAAGCCTGCGGTCCCGGAGCACCAGCAACATGGGACGCGCAGCCTGCTCCACCTATGCTGTTCCTGACCTACCTGGCGCCGTTCCTCCGCGACATGTCCGGCACCGGCCCCACCACCCTCGGCTGGGTGTTCGCCGTCTGCGGACTGGCCGGCATCGCCGGAGGCCAACTCGGCGGACGCGCCACCGACCGCTGGGGCCCCTCCACCGCCCTGCTGCTCAGCGGTGCCCTGTTCTGGGCGAAAGCCGCAGCCGTGGGGCGTGGAGGCCGGTTGAGGCGCAGACGCATGTCAGCGATGCGGCCCAGCCGATTCATCCGGTGGACTGTTCTGCTCCTTGAGCAGGTTCTTGATCTCGGTCATGCCCCACAGGACCTTGCCCATCGAGTTCTCGATCTCCGTCAGCCGCATCTCCACACCGGTCAGCCGCCCTTCGACCCGGGTGAGGCGGCCATCGACGCTGCTCAGGCGCTCCTCGACCCTGGTCAGGCGGTCCTCCACCGTGGTCAGGCGCCGGTTCATGTCGCTCTGTGTGGTGCTGAGGGCGACGAGCAGGGCGTGTTGGGCGTCGAGCCTGGCCGTGATGGTCACACCGCCGCGCTGCCTGGGCAGCCCGACATACTCTTCCAGAGCCATCAACCGGGCCTTGATCACGGCGCTCCGAAGCAGCATCGTGTTCGTCTCCTTCTCCTGACCGGGGGCTTCGGGGTTCAAGCCTGGCAAGTCGTCACGGTCCGCGTCAGCGAAATCACGATCTGTGGAAAACTCATCGACGATCGAGGTCGCGCCGCAGAACGACCTCGACATCGGCGCGATGGAAGCGCAGGCGGCCGCTGGGGGTTCGGGCTGACGGCAGCAGGCCCCGCGCTGCCCAGCCGGAGACCGTCGACCTGGCGACGCGGAACATCGTGGCGACCTCCGCCGTGGTCAGCAGGTCGGGCAGATCGTCATTTCGCATCCAGGTCCTCGCAGTGCCGCACGATCGCCTCCGCCGCCTCGGTCACGTCCCCCAGCGGGAACCGCAGCATCCCGGCACACGGCGTGGTCACCGCCAGTCCGCCGTCCCGCGCCCACACGGTGATCCCGGCCCGTACTGAGAGCACCGACATGTCCCAGCCCTCTGAGCGGTGCAACGGCCCCAGGCCGCGTGCTCTCAGGGCGGCCTCCAGGTGACGCGCCGCTTCTCGGCAGCCCTGCCGGATCGGGGGGAGCGCCGCCGGGCTGTCCTTCGGAGCGGGCAGCGCGAAATAGACCACCTTGCCGCAGGTGGGCGAGCGACCGAGCCGAGATCTCGTTCGGTGGACTCCCCACTCACCGCCGTGTTCGCCCGTGAGGCCGTCCACCAGTTCCAGCCCACGGCCTCCCTCGGCGCCGGGCGCGGGACGGAGGGGCTGGTGAGGGACGGCCCCCTTCCATGGGGCGCCATCGAAGACCTTGGTCACGATCTGCGAGGCCTCGCCCCGCCGGTACATCCACAACTCGGGCTGCCCCGACGGCCGACAACGGTCTCGCAGCGCGTGCACGAGAACGTTCGTCGCGAGTTCCGACACCATCGTGGCCGCGTCCCCCACCATCTCCTCGGGGATCAGTAGCGCCCGCAGCGTCTCTCGCACCCGTCCCCGCGCCACCGCCGCGATCGTCGCGTCCTGCGGCAACGCCCACACCGCACACCCTCCAGCCACAATGAGGCCTGCGCCGGGAGCATCCGCGCCCCGCACCGTTCGTTCGGTCGTCGGACCGAGCCCGCCCAGTCTGGGGGGCATGTCGCGCTCAGAGGCACGATCTGCCATGGGGTTTGAACCTCCGCTGTCACCGATCAATGCGTGACGGTGTCGCCTCACCGCACGGACGCCTTTTCCTTCCAAATGGGGCATAAGTCGCTGACCTGGACGAGCCCGCAACCCGCTTTTCACGTGACTCTCAGTGAATCCGTGTCACGCGACGCAAGGACAGGTGAGAATGACCGAGACCGCCCGGGGAGCCGCATCTCCAGGCGTACCGCGCCGATCAACGCGCTGATCAAGAGGAGCGGAACGATGAGCGATCAGCAGCTCCCGAAGTGGGCCGTACGGATCTGGGCCGAACGCGAAAGGCGCGGTTGGACCAAGCACGAGATGGCTCGGCAACTGATGCGAGGGGCCGGCCTCTCCTACGGAAACGTCGTCAACCTCGCGCGGCAGATCTACGACTGGGAAAAGGGCAAGCACTTCCCACGCGACTGGGCGAGGGCCTATGCCACCGCGTTCGACACCACCGTCGAGAAGCTGTTCGGGGTACCCGATCCCACACAGCGGGCCGTGGACCTCGCGGGTACCGTGGAGGACAGCGCCACCTCCGACGATTGGTACGACATGGAGCGTCGCCGCCTACTGGAACTGCTCGTGCTGAGCCTGGGAACCGGTGCCCTGGCCTCATCCGGCGAACCGATCCGTCAACTCCTCGACCTCACCCTTGCGAGCGAAGACCGCTCCACCGAGGACTGGGAACTGGCCTGTGTCGATCACATGCACGCACTGCAAAGGCAGCCACCGGTCCAGGTCCGTGATGGACTCCTCATCGATCTTCTAGCGATCCAACGTCAGTTGAAGAACGCCGACGCCAAGAACATCCCCGGCCTGAGCCGCGTAGCGGCTGCGCAGTCGTTCATCCTGGCCAACACGCTGACTCGTCTAGGCGATCACTCAGCGGCGATCCACTGGTGGCGTACGGCCAAGGCCGCGTCGGACGCGTCCGGGGACCTCCACGTCCGCCTCATGGTCCGCTCTGAAGAGGCAGGCTGCGGACTCTACGGACAGCGCGACGTCTCAACGGTCCTTGCCCTCGTCGATAAGGCGCGGGAGCTTAGGCGTGATAAATCTTCCTTCTGGTACGCCGATCTCGCCGGCACACGGGCCAAGGCGCTCACGCTGCTCGGCCGACATGATGAAGCCAAGCGGGAACTGGCTACCTTCGTGGACTACGACGGCGAAGACTGGCGCGCACGCATCATTCCAACCCGCTGGAGCTTCGGCCAGAGACACTTCGCCGAAAGTTGGGTCTATGCGGGCGCGGGAGACGAGACGAAGGCCGATGAAGCACGTGGTCGCCTGCTGGCCCACAAACCCAATTACCAGCACGCCACCAACACGCGACTGCATGAGGCCGTCTGCACCGTCGTGAACGGCGGCATCGACCAAGGCGCCCGGCAAGCCACGGCCATACTCGACGCCCTCCCAACGACCCATCACAGCGCCATGATCACCGAGACCGGGAAGATCCTCCTGCGCATGGTGCCACTCGACCAGCAACACCGCCTCGCAGTCCAAGATCTCCGCGCCGCACTCGCCGCCACCGCCCCGCATGCGACCTCACTGCATTGACCGTGATCGGACGATTGGGTCGACATGGAACGTCGCCGCCTGCTGGAAGTGCTCGTTCTGAGCCTGGGAACCGGTGCCCTGGCCTCATCCGGCGAACCGATCCGTCAACTCCTCGACCTCACCCTTGCGAGCGAAGACCGCTC
Source organism: Actinomadura miaoliensis (assembly GCF_039536785.1). NCBI lineage: Bacteria > Bacillati > Actinomycetota > Actinomycetes > Streptosporangiales > Thermomonosporaceae > Actinomadura > Actinomadura miaoliensis. Next base: position 178,533 of record NZ_BAAAZG010000018.1, read on the forward strand.
CACCGAGGACTGGGAACTGGCCTGTGTTGATCACCTGCGCGCACTTCGGACCAGACCGCCGGCCCAGGTCCGGGACGGGCTCCTCATCGATCTCCTGGCACTCCAACGTCAATTGAAGAAGGCCGACACCAAGGACCAACCCGACCTGAACCGGTCTGCCGCAGCGTTGTCCCTCATCATGGCCAACGCGGTGACGCGGATGGGTGCCCATTCGGCCGCAGTCCACTCGTGGCGCACGGCCAAGACCGCCGCCGACGCGTCCGGAGACCTCCACGTACGACTCATGGTCCGCTCCGAAGAAGCGGGCTGCGGCCTCTACGGACAGCGCGACATCGCGACGGTGCTCACGCTCGTGGACAAGGCGCGAGAACTCACACCCGGCCCGTCCTCCTTCTGGCACGCCGACCTCGCAGGCACACGGGCCAAGGCGCTCACCCTGCTCGGCCGACACGACGAGGCCAAACGAGAACTGACCACATTCGTCAGCTACGACGGAGCCGATGGACCTGCCACCATCCTCCCGACACTCTGGTGCCCCGACCAGACACATTTCGCCGAAAGCTGGGTCTACGCTGGAGCGGGTAACGAGGCGAAGGCAGACGAAGCACGCTCCAACGTGCTCGCATACAACGGTGACTACCAGTACAACGCCAACGTGCGCCTACACGAAGCCCTCTGCACCGTCGCGAACGGCGGCATCGACCAAGGCGCCCAGCAGGCCACCGCTCTACTCAGCAGCCTGCCATCGATACATCGCAGCGCGATGATCAGCGAAGTCGGGAGGATGGTCCTCCGCATGGTGCCACTCGACCAACGCGACCGCCCCGCAGTCCAAGACCTCCGCGCCACACTCGCCGCCACCACCCCGCACGCGACGCTCTCCCAACTCTGATCGCAAGGCTCCCTGGCCGCCCGACGCCAGGACTCCATCCGCACCGGAGCAGGCGCATCAGTTCGCTCGCTGACCACGCCCCCGCTTTCCTGCAAGGCCGCGGCCGTTGATCATCCGCATGAGCGACCCCCCTCCCCGTCACGGCTGATGGCCGGCGCATTGGCCTACCAGCGTCGGCTCCCGCTGCCAGACGTCGGGACCTCTCAGTCTCCTTATCTCCGCGTGAGCTCACGTCAGGCACGCCTTAAACGATCAGAGGCCAGGCGAGGCTTCGGTGTCTCCGTATCCTGTTCACGACCGCCCCATAGACGTGACGTTTCAGGTCCAGCCATGCCTGATTTGCGGACGGCCTTATTTCCCGCCAAAGGTCGCTTCCATGGGGGTCACTTCCTTGGGGGTGCGGCGGAGGGCGTCCTCGACCGACGCGATCAAGTTGCGCATGGAGGAACGCAGTCGTCTGCGCTGGTCGATCAGTTCGCGTTCGAAGGCAGCAGCCGCTCCGCCCTTGCCGCTGACCCACACATGACGGCTCGCCATCCGCTTGATCGGCTTGTCGAGTGCGCGTTCCACCACGTCGGCGTCACGCCGCAACTTGCGCAGAAGTTCCTCCAGCTCCCGATACTTCGGATTCGGGACCATACCCGGAGCCATGATCTTCCTCCTGCACGGTGGCGGAGACCAGCAAACAACGGCATTCTAAGGGCGGAAGGTGCTGTGGCGCATAGCAAAGGATACGGAGGAGCGGCATGCTCAGACGTTGGCACCATGTCACCGGCCTTGCACTGGCAGCCGCACTCATCACATCCTCCTGCGGCGACAAGGAACCCGAGGGTCCCACCGTCATCGAGGCCGAGCAAACCCTCAAAGCCCACATCAACAAGCTTGTCGGTACTGGTGTGGGCAACGTCCGTCACGTGAAGGTGATCGATCCCGGTGGTCGCAACGTTCCCTGCGGCAAAGATAAGGCCAAGCGCACCTACGCCGTAAGCGGCGACAAGAACGATCCCAAAAAAGATGATCTGAGTTTCAACTCCACGGATCTAGCGAATCACATGTTCGCAAATCTGATCGCCAATGTAGGCGAATATGACGTTGTAGATCCAGACAGAGATGGCGCGATCACCAAAACCCGCAACAGCGCGACTCATACGAACATCACTATAAGAGCACACGGAGAGCGTGTTGTGGAAATCTACGGCTCGACCGACTGTCTCCCAAGCGGTTAGTCAGACGCAGCTCCTTGTTTCTTCTCCGCTTCGTCGCGATCCTTCTCCCAACTAGCCGCGTGATCAGTGGCCTTCTTCATCATTCCACCGAAATCTCCGGTCGCATTCTCGGCCACCTGACCGAAGGCAGTCTCACTGTCGCCGCCAAGGCCGTTGGCCCGGAGCCAGGCGGTGTAGTTGTCCAGGAGCCGGAGGTCGCTCTTGATCTCCTTCCATGGGAGTAGGCGGCCGTTCTCGTTGTTGTAGAACAGGTAGCCGGGGTTCGGGTGGTCGGCCTGCCACTGGGTGACCTTCATCGGGTAGCCGCCCTCGATCAGGCGTTGGACCATGGCGTATTGGAGACCGAGGGACATCTGGAGTTCCTTGTTCTCCAGGCGTTTCAACCGGGTCTTCTTGTCTGCGGCCGCCATGGACGCGTCCGCTCCCCGACCGGCGAGTTTGGTGAGGGCTTCCCAGACGATCTCATCGGCCACGGAGGCCGAGGGGATGAAGAACGAACCGACGTCGACGCTGGTATCCATCATCATGCGCAGGTGTTCGCGCCTCTTGGCATCCTGCTCGTCGAGATCGCCTTGGACCGTCCGCTGAGCCTGCGACTGGAGACCCGCCACGTAACCGAGGGCCTGCATAACGCGTTCGAACCCGGGCGCGTCATGGCGGATCCGCCCCTTGGCCTTTGCGGTCTCGATGCGCAGGCCCTCGGCGCCCAGCCTGCGGGTGAGGGCGCCCATGCCCTGCTCGAAGGGCCTCATGTGCTCTGGGGAATCAGCGAAGGTCTTGATGAAGGCGTACGTGTCCTGAGGGCTGAGGCTGAACATCGGTTTCAGCCCGGGCGTATACGTCTTCACCTTTCCGAAGGCGGTGTCCTGGTTTCGGTCGGCCATGTTGGCACCCTCGGCGATCTCGATGGCGTACGAGCCGGCGATCTGTGACATGCGGATCTGCAGGCCGTTGGGCACCTTGTCCTGGAGCGTGGTCATCACGGTGAACGCGAAGCGTCCGGCCTCCTGAGAGTGGGCGCCGTCCTTCTCGTCGTACACGCCGGATCCCGCCGCGAGCGCCCGGCCGAACTGCTCGACGGCCTGGCGGTCGAAAAACCGAAAGCCGGGTGAACGTGGAGATGACATGTCCGAGATCCGGCTCGGGCTTGGAGGGCAGCAGGTACGGCCGCTCCTGTGGCGGCTTGTCGGACTGGCGCGGGTGGGCCTCGGCCGTGCCCTGAAAGGCGAGGCGGGCGGCGGCGGGGTTGTTGCTCAGTGCCCGCAGCATTTCCCGGATGGTCTCCCAGTCGGTGCCGGTGAGGTCGCTCCGGGCCGGGAGTCCCGACGACAAGTGGCGGTAAGCGGGGTCGAGCGCGTGGAGCCGGGCGAGGGAGGCCAGCCATTCGGGCGGGAAAGTGCCGTGGGCGGCCAGGGAAGCCACGCCTCTACGGTCCTCCTTCGAAATCTTGGGATCGAACATCGCCTTGGCGACCGTGTTGAATCCCGGGACGTCCATGCCACCGGAGACGGCGCTGCCGAACGCCTGGCTGGTCTCCTGAATCTGTCGGGACGCGTGACCTTTCCGGCCGTGTTCCTTGATGAGTGAGGGAAGGCGGCGAGTCAGTTCCGGGCCGAGGGCGGCGAAGAAGGCGGCGGCGTATTCGGCGTCGAAGCGGTGCATGCCGAGTTCGTTGAGAGCGTCGTGGTAGGCACCGTCGCCCGGTCGGATTCCCTTGAAGCGGGCGGCGAGGGCGGCGCCCTGGCGGCGGGCGTCGGCCGGGGAGAGGATGAGCGACTCGTCGATCGAGGCGAAGCCCCGTTCGGAACTGTCGTCCAGCGCGACGGCGAGATCCTTTCGGCGGGTGAGCATGGGCAGCTGCTCGTCGATCCACGCACACACGCGGTCGACGCTCGAGAGCGGGGAGACGTCCACGCCCAGCGCGGGCAGCCGGGAACGGTAGGACGCCAGCGCGCCCGTGATGTCGGCGCGGCCGCGCCGGAACTCTTTGATCATGTCCGTCATCAGGTCAGGGTCGATGCCGCTGAATCCTGGTGGAAAGGGAGTGCCCATTGAGCCCGCCGTTCGTCCCCGTCGCGTGGTCCCCGTCGCGCGAATGCCGTGCTCCCCCCGCGTCACAGATAGCGCACACGGGGACAGAGCGTCAACCGAGCGCGAAAACGCTGGAGCGCTACGGCTCGTTCAACGAAGGAATAAATCAGACATCAGCCGGTGGCTTGGCCAGCCGTTTCCGGGGCGCCGGGGCGGCGGGGCAAGGGTTCCGGTCCTCTTTTGGTGTCGGTGATGCCCGGTGCGCCCCCACTTTGGACAGGTCCAGAACGGCATCAAAACGTTGATCAAGGCATATCGGATCTTGAGTGCCATCACGGGTGCCGGGCGTGATGGGTACGGGCGGCGGGTCAAAATGGGGACATGGCGATCGAATCCTTCATGGTTCCCCTGGGCACGCCCGCGCCCGACTTCGCGCTGCCGTCGATCGAAGGGGGCACGGTCACCCTCGCTGATTTCGCGGGCGGCCCCGCGCTGCTGGTGGTGTTCCTGTCGAACCATTGCCCCTACGTGCGCCGGATCGAGGACGGCATCGGCGCGGTGACGGCCGAGTACCGCGACAAGGGGTTGGCCACTGTGGCGATTTGCAGCAACGACGTCGACAGGTATCCCGATGACGGCGTCGACCACCTGCGCGAGCAGGCCAAGCGCGCCGGGTTCACCTTCCCGTACCTCGTCGACGAGTCGCAGGACGTTGCCAAGGCGTACCGGGCCGCCTGCACGCCCGACTTCTTCCTCTACGACGCCGACCGGCGGCTGGCCTACCGGGGCGAGTTCGACGCCGCCCGTCCCAAGAACGACGCCCCCGTGAACGGAGCGTCCCTGCGTGCGGCAATCGACCGCGTCCTGGCAGGTGAGGCCGTACCGGAGCCGCACACCCCCAGCCTGGGCTGCGGCATCAAGTGGAAGCCAGGCAACGAACCCGCGTAAGCCCTAATGCACTGGGGGGCTGGCCACGAAGACAAGCATCCTCACGGATCATCGACGTTGTGCAGCGCCACACGTCGCCGTCTGCATGACTCACTCCGATGCCGACGGATCGATCCGCGACGGGGCATGCGTGACCAGCCCCCCTTCCGCCGCCACACCCGATACCGCCACGAGGCCGATCCGCAGCCGAACACCACCCGCGCGTAGCGCGCCCCACCACGCACTAGCCGCCAAGCTGCGTCCACACGCCTCGTCTGCACACGCCAGGCACCACCACCTGCATCTGCCACGCGCCCCCAATGGCCGATGCACGCTGCCCCGACGCCGACGTGTTCCGCCCGTCCAAGACCACACGCACAACCACAGGCGCACCACCAAGGGGCCGTTCCACCGACCATGACATCTTGACCCGTCCGGCTCTTCGCTCCGTGCGAGTCGCCACCCCGATCCGCGCGCCACCGCCCCGGTCCTTAGAGCGCCACCCAGTCCGTATGTCGCTACCTCGGTTCGCATGTCGCCGCCTCGGTCCGTATGTCACCACCTCGGTCCGTGTGGCGCCGTCCCGGCCCATTTGCCACCACCTCGGTCCGTATGCCACCACGCCGACCCGTATGCCGCCACCTCGGCCCGCGTACCGCCACCCGGCCCGCGTGGCGCCCCCGTCCGTGCGGCGCCCCCGTCCGTGTGGCGCCCCCGTCCGTGCGGCGCCCCCGTCCGTGTGGCGCCGTCGCCTGGGGCGTGTGCTGCTGTCCGATCCGGCCGCGCCGCCGCATCCGCGAATGCCACGCCGGGAAGACATCGCCCAATTGACGCTGCGTACCGCCGAATCAACGCCACACCGACCGCGACGGCGGCCCGGACGCCCGCCCCGTAGAACCTTCAGGTTCCTCGCGAAAGCCGGGTGACGCGCCAATGCGTCCTGGAGCGGCGGCACCGCCACGATCGAGATGCGAAGCCCAGCGACTCGCACAGCAGCCCGACCGCGACCGCGTTGCCCACAGCGAACTGTTGATCAGGTTGAAGGTCGCTGGAGACACCACTTGTGGGGGAGGAGACGTCGGGTTTGAGCGGTCGTCGTCGTGGGCGCGGTGTGCGGCTGCTGTGCGGGTCGCGTTCGATGAGTTAATCTACCAAGCGATTGTTAGGTAACCCGACAGGGGCGAGCCAGGATGGATCTTGAGTTCGGTGCGGCCGACGAGGCGTTCCGGGATGAGGTACGGGCGTGGCTGCGCGCGCACGTTCCCCCGCAGCCGCTGCCGTCGCTGGAGACGCGGGAGGGCTTCGCGGCGCACCGGGAGTGGGAGCGGGAGCTGGGCGCCGCCCGCCTGTCGGTGGTGTCGTGGCCCGAGGAGTACGGCGGGCGGGGCGCGTCCACGCTGCGATGGCTGATCTTCGAGGAGGAGTACTACGCGGCCGGCGCCCCGGGACGCGTCAGCCAGAACGGCATCAACCTGCTCGCCCCCACACTCTTCGAGCACGGCACGCCCGAGCAGCTCGCGACCGTCCTGCCGCCCATGGCGCGCGGCGAGGTGATCTGGGCGCAGGCGTGGTCGGAGCCGGGCGCGGGAAGCGACCTGGCGTCCCTGCGCGCCACGGCGCGGCGGGTCGACGGCGGGTGGCGGCTGAACGGGCAGAAGACGTGGAGTTCGCGGGCGGCGTTCGCCGACCGGGGGTTCGGCCTGTTCCGTTCAGATCCCGACGCCGGACGCCATCGCGGGCTGACGTACCTGATGTTCCCGCTGGACGCCGACGGTGTGACCGTGCGTCCCATCGGGCGGCTGGACGGCAAGCCCGCGTTCGCCGAGCTGTTCCTGGACGACGTGTTCGTCCCCGACGAGGACGTGATCGGCGCGCCCGGCGACGGCTGGCGGGTGGCGATGAGCACCGCGGGCAACGAACGCGGCCTCACCCTGCGCTCCCCCGGGCGTTTCACCGCCGCGGCCGAGCGGCTCGTCGCGCTGTGGCGTGAGCGGGCCGATCCGTCCGACACGGCGATGCGCGACCGGGTCGCGGACGCGTGGATCAAGGCCCGCGCGTACCGGTTGAAGGGCTTCGAGACGGTCTCGCGGACCGACGACATCGGCGCCGAGTCCAGCATCAACAAGATCTTCTGGTCGGAGTTCGACGTGGCGCTGCACGAGACCGCGCTCGACCTGCTGGGCGCCGACGGCGAGCTCGCCGGGGACTGGCTGGAGGGCTACGTGTTCTCCCTGGCCGGGCCGATCTACGCGGGCACCAACGAGATCCAGCGCGACGTCGTCGCCGAGCGGGTGCTCGGCCTGCCGAGGGGGACGCGGTGAAGTTCGTCCTGGACGCCGAGCAGCGGCTGTTCGGCGAGACCCTGCACAAGCTGCTCGCCGAGGCCGACACCCCGTCCGCGATCCGCGCGTGGGGGGCCGGCGACGCCGCGCCCGGGCGTGCGCTGTGGCGGTCGGTGGCCGAGACGGGGGTCTTCGCGCTGGCGGTGCCCGAGGCGTACGACGGCGCCGGGGTGCTGCCGGTGGAGCTCGTTACGGCGGCGTACGAGCTGGGACGTCACGCGGTTCCCGGGCCGTTCGTCGAGACGCTCGCCGCGGCGGTGCTGATCGACGGCCTCGGCGACGGCGAACCGGCCGCGCGGTGGCTGCCGCGCGTCGCGGCCGGAGAGGCGATGATCTCCCTGGCCCGGCCGTACGCGCTGGACGCCGACGTCGCCGATCTCGTGGTGACCGTCGCCGACGACGCGCCGCCGCGGACCGCCCGTCCCGCGGCGAGGCGTCCGGGCATCGACCCGGCGCGGCGGTTGTTCGAGGTCGTCCCGGACGCGCCCCTCGGCTCCGGGACGGACGCCACCGCCCGAGCCGTCGACCTCGCCACTCTGCTGTGCGCGTCCCAGCAGTTGGGCGTCGGACGCGCCCTGCTGGACGTGTCGGTGGAGTACGCCAGGACGCGGCGGCAGTTCGGCCGCGCCATCGGTGAGTTCCAGGCGGTCAAGCACCATCTGGCGGACGCGCTCGTCGGTCTGGAGTTCGCCCGCCCGCTCGTCCACGGCGCCGCGCTGTCCTACGGGACGGAGGACTTTCCCCGTGACGTCTCGGCGGCCAAGGCCGCGGCGGCCGAGGCGTCCTATGCCACCGCGAAAATCGCCCTGCAGGTGCACGGCGCGATCGGCTACACCGACGAGTACGCGCCGTCGCTGTGGATTCGCAAGGCCCGGGCCCTCTATTCGGCGTGGGGTGCGCCGGCCGACCACCGTGCCCGCGTCATGAGGTCTCTTTGACGTCCGGTGACGGATGAGGGCCTGCCAGGCCGTTCAGCATGAGGGCGGTGAGGGCGTCGACGATCTGGTCGCCGGTGAGGTCGGGGGCGTCCTCTCCGGCGGTGAGCAGGGCGTATCCGAGGGTCGAGAGCATCGCGCCCATGGCGGCGGCGATCAGCGTGGGGTCGCCGGGAAGCTCGTGCCCCTGCTCCCGCAGATAGTCCAGGTGGTCACGGATGACGGCCGTCTCGCCCGCCAGGGTGCGCCAGGCCCGGCCTGACGCGGGCGGTGCGGCGATCATCGCCTGGAACTGCGCGGCCACCACCGGAAGGTGCTCGTGGAGCATTTTCCAGGAGACCTCGATGTGCGCGCGCAGTTGCGCGGGATCGGTCAGGTCGTGCTCGCGCGGATGCCCCTTGGACTCCATTTCGACGTCGGTGTCCCGGTCCATGTCGCGCAGCAGCGCGGAGAGCAGATCCTCCTTGCTCGTGAAGTGGTCGTAGAAGGACCCGGTGGCCCGGCCCGCCGCACGGGTGATATCGGTGATCTTGGTGTCGAGATAGCCCCGTTCGACGAACAGCCTGCGGGCGGCGTCCTTCAGCGCCCGTTCCGTCTCGGCCGCCTTCTGCTTGCGAACCCCCAACGCGCCACCTCTCCGTCACCGCCCGGCCAACCGCCGCCCCAGCATATTGACCCTCGGCCGGCGCGCGCCGTAGCCGTTACTGGACGGCCTGTCAATACTTGTCCTGGAGTAAGTAGATCGTTACGTTACCGGCGGGAAACCTGCGCCTGGAGGTCGCCACCGATGCGCCGCGTCACCCGCTGGACCGCACCCCTCGCCATCGCCGCGCTCTCGCTCGGCACCGCCGCCCCCGTCCACGCCGCACCGTCCGTGCACACCGCACTCGCCGCGCGCACGACCACCGCGTCGCCCACGGCATGGGCGCCCAGCGGCTGGACGCCCCGTCCCGCCACCTACCAGGTGACGACCGAGAAGGACGTCACGTTGACCATGAGCGACGGTGTCCGGCTGGTCGCCGACGTCCGCCGCCCCGCCCGCGACGGCCGTGCCGCACCCGGCCGCTTCCCCGTGATCGTCACCATGACGCCGTACAACAAGACGCTGCCCGGCGCGAACATGGCCAGCGACCGGCTCGTCCAGCGCGGCTACGTGCAGGTGATCGTGGACGTGCGCGGCACCGGCGGCTCACACGGCAAATGGGAGGCGTTCAGCGCCCGAGAGCAGCGCGACGGCGCCGAGGTCGTCGAATGGGCCGCGTCCCGCGAACGCCCCTGGAGCGATGGCCGGGTGGGCATGGTCGGGGCCTCCTACGGCGGCATCAACCAGCTGTTCACCGCCGCCCAGCGGCCCAAGGGGCTGAAGGCGCTGTTCCCCGTGGTGCCTATGGGCGACGCGTACCGCGACGTGATCGGCACCGGCGGGCAGCTCGGCCTCGGCTTCGTGCCGATGTGGCTCGCCGCGGTCGCCCTGACCAGCGTGCTGCCGCCCACCTACTCGGGCGCCGACCCCGCACGGGCCGCCGAGGTGCTGCGCGAGCACTTCGGCAACATCGGCGACTTCCAGATCGCCATGCTCCTCGAAGCGCTCACCGGCGGCGAGAGGGCGTTCGACGGCCCGTTCTACCGGACGCGCTCGCCGCTGGAGGTCGTCGACAAGGTGAACGTGCCGACGTTCGTCGTCGGCGGCGAGTTCGACATCTTCCAGCGCAGCGAGCCGATGCTGTACCAGCGGCTGGCGCGCCGCGTCCCCGCCAGGTTCGTCTACGGGCCGTGGTACCACATCGACGGCGCCTCGCCCGCGCTCGGCGTCACCATCCCCGGCACCCCCGTACCGCCCGGCCCGTCGCTGCAGGACCTCATGCTCCGCTGGTTCGACCGCTACGTGCGGGAGATCCCCGACCCCGGCCTCGACAAGGACGTGCCGCCGGTCACCTACTTCGAGAACGGCTCAGGACGCTGGGTGAAGACCGCCCAGTGGCCGCCCGCCGGAACCCGCTACCAGGCGTTCCGGCTCTCCGGACGGGCCGTTCCCGGACGCCCCGGCAGCCTGACCACCGGTCAGGGCACCGGCGGACCCGACCACGTCCCCTGGAACCCGTTCGCCGGGTTGTGCAGCCGATCCACGATCCAGTGGGCGGGCGCGGGGTTCCTGAAGTACCTCGGCCTGTCCTGCGAGCACGACAACAGCCAGAACGACGATCTCGGCGTCGCCTACGACCTGCCCGTCCGCGCGCCGCTCCGGCTCACCGGACCGATCAACGCGCACCTGGTCGTGTCCAGCGCCGCCCGCGACGGTCAGCTCACCGTGCGGGTCGAGGACGTCGCCCCGGACGGGAAGGCGACCCAGCTCACCAGCGGCTGGCAGGTGCTGTCCCTGCGGGCGCTGGACGACGCCAGGACCGTCCAGCGCGACGGCCTGATCGTCCAGCCGTACCACCCGTACACCAAGGCGTCGGCCAAGGCCATGCCCAGGCACACGCCGGTCGCCGTCGACGTCGAGGTCTTCCCGATCGCCGCCGAGATCAAGCCCGGCCACCGCCTGCGCGTGTCGATCCAGACCGCCGACTTCCCGCACCTGTTCCCGCCGCTCCCCCAGCTCGGCGACTCGATCGGCAAGGGCCTCAAGATCTGGCACGACCCGTCCCATCCGTCGTGGGTGGCGTTGCCCGTGTCCCCCTGAGCCGCGCCGCCGGTCATGTGCCCTGGTCGGCGCCGGCCTCGACCGGCCGCCCGGTGCCACGACGGCGTCTCGCCAGCAGCCGGTTGAGCACCCACACCCCCTTGCCGATCCCCAGCAGCATGGCGGCGCGCAGGTAGACCTCGCCGTCCCGGCCGGTGACCGGCAGGGCCAGGAACAGGCAACTGGCCGCGCCGAGCACCGGCATCCAGGTCGGCGCGCGGAAGTGGTCGTGCTCGACCCGCTCCCGCCGCAGCACCAGCACGCACACGTTGACCAGCGCGAACACCACGAGAAGCAGCAGCACGGTGGTGTCGGCCAGCCCGCCCACGTCACCCGTGCTCACCAGCACCGCCGCGACGGCCACCGTGAACAGGATCGCCACCCACGGGGTCGCCCGGGTCGGATGCACCATCCCGAACACGCGCGGCACGACGCCCTGCCGCGCCATCCCGTACACCAGCCGGGACGCCATGATCATGTTGATCAGCGCGGTGTTGCCGACGGCCAGCAGGGCGATCAGCGCGAACAGCTTGGGCGGGAAGCTCAGCCCGGCCGCGTCGACCACCTCCAGCAGCGGCCCGGTCGACGCCTCCAGCGTGCGCGCGTCCACCAGCATGGTCGCGGTGAACGCCACCGCCGTGTAGATCACCACGGTGACCGCCAGCCCGCCGAACAGCGCCATCGGGAAGTCGCGACGCGGCTCGCGCGCCTCCTCCGCCAGGTTCACCGAGTCCTCGAAGCCCAGCAGCGCGTAGAACGCCAGCGCCGTCCCACCGAGCACGCCCATGAACGCGCCGCCCGCCGGATGGAACTCCAGCGCCCGTGCCGGGTCGCCGTCCCCGGCCAGCAGCGCCACGACGCCGATCGCCATGATCACGACCAGCCCGAACGCCTCGATCAGCGTGAGCACCACGTTGACCTTGATGGACTCGGAGATCCCCGCCAGATTGACCAGCGTCACCAGCGCCAGGAAGCCCAGCGCGCCCACCAGCGTCGGCAGCGACACGAACTCGGCCAGATACTCCCCGCCGAACGCCCGCGCCGCCGTGCTCGCCGACGTGACACCGCTCATCAGCACCGCGAACCCCACGATGAACGTCACGAACGGCACCCCGAACGCCTTGTGCGCGTACAGCGCCGCCCCTGCCGCCTGCGGATACTTGCCGACCAACTCGGCGTAGGCGGTCGCGGTCAGCGCGGCCAGCACGAACGCCACCAGGAACGGCAACCACACCGCCCCGCCGACCTCACCCGCGACCTGCCCGACCAGCGCGTAGATCCCCGCGCCGAGGATGTCCCCCACCACGAACAGCAGCAGCACCTTGCGCCCGATGACACGCCGCAGCCCGCCATCCACCACCCGCGCATCGACCGTAGCCTCCGCCATGAACACTCCTCACCGTGCCACTCCCGCCCCTCCAGTACCCCCGGATCGCCCAGTTATCGCCGATCAGGTCGCGGCCGTGAACGGGGACGCTGCCGGGACACAAGCAGGCCGAACCAAAGGAACGTCAGACCGCGCCTACCCAACGCCAGGACGGAAAGGCACGGAACCCCGCCTCGCTCAACGGCCGCCCTGACCAAAGCCAGCACGCCCATCCGCCTGCAAAGCAACCCCCAACGCGACACGCCCCTACCACCCCCACCCAGCCCCAAACACCAGCGGTCTCGGCTCTCCCTTGACGCGTGGGCACAAGCCGCGGCGCCCTCTGCGCGCCACAGAGCCTGTGCATGCGCACTGACTCACCGCCGCCGACTCGCCGCCCGAGCAGAGCACGCGGCACAACGCTCTCAACCGGCCTGCACTACTACCCGGACGCGCGAACGCACATCCGACCCGACTAGGGCCTCCCTTGACGCGGAAAACTCCAGGCATCGGCGCCCTCCGCGCGTCGCAGGGTAGGCGAATGCACGCCGGTTCACCGTCGCCAGCTCGTCACCTGAGCAGAGCAGGCCGCACGACACTTCAACCGGCCTGCACTGTGCCGCCCAGACGCGCGACTAACATCCGATTCGCGCCTCCATTGCCCCGGAAGGAGTGCATGCGCCAGCGCACTCTGCGCACCGCAGGGTGCGTGATTGCGCGCTAGGGCGCCGTCGCAGGCCTGCATGAGAAGGGAAGGCCGCACTCACTCTCAACCCGGCCTGCCCTGCTGCCCGGACGCGCGAACGCACATCCAACACACCCAAACACCAACAAAGCTGGACATGCGTCACGCCATCGAACATGGCGACACAGGCGAGCATGCGCCACGCTGGCCGCGCAACACACCGGGCCGCGCGACATGCCAACCACACAAGCGCAGCACGCCCCCCATCGGGCACCACAGGCCACGCAGGCGGCACGCACGGCACGGGCGGCACGCAACACTGCAACGCACGGCACGGCCGCACGGGCGGCACGCACGGCTAGCGGGGCATGCATGGCGGGCGAGCGTGCGCCACGCCGCAGCCACGTGACATGAACACCGGCACCAACCACAATCGCAGCACGCGCCACATCGGGCACCACAGGTCACGCAGGCGGCACGCACGGCACGGAGGCACGCACGGCAGGCACGCGGCAAGCATCGCGGGCGAGGGTACGCCACGCCGACCGCGCGACATGCACATGCGCGGCAGGAACCGCAGGCGCAGCAGCACCACATCGGGCGTTACACGGCACGGAGGCACTCACAGCAGGCACGCGGCAAGCATCGCGGGCGAGCGTGCGCCACGCCGCGGCCGCGCGACATGCACACGCGCGGCAGGAACCGCAGGCGCAGCAGCACCACATCGGGCGCAACACATCACACGGACGGCACGCACGGCAAGCGGGGCATGCATCGCAGGCGAGGCACGCATGACGTGTCGTCGGCACCAAGACACATGCGGGCATACACCCGTGGCACGCAAGCCCCACGGCGCACAAGACACACACTGGACGGTCAGCACAGCCGAACGGTCGACACGCGACGAGCCCGCCGCCACACGTGCCCGTCACCGCGACACCCCGCCCCGCCCCTCACGCCGCCGCTTGGGGGCAGGTCATCACCGACGGGTGACGGTTTAAGGACGTCCTGGACGCCCTGGGCCTGTGGCCGATCCGCCGGTGCTGGTGCTGGACGAGCCGGCCGAGGCGTTGGACACCATCACCGCCGACGCGGTCACCCGGGAGCCGCACCGAACGAGTGCACGCACCATTCCATCGGCACGTGCCGGAATCGGCGAGACGCACCGAACCGGCGACACACGCCGGGCAGGCGGCACGCACCGGACGGGCAGCACACCGGACCAGCGAGACGCACCGGACCGGCGGCGCACCGAGCGGGCGACATGCACCGGACCAGCGGCGCCCACTGGACCGGTGGCGCACCGGACCAGCGACACGTACCGGACCAGCGACACGTACCGGACCGGCGCCGCACACCGGGCCAGCGACACACGCCGGGCGGGCAGCACGCACCGGACCAGCGGCGCACACCGGGCCGGCGGCGCACACCGGGCCGGCGGCGCGCACCAGGCGGGCGGTGCCGCCGGGCGGGTGGGGTGGGTTGGTGTGGTTTGGGTCAGACGTCGATGCGTTCGGTGTCCAGTTCGGAGGCGCCGGCGGCGATGAACTCGCGGCGGGGGGCCACGTCGCTGCCCATGAGGAGGTCGAAGATGCGGGCGGCCTCTTCGGCGTCCTCGATGCGGATGCGGCGCAGGATGCGGTGGCGCGGGTCCATGGTGGTCTCGGCCAGCTGGTCGGCGTCCATCTCGCCGAGGCCCTTGTAGCGCTGGACGGGCTCCTTCCAGCGCTGGCCCTTGCGCTCGAACTCCACCAGCTTCTTGCGCAGCTCGGCGTCGCTGTAGCAGTAGACGTACTTGTCCTGGTTCTTCTTCGGCTTCAGCAGCTCGATGCGGTGCAGCGGCGGCACGGCGGTGAAGACGCGGCCCGCCTCCAGCATGGGACGCATGTAGCGGTAGAGCAGCGTGAGCAGCAGGCAGCGGATGTGCGAACCGTCGACGTCGGCGTCGGCCATCAGGATGATGCGGCCGTAGCGGGCGGAGTCGAGGTCGAACGAGCGGCCAGAGCCCGCGCCGACCACCTGGATGATCGCGGCGCACTCGGCGTTCTTGAGCATGTCGGCGACGGACGCCTTCTGCACGTTGAGGATCTTGCCGCGGATCGGCAGCAGCGCCTGGAACTCGGAGTTGCGGGCGAGCTTGGCGGTGCCGAGGGCCGAGTCGCCCTCGACGATGAACAGCTCGCTGCGGTCGTCGGCGGTGCGGCAGTCGACCAGCTTGGCGGGCAGCGCCGAGTTCTCCAGGGCGGTCTTGCGGCGCTGGTTGTCGCGCTGGGTGCGGGCGGCGATGCGGGTCTTGGCCGCGCCGACCACCTTCTCCAGCACCATGCGCAGCTGCTGCTTCTGCCCGCGCGACGGGTTGTCGAAGATCGCCTTGAGCTCGCGGGTGACGACCTGCTGGACGATCCGGGTCGCCGCCGAGGTGCCGAGGACCTCCTTGGTCTGCCCCTCGAACTGCGGCTCGGGCAGCCGGACGGTGACCACGGCGGTCAGGCCCTCGAGGACGTCGTCCTTGATCACGTCCTCGTCGCTGTTCTTCAGCAGCCGGGTGGCGCGCAGCTGGTCGTTGATGACCTTGACCAGCGCCCGGTCGAAGCCCTTGACGTGGGTGCCGTGCTTGGGCGTGGCGATCACGTTGACGAACGACTTGCAGACGGTGTCGTAGCCGGTGCCCCAGCGCAGCGCCACGTCGACCTCCAGGTCGCGTTCGACGTCCTGCGGGATGAGGTGGCCCTGGTCGTCCAGCACCGGGACGGTCTCGGTGAAGTGGCCCCGGCCCTGCAGCCGGAGCACGTCCACCACGGGGGCGTCCTGGGCCAGGAAGGAGCAGAACTCGCTGATGCCGCCGTCGAAGCGGAAGGTCTCCTCGACGACCTCCTCGCCGCGCTCGTCGCGCACGTCGATGGTCAGGCCGGGGATGAGGAAGGCGGTCTGCCGCATCCGGTCCATGACCTGCGGCGTCTCGACCGTGGCGCCCTTGAGGAAGATCCGCTTGTCCGGCCAGAAGCGCACCCGGGTGCCGGTGGTCTTCTTGGCGACCCGGCGCACCTGGCGCACCCCGGACTTCTTCTTGAACTTGGCGGTCGGGCCCTCGCCGTCGAACTCGCCGGGCAGGCCGCGGCGGAAGCTGATGGCGTGGGTGTGCCCGTTGCTGTCGACCTCGACGTCCAGGCGGGCCGACAGCGCGTTGACGACCGAGGCGCCCACGCCGTGCAGGCCGCCGGAAGCGGTGTAGGCCACCCCGCCGAACTTGCCGCCCGCGTGCAGCCGGGTCATGACCAGCTCGACGCCGGACAGCTTCGTCTTGGGCTCGATGTCGACCGGGATGCCGCGCCCGTTGTCGGCGACCTCGAACGAGCCGTCGGCGTGCATGGTGACGGAGATGTGCGTGCAGTACCCGGCCAGGGCCTCGTCGACGCAGTTGTCGACGATCTCCCACAGGCAGTGCGCGAGCCCGCGTCCGTCGGTGGACCCGATGTACATGCCAGGTCGCTTCCGTACGGCCTCCAGGCCTTCCAGCACCGTGAGGTGCCGGGCGGAGTAGCCGTGCGGGTCGTCGGTGGTCGCTTCAGCGGTCGCGGCGGTCAACTGGTGCGCTCCTCGGGGATGAGGCAGGCTCGGGTGGTCGAATCAGTCGAGTTCGGCAGAAGGTTACCCCCGGCCGCCGACAGTCCTTTCACAGGCGCGCCGCCGCGTCCGCGCCGCCCGGGCGGCGGACGGAGCGGGGTCCGCGTCCGCGGACGGCCGTCGCGCGGCCACCCGATTCCCGCGTCGTCTCCATGTAACCACGGCGGACGGGGCGTGGCCTGGGAGAACGTACTTTCGACCAGCCGTGCGGGGGATCTGTCCCGCGACGAGAGAACGCGTCTGACCTGTCCGGTTCGAAGTGAACCTCCGCAATCAGCCGGCGGGCGGCCGTTCGGCGGGCGCGGGGCGGACGGCACGACCGGCCATCACGGGACGAGTGACGCCGCTCACCTCGGGCATCATACGGACGGCATACAGGCGGTCACCCACGGCGTTCCGGAGGCCCATCGAGAAAACACCACGAACCACCCAGGAATGGTGTGACCTCGGTCACTTATGCGGGCATTCTGCTGTGGGCGTACTAAGAAACAGGTTGGGAACGTCGAGGTCGGGTTAGATGTTGTCCTAAGTACCGACCCCGAGCATGAGGAAGGTGCCGTGACTGGAGCCCTTGCCCCGACCAAGCCGCTGTCCGTCGCAGACCGTTGCGACCGTTGCGGCGCTCAGGCTTATGTCCGTGCGGTCCTTGTGGGCGGCGGCGACCTTCTGTTCTGCGCCCACCACGGGCGCAAGTACGCAGAGGCGCTCCGTGCCACCGGGGCCGACATCCAGGACGAGACCGACAGGCTGAACGCAACCCCGGCCGTCGCTCCCGATGAGGAGCGGTAGCCGCCCCCATAGAAGGTCGCGGCGGCGGTCACCAGATGGTGACCGCCGTTTCGCATTCCCGAGCACATCCGGCGAGCACATACCGCAGTCAATCGAATGCGAATTGTGACGTCATCGCGGCGCTTCGCCGTCGCGTGATGCATCTCGGCCGGTCACCGTGCGTATGGCGAAATCGAGGAGGACAGTGCATATTCTGCTGCCGCCGTCGGAGCGCAAGGCGTCCGACGGCGACGGTCCGCCGCTCGACCTGGCGGCGCTGAGCCTTCCCGCGCTCACGCCGACACGGAAGAGGGTGCTGGCCGCGCTGCGCCAGGCGTCCCGCCGCCGCGACGCGGCGGACGTCCTCGGGCTGCCGGCCGGGCAGGCGGAGGAGGCGCTCGCCCGCAACCGGGCCCTGGCCGAGGCGCCCGCGCTGCCGGCCGCGCGCCTGTACACCGGCGTGCTCTACGACAATCTCGACCTGCCCGGCATCGACCCCGACCGGGCCGCCGAGCAGATCATCGTGTTCTCCGGGCTCTGGGGAGCGCTGCGGCTGACCGACCGCGTCCCGCCGTATCGGCTGGCGATGAACGTGTCCCTGCCACGGATCGGCGGGGTGGCGGCCGTATGGCGGCCCGCGCTGAAGCGGGCGCTGCGGCTGGACGGCCTGATCGTCGACATGCGTTCGGGCCCGTACGCCGCCGCCTGGAAGCCGGGTCCGGGCCCTGCCGTGGCGGTACGGGTCTTCCGCGAGCAGGTGGTGGACGGCACGCCGAAACGCACCGTGGTCAGTCACATGGCCAAGGCGACCCGCGGCGCCCTCGCCCACGACCTGATCAAGGCCGGAGCGGCGCCGGAGACCCCCGAGGAACTGGCCAAGGTCGCCGCCGACCTCGGCCACACCGTCGAACTGAACGGAACGAACCTCGACGTCATCCTGCATTCCTGACACCGCCCACGCCGCGCCCCCGCGTGGGTGCGGACGGTGGCGGTGGAGGGACGCGGGCGCCCGCCGCCTTCGCGGGGAAGGGGGCGGGCGTGCGTGAAGAGGCTCAGTCCAGGTAGTCGCGCAGGACCTGGGACCGGGACGGGTGGCGCAGCTTGGACATGGTCTTGGACTCGATCTGCCGGATGCGCTCGCGGGTCACCCCGTAGACCTTGCCGATCTCGTCCAGGGTCTTGGGCTGGCCGTCGGTCAGGCCGAAACGCATGGACACCACGCCCGCCTCGCGCTCGCTCAGCGTGTCGAGCACCGAGTGCAGCTGCTCCTGCAGCAGCGTGAAGCTGACCGCGTCGGCCGGGACGATCGCCTCGGAGTCCTCGATCAGGTCGCCGAACTCGCTGTCGCCGTCCTCGCCCAGCGGGGTGTGCAGGGAGATCGGCTCGCGGCCGTACTTCTGGACCTCGACGACCTTCTCGGGGGTCATGTCGAGTTCCTTGGCCAGCTCCTCCGGGGTGGGCTCGCGGCCCAGGTCCTGGAGCATCTGCCGCTGCACCCGGGCCAGCTTGTTGATCACTTCGACCATGTGCACCGGGATGCGGATGGTGCGGGCCTGGTCGGCCATGGCGCGGGTGATCGCCTGCCGGATCCACCAGGTGGCGTAGGTGGAGAACTTGTAACCCTTGGTGTAGTCGAACTTCTCCACCGCGCGGATCAGGCCGAGGTTGCCCTCCTGGATCAGGTCCAGGAACAGCATGCCGCGACCGGTGTAGCGCTTGGCCAGCGAGACCACCAGCCGCAGGTTGGCCTCCAGCAGGTGGTTCTTGGCGCGGCGGCCGTCCTCGGCGATCCACTCGTAGTCGAGCCGGTCCTCGTCGGACATCAGGTGGCCGTCCTTGGCCAGCCGTTCCTCGGCGAACAGGCCGGCCTCGATGCGCTTGGCCAGCTCGACCTCCTGCTCGGCGTTCAGCAGGGGGACCTTGCCGATCTGCTTGAGGTAGTCCTTGACCGGGTCGGCGGTGGCGCCGGCGGCGGCGATCTGCTGGGCGGGGGCGTCCTCGTCGTCGTCGCCGAGGACGAACGCCTCCTCCTCGTTCTCGCCGGCGGGGCCCACCTTGCCGGTCGGCTTGGCCGGGGCCTCCTCCTCGTCCTCGACGTCGGCCTGGTCGTCGACGACCGCGCCGTCGTCGGCCAGGTCGGCCTCGAGATCGCTGAGGTCGGTGTCCTCCAGGTCGGTCACATCGACGTCGTCCTCGAGGTCGGGCTCGTCGCCCGGACGGCCCTCGCCCACCTTGGCGGTGGCGGGGCCGGCCTTCTTGGTCGCGCCCTTGCCCGCGGGGGCGGCCTTCTTGGCGGCGCCCTCGCCGCTCTTCCTGGCCTGCTTCTTGGCGGCCGGCTTGGCCGCGGCCTTGCCGGGCTTGCGGGCCGGGGCGGGCCGGGCGGCCGCCTCCCCCGCGCTCGCGGATTCGCCGGACCGTTCGGTCACGACGGCGGTCACCGTGTCGGGCTGCTCCTTGGCGGCAGCGGCGGTCTTGGCTCTGCGCGGCGTGGTCGCCCGCTTGCGCGAACGCTTCGGCGCCGCAGAGTCGGCAGCGCTGACCATGACGGTCACACCCTTCTCGCTGAGGCTCCGCAGAATCCTGGAGGCCATCGACACGGGGATGTCGGCCTCTTCGAACGTACGGCGTACGTCGTCGGCTTCGAGGTAACCCTGGGACCGTCCACGCTCGATCAGCTGCGCGATCACGTGCTCGTGCAGTTCCGACGCTTTCGAGGTCGAGCTAGCAGGCGACACAAATACCTCTCGAACGAACGTGTGGGTTGGTTGACCCAAGTGCCCTGACGGGCTCGGCCTCACACGGGGTGGGACCACACACCGGGCGGGGCCACCCTGTGCGGGACCGCAGCGTACCCGCTCTTACAAGGGTCAAGCATTCTGGCACGGCTGCGCATTCCGCTTCTCTGATGTCTGCCCGGTAACACACCACCTTAGAGGGCGTCGAGCGGTCCTTCGTACGGACCGAGCCCGCTCCACGCGGCTCCAGAGGGCGTTTCTACCCGGTCTTGGGCGGGACGTGCAGGGCGAGTACGGTCACATCGTCCACTTGCTCATACCCGGCAAGCATCCGATCGACCAGGAAGTCGACGAGTCTCTCGGGATCTCCTACCACTTCAGGTGGGGCGTCCGACGCGGCCGCGACCAGTTCGTCCAGCCCGGCGTCCACCCCACGCCTACGGTTCTCCACAAGTCCATCGGAATAGAAGACCACAGTGTTGCCGGTCTCGATGGAAAAACTCGCCTGCTGTCGCTGCGACGGCCAGCCCAGCGGGGTCCCGGGCTCGCGGGAGCTGAGCGCGGCGGCGCCGTCACCGGAGATCAGCAGGAGCGGGGGGTGGCCCGCGTTGCTGAACGCGCCGCGGCCGGTCTCGGGGTCGATGACCGCGTAGGCGACGGTGGTGAACTGCTCCTCGTCCTCGGTGGCGCTGAAGAGCCGGTCCAGCCCGGCCAGCACGGCGGCGGGCCGGGGGTCGTTGAGGGCCAGCGCCCGCAGCGCGTTGCGGACGCGGCCCATTCCGGCCGCGGCGAGCACGCCCTTGCCCATGACGTCGCCGACGGCCACGGCGAGCCGGTCGTCGGGCAGCCGGAACACGTCGTACCAGTCGCCGCCCACCTGCACGTGCCGGGTCGCGGGGTCGTAGCGGGCGGCCAGCTGCATGCCGGGCAGCCGCGGCAGGTCGCTGGGCAGCAGGCTGCGCTGCAGCTCCTCGGCGGTGCGGTGCTCGCGTTCGAACAGCAGCGCCCGCTCCACGGCCAGCGCGCACTGGCCGGCCAGGGCCTCCAGGAAGACCCGCTCCTCCTCGGTGATCTCGCGCGGCCGGGTGAAGGAGAACCGCAGCGCGCCGATCGGCGCCCCGGCCGCCAGCAGCGGCAGGCCCACCCAGGCGCGTTCCTCGGTGTGCTGCAGGAACAGGCCCGCCTCGTCGCGGCCGAGCTGCAGCCGCAGGCTGTCGGGGTGCTCGGCCAGGAACGGGCGGCTCTCGCGCACCGCCACCGACATCACCGTCTGGTCGGAGACCTTGATCTCCTCGCGGACCGCACGGCCCTCGCCGCCGCGGCCGTCGCCGGGCGGGGACACCACCGACAGCCGCAGCTTGTCGTCGTCCAGCAGCGCCACGGCGGAGTAGTCGGCGCCGATCGCCGACCGGCCCACCTCGGTGATCACCTGGACGACCTGGCTGACGGTGAGCGCCTCGGCCAGCATCGAGGTGGCCTGCTGCAGCCGGGCGGTGCGCAGCGCGGCGGCCGACAGCTGCTCGGTGAGGCGGCCGCGCATCTCCTCGGCCTCGCGCTGGCCGGTGACGTCGGTGTTGGCGCCCACCCACTCGATCACCCGGTCGCCCCGCCAGATCGGCACGGCGCGCACGTCGAAGTGCCGGTAGGTGCCGGTCTTGGTGCGGATGCGGTAGGCGGTCTCGAAGACCCGGTTGTCGTCGACGCACTCGCGCCAGTGCGCCTCGATGCGGGCGCGGTCCTCGGGGTGCACGACGGCCAGCCAGCCGCCCAGGGCGTAGTCCTCGGGGGTCTGGCCGGTGATCGCCCGCCATTCGGGCGCGTCGTCGATCACGCCGCCCTCGGGGGCGGCCACCCACACGACCTGGGAGCTGGCCTCCACCAGGGAGCGGTAGCGCTGCTCCTTGCGGCGGATGACCTC
Organism: Actinomadura miaoliensis; assembly: GCF_039536785.1. NCBI lineage: Bacteria > Bacillati > Actinomycetota > Actinomycetes > Streptosporangiales > Thermomonosporaceae > Actinomadura > Actinomadura miaoliensis. Next base: position 200,665 of record NZ_BAAAZG010000018.1, read on the forward strand.
TTCGGCGCGGCGCCGCTCGGTGACGTCCAGGGCGGTCAGCACGACCCCGAGCTGCTTGCCGTCGGCGCCGTGGGAGGGCAGCCAGGAGCAGGCCAGGATGCGCTCGTCGGCGCCGGGCCCGGGCACCGTGGCGGCCGGCGGGATGGCGCTGGCCGGGGGCATCGCGGGCGCCGGCACGGACGAGGCGTCCGCGTCCCGGCCGGCCTCCGGGGCCGTCGCCTCCTCGGTGCCGGCCGCGGGCGGCGGGTCGTGCGGCTCGTGCGGGTCGTCCTCCTGCCGGGACAGCCGGACGGTCAGGTCCTGCTCCGACAGCGGCCGGTCGTCGGCCAGCACGCGGCGCAGCGCGCGTTCGAACGCCGCGGCCAGCTCGTCGGGCAGCACCTCGGCCGGGGTCTTGTGGTGCAGCCGGGACACCGGGACGCCGAGCATCCCGGCCAGGGCGTCGCTGGCGCGGCGGCAGCGCAGGTCGGTGTCGAAGAACGCGAAACCGGCGGGCGCCTCCCGCATCAACGTGGCGTACAGGGCGGAGTCGGACGCGTCCATGGGCTGGCCCTCCGGCCCCGAGAGCCGGGGATGCGGAACGGACGTATCGGTGCTCATGGACAACACCTCCGCCCCAGAGGGTCCCGTACCGCGCGGCAATTCGTCATCACTATGCGTGAATGGGAGCAGGCTAGCGCTCCCGCCTCCATCACAACACCGGTCGGAGTCAGGTATTCATCATCCCGATGGCGAGGCGTGGACGGAAGTCCCGAGGGACATCCCTGTCATACACCCGCCACCGCAACCTCGGAAATGTGCGCCGCCCGGGCGTGGCGACTTGCGGGACGCACCCGGATCGGCCGCACGGACGGTGAGTAGCCGATGGTACGACGTCCAGGGCCCGCGGGGCGGCGAAGTCCCCACCCTCGGCGAGTTCCGGTCGCGCCGCACTCATCTTGACGGTTCGTCCGTATCCCGCCCGTCAGGTCATGCAAAAAGAGGGCAAAGATTACCGGCGCCGGGCGCGTCGTCTGCGCCCGAACACCCCCGAACCCCACCGACCCGGACGGCCCGGCGGCGGCCGGCTACTTCTTGGCCGCCGCCTTCATCTGCTGCTTGAACTCGCGGACCTTGACCAGCGACTCGGGGCCGGTGATGTCGGCGACGGACCGGTAGGAGCCCTCCTCGCCGTACGCCCCGGCCGCCTCGCGCCAGCCCTCCGGCCGCACGCCGAAGCGCTTGCCCAGCAGCGCCACGAAGATCTGCGCCTTCTGCTTGCCGTAGCCGGGCAGGGCGTTGAGCCGCTTGAACAGCTCCTTGCCCGTGTCCACGTCCCGCCAGATCGCCTCGGCGTCGCCGTCGTAGTGCTCCACCAGGTACTGGCACAGCTGCTGGACGCGCTTGGCCATCGAGCCCGGGTACCGGTGCACGGCGGGCTTCTCCGACAGCAGCGCGGCGAAGCGCTCCGGGTCGCAGGCGGCGATCTCGTGCGCGTCCAGGTCGTCGGCGCCCATCCGGCGCGCGATGGTGTAGGGCCCGGCGAACGCCCATTCCATGGGGATCTGCTGGTCGAGCAGCATGCCCGTCAGCAGGGCCAGCGGGCTGCGTCCCAGCAGCTCGTCGGCCTCCGGCTGCTGGCTGAGGTGAACCTTGGTGGCCATGCGGCCAGCTTAGGACCTGGTGTCTGACGAATTCCTTACGACGGCCCGCGCGCCATGGCGGACCGTGCGCGGGGGTGCTCGAATACCGGGGCAGAGGGTCCGAGCGAAAGGCGTGGACGGCGTGGATGCGGAAGACGATACGGAACCATCGGGCGCGCCGGTGGGACGGCGCATCGTGCTCGGCATGCTCGGGTTGGGCGCGGCCGGGATCGCGGTGGGCGCGTCCGTACAGGACCGTGTGAGCCGCGCGCTGTCCCCGATCGGCGCCCCCATCCAGGACGTGCTGCCCGCCGCGGGCGGCTTCCGCTACTACTCGGTCGTCGACGAGGTGCCCCGGCGCGACGCGGGCGGCCACCGGGTCACGGTCGGCGGGCTGGTGGCGCGGCCCCGCTCGTTCGGGATGGCCGATCTCGCGGCGCTTCCGCAGACCCGGCTCACCCGCGACTTCCAGTGCGTGACGGGGTGGCGCGTACGGGACGTGGCGTGGGCGGGTGTGGCGCTGCCCGATCTGCTGGACGCGGTCGGCGTGTCCCCCCGGGCCAAGGCCGTGCGGTTCGAGTCGTTCGACGGCGCCTACACCGAGTCGCTCACGCTGGAGCAGGCGCGGCGCCGGGACGTGCTGGTCGCCACCCAGATGCAGGGGGCGCCCGTCACGCACGACCACGGCGGGCCCACGCGACTCCTCGTGGCGCCGATGTACGGGTACAAGTCGCTGAAGTGGCTGGGCGGTATCGAGGTCACCGACCGGGTGGTCCCGGGTTACTGGGAGCGCCGCGGCTACGACGTGGACGCGTGGGTGGGCCGGTCGAACGGACGTGACGATGCGCCGACCTGATCCCAGGCACCACGATGACCGGCTGCCCAGGTTCACGCGGGCGGAGCGGTGGGTGCACCACGCGACCGCGCTTCTGATGCTGGTCTGCCTGGTGACGGCCCTGCTGCTGTACGTGCCGGGGCTGTCGGCCGCCGTGGGCCGCCGCGACCTGATCAGGCCGCTGCACGTGTGGTGCGGGTTCGCGCTGCCCGTTCCGGTCCTGCTCGGCCTGGTGTCGCGGGCGTTCCGCGCGGACCTGCGGCGGCTGGACCGATTCGGCCCGCACGACCGGGAGTGGCTGCGCCGCGCCGACCGGCGGGCGGTGCGCCGCGTCGGCGGCCTGGACCGCGGGGTGGTGCCGGTGGGCAAGTTCAACGCCGGGCAGAAGCTGAACGCCGCGTTCACCGCGGGGGCGATCCTGGTGATGCTGGGCAGCGGCGCGATGCTGGCCTTCCCCGGGCCCTGGCCCGTCCACTGGCGGACCGGCGCAACTTTCGTCCACGACTGGCTGTTCCTGGCCGTCGCCTTGGTGACCGCGGGGCATCTCTGGTACGCGCTGCGCGACCGGGGAGCCCTCACCGGCATGCTCACCGGGCACGTCGACCGGGCGTGGGCGGCGCGCCATCACCCCGCCTGGCTGGACGTTCTCGACGGCGCGCGCCCCACGCCGCCCGCGCCTGCCGAAAATGAAAAAGACACGTCGGTGATACGTGAGTAAAGCTTCTGTTTCCGGAATCGGCTGGGCCTTGACTCTCCCGGCGGAGACGTTGGAATGGGACATCGAGGCGAGGTCGGGGCGGTGGCCTCTCGCCGGACGCCGTCCCCGGTTAGGCTTCGTCTCGCCCGGCGGTCGCCCCGTACCGCCGGACCCCGGGCGCGGAGGGTGAGCATTGATGCCTCCTGCACTTGCCGACCACCGGAGCCGGACCCGTGAGCTGCTGGCGCGGCGGCTGGCGGCCGAGTTCGCCGGGTTCAGTCCGGCCACCGTGGCGCGCTGCGTGGCCGACGTCCAGGCGTGCGTCACCCATCTCGGGCTCGACGCCACGCCCGAGCTCGTCGAACGGATGGCCCGCGAGCACCTGGTCGGGATGGTCAAGTCCCGGCCGCCGTCCGGACGCGGCGACACGCCCTCCGGACGCGGCGACACGCCGTCCGGCACCCGGCCCTCGGGACTCGTGGACGGCTGAGCCGTCCCGTCCGAACGGCGGCGTCCGGGGGCCCGGCAGGGGTTCGGATGGCCGGGGCGCACGGGCGCCCGAATTCCGGCACGTCCCTTTTCGGCGGACCCCTATGTCCTGGGCGATGCGCGGCCCCGAATCTGAGAAGCTAGGGGGCGTGAGTCCCCAGAGCCGCCGCCGTTCCTCCGGGGATCCAGCGCGCAACGGCCCGCAGCCCTCGGACGAGGTCTCCGCGATCTACGACGGCATGCTCCGGCACGCCCGCGAGCTGCTGGCGGTGCGCAGCCCGCTGGACGCCGAACTGATCGTCAGCGAGATCCTCGGCTCCTGGTGGGGGCACCGCGTCGAGGGCGGTGACGTCGAGGAGGTCATCGGCGAGGGGCTGGTCGACCACGCCGTCCGCGCGGGCACCCCGGCGGCGCTGGCGCTGCTGACCGGCATGGCCTACCTGGGGACGACCCGGCAGGCGATCAAGGCGGAGCGGGGGGCCCTGGAGCTGATGGACCGGGGCGTGCCGCGTCCCGGCTGGGCCGACCGGGTGGGCATGGTGGCGCCCGAGGCGTGCTACGTGTCCCGCGACGTGTACGGCGACCAGGATTCGGTGGTGTGCCTCTACACCTATGGCGGCGCGGAGCGGCACGCCCTGGTGGTGCTGGTCGACCGCACCAGGCCGGGCACGCTGCGGCCCGCGTCCCCGCCCTCCGGCGGCGCGCCCGGCGGCCGGGCCGCCGGTGACGGCGGTCGCGTGGTGGCGGCCGGGATGGTCCGCGACGCGTGGGTGTCGTCCCAGGTCGACCGGCTGCTGGAGCACTGCCGCCGGGAGGGCCGCGACAATCCGCTGGTGCGCTTCGAGGAGCTGGACCCGCGGCAGACACGGGCGATGCTGGACGCGGCGCTGCGGCTGACCGGCGAGACCGACGACCCGCCGGTCGGCGAGAACTTCGGCGCCTACCACGCGTTCGTGCGGGCCCGCGTGCGCGCGCTGCCGCCGGGCGGGCGGGTGCCGCAGCCGCCGGTCTACGGCAGCGACCTGCGCGCCAAGATCGGCGTGGAGTTCCTGGCGTCCGACGAGGCCGAGGAGCTGTCGGACCGGTCGGCCGCCCTCCGCTGCGTCGACCGCATCATCGACTACGGCTGCACCCACGACTTCGGCCGTCCGCTGCGGGTCAGCCCGACCAAGTGCGAGCGGTTCCTGCTGGACTGGCTGCCGCGCAAGGTGCTGCTGTCGCCCACCGAGCAGGAGGCGGTGCCGCACGTGCTGGCGGCGTGGGTGCGGTGGGCGGGCCGCCGCACCGGGCTTCCCGAGGAGGGCATCCGCGCCACCCTGGACGCGGTCTGGGACGCCACCGCCAAGTTCGCCGCGGCCTACCGCGACCCGTCGGCGTTCGGGCTGGGCCGCGAGCTGGTCGACCGGCTGCTGCCGGACGGGGACATGGAGGCGCTGCCCCGGCGCGCGTTCGCGCTGCCGTTCCTGTCGGGCACGCACCGGCTGCCGGACCGCGTGATCGACCTGGCCTCCCTGGACCCGGCCGACCCGCACGACCGGCGCGTCATGATCGAGTTCGAGCATCCGGGGGCGGCGCCGGAGCACGTGGCGGCGCACGAGCGGCTGGTGGCGCGGCTGTGGGACGGCGACCCGCCGCAGCTGTGGGAGACGGCGCAGGCGCTGCTGGACGTGGGCTACGAGCGGCACGCGATCCTGCACAAGCTGATCGACCTGCTGGACGTCTACCACGACGACCCGCAGGGGCTGCGCCGCGCGCTGCGTGTGCTGCGTCACGAAGCACCACCGGAGTGAACTCCCGGTTTGCCAGAGGCGTCCGGGACGACAATCATCGGGATCTCGGCATCGTCTCGGCCGGCGGTCCCGCGGGAGGATCGGCCGGGTCGGCCGGTGAGGGTCGGCGGGCCCGGGGGTCGCGTGCCCCGGCCATAGGGAGTGATCTTGTTGGAGTGGTCCGAGTTCGCCCGGCGTCTGGGACGCGAACTGGCGGTGCTCGAACGGGACACCATCCTCATCGTGCGTGAGCGCGACGAGAGCCGCCACTACGTCCAGGCGATGCGCGAGCCGGACCGGCTGTACGCCGAGGCGGTCAGCAACAACTTCCTGGACGGCCCGCTGCTGCTGACCCTCGCCGACGAGGAGGTGCTCAGCGAGGCCGGGTGGCGTCCCCCCGAGGACCCCGCCCCCCGCAACTGGTGGACGGAACTGCCCGCGTTCGCCGCCCTCGACGACCACGCCCGCCTGTCGGACATGATGGTCACCGCCCTGCGCGACGTGCAGGGCGTGCGGCGGCCCTCCGACCTGGTGTACGAGTCGTTCCACCGGCTCGGCACGGGCCAGATCGAGCTGCCCGACTTCGGCATCGACGCGGCCAATCCCGGCCAGCTGACCCGCCGCCGCAGCTCGGCGGAGGCGCTCGCGCAGGGCGGCCCGCCGGGCGGGTTCGGGCAGGGGCGCGCGCCGGCGCCGCGCGAGCCGCTGGACCCGCTGGTGGACCGGGACGTCGCCGTGCCGCCGACCGAGCCGAAAGGGCTGACCGGCCCGGAGGGGCCGACGCCGCCGCTGTCGGGCGCCGCGGGGCCGTCGGCGGCCGCCGGGGGCGGGGTCGATCTGGCGCAGCGGATCGGCTCGCTGCCGCTGGGCGCCCCGGTCCCCGGCCCCGAGCCGGGCGCCGCCGCGGGACGGACGCCGCCGTGGCCGACCGCCGGCCCCGACGAGCTGGAGTCCCGTCTCGCCGACGCCAAACAGCGCGGCGACCACACCACCTACTTCGAGCTGCTGCTGTCGGCCGACCTGGTGCTGCCCGTGTCGACGGGGCAGGCGGCCCACCCGCGCGCCGCCGGGTTCCCCACGACGACGATCGGCACGCGCACCTACATCACGGTGTTCACCTCGCCCCAGTCGCTGGCCCGGTCGATCGGGCGTCCCGGCGACCCGCCGTCCAGCCTGTACCGCCAGACCTCCTTCGCCCAGCTCGCCACCGAGTGGCCCGACCCGTCCTGGCAGCTTGCCGTCAATCCGGGGCTGCCGAGCGAGGTGCACCTGGACGCGGCCGCCGTCGCCCGGCTGGACGCCCAGCAGCGCGCCCTGGGACGGCACAACGCCCCGCGTCCCGTGATGCCCGAGCCGCCCGCCGAGACGCCGCAGGCGCCGCCGTCGGCGCCTGTGCCCGCGTCGGCGCTCGAGGGCCCGCCTCCGGCCGCGCCGTCCGCTCCCGCGCCGTCTCAGGGCCCCGTGGCGCCCCCGGCGGCCCCCACCCCCGCACCGGCACCCGCTCCCGCAGCGGCACCCGCTCCCGACGCCACGCCCGCAGCCGCCGCCGAGCCGTCCGCCCCGCCGCCTCCCGGTCCCGGCCCGATCGTGCTGCGGCCGCAGCACGGCGCACGGCTGTGGCATTGGGCCGGTGAGGGCGAGGAGAGCCCGGTGGCGGTGTACGACGCGATCGGCGGCGTCTGGACCCCTGTGCGATCCGGCCACGGCACCGGCGCCGACGGCACCGGCGCGCTCCCCGCTCCCCATACCGAATGATCTTCCGCGCCGCGCCCGCGCGCGGGCGGCCGGAAGGCTACCGTCGAGTACGGCACATCACCACGGACGCGGGAGTGGGGCCCGATTGGACTGGAACGACTTCGCCAAACGGCTGACCATCGAGCTGCTGCGACTGCCGGTCCGGGCGTTCCTGATCGTGGAGGCGCCGGGCGGCCTGCCGTACACGCAGGCGATGCGGACGGAGGAGAGCCTGCAGGCCGAGGCGGTCAGCAGCGCCTTCCTGCCGCGGCCGCTGTCGCCCGGGCAGGAACGCCGTCTCGCCGCGCTCGGCTGGCAGCGTCCCGACGAGCACGGCCGCGGCGGCGGGGACGGCGCCGACGGCGAAGAACGGCGCAACTGGTGGCACCGCTTCGACGAGAGCGACGGGTCGTCGCGCGACGACAAGCGGTTCGCCGAGGACTGCGCGATCCTGGCCGGGATGATGGTCGGCGCCTTCCGGGAGGTCCACGGCCTGTCCAGCCCCCGCGGGCTGGTGTACCAGGCCGCGCGCACCGGGCCGGACGGCGGCGTCCTGACGTTGCCGGAGCTGGGCATCCCCCCGGCGCCCGTCGAGGGCGGCGAGGTGGCGGCGCCCGTCGACGTTGAGCCCTCGCCCGCCGGCGGCGGGGCGTCCGCCGATGTGGACAAGGCGCTCGCCGACGCCCGCGAGCGCGGCGACCAGGACGCGTACCTGCGTCTGCTCTCCGGGGCCACCCTGTATCTTCCGGACCCCGGCAGCTCCGAGGCCCCCGGGGGCGGCGACGGACGGCACTACGCGACCGCACGCTTCGGGGAGGGGACGTTCGTGCTGGCGTTCACCTCTCCCGAGGCCATGGACACGTCACTGCGCGGCCAGGCCGTCCACCATCGGACGAGCTCCCTGGCGGAGCTGGCCCGGCACTGGCCGCATCCGGACTGGCAGTTGGCGGTCAACCCCGGTCTCCCCAGCGCCGCCTACCTGGACGCCCCGGCGCTGCTCCCCCAGCGCCCAGGGGATGCCGAACAAGGCGCCGGGCAAGGTGCGGGGCAAGGGAACGCCCCCACTGCCCGCAAGGCCGCCGTGCAGTCCGCGGCCAACGGCGGCGAGGCCGCGCGGACTCCGAAGCACGAGAAGGCCACCGACACGACCGTGATGCAGAAGGTCGTGCGTCCCGACCATGTCGCGCACTACGTGGAGGGCGGCTACGACCTGGTCGCCGGGTATGTGCACCGGCTGCAGGACGTGCGTGAGCTGAACACCCCGTCGCGGCTCGTGCACGGGCTCGGGCTGGCGTGGGACGGGTCGCCGTTCTCCGCAGGGGACGAGGAGATTCACGTCATCCGCTGGCAGGCCGTCCGCCCCGCCCTCTACCGCAGGCCGCTGGGCGGCATCGACGAGTGGAGCATGAGCATCATCCCGGGGGGCTGGGTCATCGAGAAGGCGCCGTTCCACGGTTCCGGGTACGCGTCCGGGGACGGCCCGGCCATCCCCGAGTTCAAGGTCGACAGCCTGCGCCTTCCGCACGGCGCCGAGATATGGCGTCTCGGCCGTTCCGGAGGGGAGACGCTGGTGGCCGCCTACGACGCCGACCAACGCCGTTGGACGCGGCGCGACGACGATGACGCGGCCCCTGGGCGGTACCCACGGGAGCGGGCGAGAGGACGGGAATGACCATCCGGCACGGGTACTACGCGGGCTGGCGCGGCACCGACTACGAGGCGAGCCCGGACGGCGACGACGTCCGGCTGTACCTGTCGCGTCCCGCGGACGGGTTCACGCAGGCCGCCCCGGACCGGTACGTGCGGGTGGTGCCGGCCGCCGAGGTCGACCACCTGTCCTACGTCCGGACGCGGTGCAGTTGGCGCGGCGAGCCGTTCGTGGTGCTCGGCGAACACGGGGAGTGGCTGCGCGTGGAGTACACGGGGGGCAAGGCGCCGGTCGCGGAGCGGCTCGGTCTGGAGCCGTTCGACCGGGGCGTGTACCAGGCGTGGGCGCCGCGCGGTGAGGTGCAGGACGTGCGCGAGGAGACCGTGTAGGCCGCGGCAGCCCTGCGGGCCGCGACGGTGATAGATCTGGGGGCATGGCGGTCATCGACATCAACGCCGACCTCGGCGAGGGGTTCGGCATCTGGACGCTGGGCGACGACGTCGCGCTGCTCGACGTGATCACCAGCGCGAACGTGGCGTGCGGGTTCCACGCGGGTGATCCGCTGATCATGCGCCGGGTGTGCGCGGCCGCGGTGGAGCGCGGGGTGCGGATCGGCGCGCAGGTGTCGTACCGCGACCTGGCGGGGTTCGGGCGCCGTGAGATGGACGTGGCCCCGGCGGAGCTGACCGCCGAGGTGCTCTACCAGATCGCGGCGCTGGACGGCATCGCCCGTGCCGAAGGCGGCCGCGTCTCCTACGTCAAGCCGCACGGCGCGCTCTACAACCGCATCGCCCGCGACCCGGTCCAAGCGCGCGCGGTGACGGACGCGGTGCGCGCCTACGACGCGTCGCTGCCCGTCCTGACGCTGCCGGGGTCGTCGGTGTACGAGGCCGCCGACGGCCTGACCGTGGTGGCCGAGTGCTTCGCCGACCGCGCCTACACCCCGAAGGGGGCCCTGGTGTCGCGCCGCGAGGCGGGAGCGGTCATCCACGACCGCGACGCCGTGGTGGAGCGGGCCGTACGGATGGCGGTCGACGGCACCGTCGTGGCCGTGGACGGCACCGAGGTGACGCTGAACGCGCGTTCCATCTGCGTCCACGGCGACACTCCCGGCGCGGTGGAGCTGGCGCGGTCCGTGCGGGCCGCGCTGACCGAGGCCGGGGTGCGGGCGGAGCCGTTCGCATGAGGGTCCGCAGGGCGGGCGACACGGCGCTGCTGGTCGAGACGGACGACCTGGCGACCGCGCACCGGCTGAACGCGGCCGTCCGCGCCGCCGCGCTGCCGGGCGTGGTCGACGTGGTACCGGGCGAGCGCACGGTGCTGGTGGTTGCCGACCCGGCGCGCTGCGACCTCGGCCGCCTGGCCGCCCGGCTGCCCGGGCTGCCGCTGCCCGCCTCGGCGTCCGGCGACACGCCGCCGGTGGAGATCCCGGTGGTGTACGACGGGGCGGACCTGGACGAGGTCGCCGAACTGACCGGGCTGTCGCGGGCCGAGGTCGTCCAGCGGCACGCCGCCGTGTCCTACACCGTCGCCTACCTCGGCTTCTCCCCCGGCTTCGGGTACCTGACCGGTCTGGACCCGGCGTTGCACGTCCCGCGCCGCGAGTCGCCCCGCACGGCCGTGCCGGCGGGCTCGGTGGCCATCGCCGGGCCGTACAGCGCGGTGTACCCGTCGCAGTCGCCCGGGGGCTGGCGGCTGCTCGGCCGCAGCGACCTGCCCCTGTGGGACGTGCGGCGCGACCCGCCGTCCCTGCTGCAGCCGGGAACCCGTGTGCGGTTCGTGCCGAAGGAGACACCGTGATCGAGGTCGTGCGGCCCGGTCCGCTGGCGACGGTGCAGGACTTGGGCAGGCCCGGGCACGCGCACCTGGGCGTCCCCCGGTCCGGGGCGGCCGACGAGCGCGCGCTGCGGCTGGCCAACCGCCTCGTCGGCAACCCGGAGGGCGCGGCCGGAGTGGAACTCACCCTCGGCGGTGCCGCGTTGCGCTTCCACGCCCGCGCCTGGATCGCCGTGACGGGCGCGCCCCTGCCGTTGCGGATCGACGGCCGCCCCCATGGCATGAATGCCCCCTGCCACGTACCGGCGGACGCCACCGTCGAGTTCGGCACGCCGCTCACCGGGCTGCGCAGCTACGTCGCGGTACGGGGCGGTGTGGCCGTCGACGAGGTGCTGGGGAGCCGTTCCACCGACCTTCTGTCCGGGCTGGGGCCCGCGCCTTTGTCGGCGGGCGCCCGGCTGCCGGTGGGCCCCGTCGGCGGCCACGCCGACATCCACGTGGACATCGCGCCCGGCCCGGCGTTGCCCGACGTGCCCGAACTGCGGATCCTGCCCGGCCCCCGCGACGACTGGTTCACCGACGACGCGCTCACCACGCTCACGTCCACGCCCTACGAGGTCACCCCGGACAGCAACCGCGTGGGTGTCCGCCTGGACGGCGCCCCCCTGACCCGTGCCCGGCACGGCGAGCTGGGCAGCGAGGGCATGGTCACCGGGGCGATCCAGGTGCCGCCCAGCGGGCTGCCCATCATCTTCCTCACCGACCACCCGACGACCGGGGGCTACCCGGTCGTGGCGGTCCTGGTGTCGGACGACGTCCCGCTTGCCGCCCAGCTCCGTCCGGGCCAACGCCTGCGTTTCCGGCCGGGTCAGGCCAGGTAGCCGCCGTCGATCGGCAGCAGGGCACCGGTGATGAACGAGGCGCCGGGGCTGGCCAGGAACACCACTCCCGCGGCGATCTCCTCAGGGCGCCCGTACCGGCCCATCGCGTTCATCGCGCGCTGGGCGTCGGAGCTCGGGCCGTCCGGCGGGTTCATGTCGGTCGCCACCGAGCCGGACTGGATGACGTTCACCGTGACGCCGCGCGGCGCCAGGTCGCGGGCCGCGCCCCGGCTGTAGCCGACGATCGCCGCCTTGGTCGCCGCGTAGTCGGCGACGCCGGGGTTGGCGGTCCGGGCGGACAGGTTGGAGCCGATCGTGATGATCCGCCCGTCGTCCTCGATCACCTGGGCCGCGGTCCGGATCGCCGTCACCACGCCGCCCACGTTCACCGCGTACATGCGCTCCAGCGCCGCGAGGTCGGCGTCCGCATCGTCCGCACGCGCCCGCGTGATGACACCCGCGTTGTTGACCAGGATGTCCAGCCGTCCGAACTCCTCGGCGACCGTCCTGACCAGCCGTTCGACCTGCGCGGGGTCGCCCTGGTCGGCGCGGTGCGCGGCGGCGCGGCGGCCCCGGCCCTTGATGTCGTCCACGACCGCCAGCGCCTTGTCCTCCGCCGCCGCGTAGCCGATCGCCACGTCGGCGCCCGCGTCGGCCAGCGCCCGCGCGGTCGCCGCGCCGATGCCCCGCGATCCGCCCGTCACCAGCGCCACCTTGCCGTCCAGCATGCCGTCCTCCATTTTCATACCGATCGGTACTTATTTAGGGAGAGTACTATACCGAGCGGTACGAAAAAAATGGGGAGGGGCACATGGGAGCGGGCCGACCGCGCGCCTTCGATGTCGACGAGGCCCTGGACCGCGCGCTGGAGGTGTTCTGGCGGCAGGGCTACGAGGGCACCGCCCTGTCCGACCTGACCGCCGCGATGGGCATCAACCGGCCCAGCCTCTACGCCGCCTATGGCAACAAGGAGGCGCTGTTCCGCAAGGTTCTGGACCGCTACCTGGACGGCCCCGGCGGCTACCTCCGGCGGGCCCTCCTCGCCCCCACGGCCCGCGCCGTCGCCGAGGAACTGCTCCGCGGCGCCATCCGGGCCACCACGGCCGAGGGCCGCCCCCGCGGCTGCCTGATCGTCCAGGCCGCCATCGCCACCGGAGACGACGCCGCCCCCATCCGCCAGGAGATCCTCGCGCACCGCCGCACCGCCCAGACGGCTCTGCGCGAGCGCATGGAACGCGCCCGGGCCGAAGGCGACCTCCCACCCGACGCCGACCCCGCCGACCTGGCCCGCTACCTGTGGACCACCTCCTACGGCCTGGCCGTCCAGGCCGCGGGCGGCGCCACGCGCGAAGACCTCGACCGGGTCGCCGACCTGGCCCTCAGCAACTGGCCCTCCTAACCCTCACAGGCATCCGCCGCACCCACCACCGCGAAAGACCACGCCCCCAAGCGGCAGACGCCCCGCCCCCCGGCGACACGGCCCTGGTGGCGGATGACGCTGCGCCAAGCGGCGGGCGGCGCGCCGCCGGGCGGCAAACGGCGGCTCCGGGCGGCAGGTGGGGCGGCCCCGAGTGGCGGATGGGACGGCCCCGGGCCGCAGGTGGCACGGCCCCGAGCGGCGGATCGCACAGCCCCAGGCGGCGGATCGCACTGCCCCAGGCGGCGGACGGCACTGCGCCAGGCGGCGGATCGCGCGGCGCCAGGCGGCGGGTAGCACGGCCCTGATTGTGGATGGCGCGGCCTGGGAGGCGGATGGGGCGGCCCCGGGTGTCGGATGGCGCGCCGCCAGACGGCGGGGGGCGGCCCTAGGCGGTGGACGGCACAGCCCAGGCGACGGATCGCGCTGCGCCGGGCGGCGGATGGCACAGCCCGGGAGGCGGACGGCACAGCCCCAGGCGGCCGTTCCGGCGGTCGTCTGTTCGGAGGCGGGCGGCCGCTTACCTCCGGACGTGCGCGTTGCCGACCGAGGCGCGGAACACCCACGGCCTGGCCGTAGCGCCCGCTGGGTGTCCGGTCAGGCGGTCAGAAGGGACCGCACGCGGGCGACCTCGGTCTCGAGAAGGTCGGCCGGGACGTCTTCGAAGGGAGTTACCGACACCTCGCCGTCCTTGGCTTCCCAGGTTCCGGCGACGCGGCCCTCGTGCAGGACCACCGGGGAGATCCAGCCTGCGGTGCGGCTGACCTCGGAACGCCGCTCGGCAGGGATGAGGTACGTGGCGTTCGTCCCGGCGCCGAGCACGTACGGGTCGAAGCCCCCGAGGAGGCGCACCGACCGCGACGGCTCGGTGTCCGCCAGCTCGTCGGCGTGCTCGGCCAGCGCGTACATCGGCTCCCCGTCGACCTCGACGGTCGCGAGCTCGCCGTCGAGCGCCGCGAACCAGCCCTTGAGGTCCTTCTTGCGGCTGCCGCCGCGGGTCAGCCAGTTGTCGAACGTCTGCGGCGTCGCGGGGCCGTACGCGCCCAGGAAGGCCCGGATGACGGTGCGGGCGGCGTCCTCCACCGGCGGCAGGCCGCGCCAGCCGGGCAGGTTCTCCGGCGACGTGAACGTCACGCGGGCGCCCTGGGAGGGCCCGTGGCACAGCACGCCCCACCACGCCAGCGGTTTCAGCACCGTGCCCCAGCCGGAGCCGAGCACCTCGGCCAGATGGCCGGAACCGGTCTTGTCGACGATCGCGGTGGTGAGCTCCTGACGGGTGAGCGCCTTCCCGCCGGCCAGCGCGTCGACCGCCACGGCCGCGATCGCCTCCAGGTCGGCGGGCGTGGCGCCGAAGGTCCGTTGCCAGCTGGGTTTCTCCCAGTGGCGGAGCGTGCCGCACAGGGCGAGGTAGGCGCCGGCCTCCTCCACGGGCAGCAGATGCAGGGTGCCGCGCATCACCCAGGTCTTGACGAGCGCCCGCTCCTCCCACAGCGCCCGCGGCACGTCCCCCGGGACGGGGCGGGCCTGCCGCACCGCCACGGCCAGCTCGGCCGCCGAGGCGACCTGGGCCTGCACCCCGGCCAGCCGCCGCGCGATGCCGACGGCCGACCCGTCCCCCGGCGGCTCGACGAACTGCCGCCGCATCCGCCAGGCCAGCACCTGCCCCCACGAAACCGTCATGCGCCGATTAAACCGCGCCCCACCGACAGGCCAGGACGAGGTCAGCCGAGCCGGTGGGCGAGTTCGGCCAGGGCGGCGTGGACGTCCTCGGCGGTGAGGACGGTGAGGTCGGCGGGGGTCGCGGCCGCGCCGAGTTCGGCGGCGCGCAGGGCTCGTGACGCGCACGCCTTCTCATAGACGGAGCGGGCGAAACGGCCGTTGCCCAGCTCGTCCACGCGGCCGAGCCCGCACGCGCGCTGGAACACCAGGGCCAGGTCGTCCAACGCGCGCTCCTCCCACCGGTCCCCGTTCTCCTCGGCGATCAGCTGCGCGATCTGCAGCAGCTCGTCGGGGCCGTAGGAGGGGAAGTCGACGCGGACGTCGAAACGCGAGGCCAGGCCCGGGTTGGACGCCAGGAAACGCTCCATGTCGCCTTCGTAGCCGGCCAGCACGATCACCAGGCGGTCGCGGTCGTCCTCGGCGCGTTTCAGCAGCGTCTGCACGGCCTCGGCGCCGAACGCGTCGCCGCCGTTGTAGCCGGGGTTGCTCAGCGCGTAGGCCTCGTCGACGAACAGCACCCCGCCCAGCGCCGAGTCGATCACCTTGTTGGTCTTGATGGCGGTGCCGCCGAGGTGGTCGCCGACCAGATCGGCCCGCTGCGCCTCCACCACCTCGGGACGGGCCAGCAGGCCGAGCGCGGCGAACACCCGGCCGAGCACCCGCGCCACCGTGGTCTTGCCGGTGCCGGGCGGGCCGGTGAACACGAAGTGCCGGGTCGGCGGGCGGGTGACCAGGCCCTGCTCCTCGCGCATCTTGGCGACCTGCAGCTGCGCGGCGATCTCCCGGACCTGCCGTTTCACCGGGGCCAGCCCGATCATGGCGTCCAGCGAGCCGAGCGCCTCGTCCAGGGTCGGGGTCTCGACGTAGCCGCGGTACCGCTCGGTGATCTCGGCGAACGCGGTGTCGACGTCCTCGGCGCGCAGGGTCACCAGCTCCTCGGCGCTGGGGCGCCGTCCCTGCTCGGCGGCCGCGTCCACGACCCGCACGTCGCGGGCGCGGGCGGCGGCCTCGGTGAGCGATCGGACGAACCGGCCGTTGCCCAGCTCGTCGACGATCCCGCGCCGCTCCACCTCCTCGAAGCGGGCGCGCAGGCGGCGCCGCGCGGCCTCGTCCAGCCGGTCATCGCGCAGCCCGGTGTGGTACTCGGCGATGCGCAGCAGCTCGGCGGGCCGGTAGGTGGGGAAGTGCACGCGGGTGCCGAACCGCGAGGCCAGCCCCGGGTTGGACGCCAGGAACTCGGTCATCTGCGGCTCGTACCCGGCCAGGATGATCACGAGGTTGTCGCGGTCGTCCTCGGCGCGTTTCAGCAGCGTCTGGACGGCCTCGTTGCCGAACCGGTCGACCTGTCCCTCGGCGGCGTTGACCAGCCCGTACGCCTCGTCCACGAACAGCACCCCGCCCAGCGCCGAGTCGACGAGCCGGTTGGTCTTGATCGCGGTGGCGCCGAGGTACTCCCCCACCAGGTCGGCGCGGTGCGCCTCCACCACGTTCGGCGTGGGCAGCAGCCCGAACGCGTAGAAGATCTTGGCCAGGACGCGGGCGACGGTGGTCTTGCCGGTGCCGGACGGGCCGACGAACACCAGGTGCAGCAGCGGCTTCTCGGTGGGCACCCCGGCGGCGGCGCGCAGATGCGCGGCCTCGATGGACGCGGCGATCGCCCGGACCTGCCGTTTGACCGGCTCCAGGCCGACCATCGCCTCCAGCTCGGCCAGCGCCTCGTCGACCGAGATCTCCGGCGGCCCGCCCGCGCCTCGCCCGTCCGGTTCGGCCACCGGGGCGGACATCGCGGCGACGGCCGCCTGGGCCTGTTCCTGGGCCGTGGTGGCGGCCTGGGCGTGGGCGGCGGCGCGCTGCTCGTAGGCCGCCTGTGTGGCCGCGGGCACCCCCGCGGGGAACCCCTCGGTGTCGCCTGCCTCGCCCCCGCCGTCGCCGCGTCCGGCACCGGAGCGCTTTCCCGAGGGACGCTTGCGCGGTTGCGGCCCGCCCTCGAAGGGCGGCCTGGGAGCACCTTCGCCGGACGTGCGCGGTTCGCCGCCCCCGGCCGTGCCGGCCTGCTCCTGCACCCAGCCCGTGTCGTACGCTTCCGCCGCCATGGCCCGGCGCGCCTGGTCCCAGCGGTAGGCGAGCACGGCCAATGCGGCAAGCCAGGCGGGTGCCACGTGCAGGCCCGGCAGCGGATGTACGGTCGCGGCGGCGATGAGCCCGGCCGCCCCCAGTGCGAGCAGTGCGGTGCGCCAGGGGGCGTACCCGCGCAGCCGCAACGCGACGATCGCCACCGGCAGTGCCAGCAGCCCCAGCAGGAGCGGGGCGTTCAGGTACGGGTCGTCCGCGCGTTCGGGGAACAGCCGTCCCAGCGGCACCGACACCGCCAGCCACCCCATGATCACCGACACGACGGCCATGCCCGCCGGCGACCGCAGCGTCAGGTGCACCACGACCATCAGGATGGCCGTGAACACGGCGGCGCTGAGCACCGGCCCGTTCAGGACCACCGCGACCGACACCACCACCGCGACCCCCAGCACCGCGCCCAGGAACCTCAGGCCGGGCAGGATCTGGAAGTAACGCACGCGCAGGCGCTCGAAAAGATCCCGCGCCGCGGTGCCCAGCGGCGGGCGGGAGCGGGACCTGCCGAACAATGCCATCAAGGCGAGTAAAGCGCAGGACCCCCCGGATCGGCACCATCTGGACGCGGTTCGTTGCGCCGTGTCAAGGCGGACGTGCCCCCGCAACGGCCGGCCCCACCTCCGCATCCGGGCCGCTGACCAGCGCGTTCTCCGATGGTCATGGCAGCGGGTCAAGGGCGGCCGCCGCCCGCCGCTGAGAACCTCCTCGCGATCGCCCGTGGCATGCACGCCCGCGAAGGGGGCGGCGCCTCTACGATCGAACGGCCGCGGACGCCGCGTCCGCTCGGATCAGCACCTTCGTACGGGAGACCATGTGACGGACGCCATCGACGCGCTGCCGGGCCTGGAGTCGTCGGCCGAACCGGAGGCGGCGCCTCTGTCGGCCGGGTACGAGATCGAGCACGAGCTGCACGCGGCCCTCGGCGCGCAGCGCATCGCCGGGGTGGACGAGGTGGGACGCGGCGCGTGGGCCGGGCCCGTCGTGGTGTGCGCGGCGGTCACCGACCTGTCGCCGCCGCCCGAGCTGCCGGGTCGGGGCGGCCGTACGATCCGGCTGACGGACTCCAAGCTGCTGTCGCCGGCGCACCGGGAGGCGTTCGCCGAGGTGCTGCCCGGCTGGCTGACCGCGTACGCGTTCGGCGCGTCGGCCCCGGAGGAGATCGACGAGGTCGGCATGACGGAGGCGCTGCGCCGGGCCGCCGTCCGGGCCCTGGAGGGGCTGCCGGAGCCGCCCGACGCCGTCATCCTGGACGGCAAGCACGACTACATCGGCCCGGGTTCCGGAGGGCGCCATCGGCGGATCCGCTGCGAGGTCAAGGCCGACCAGCGTTCGGTGACGGTGGCGGCGGCGTCGGTGCTGGCCAAGGTGCACCGCGACCGGCTCATGGCCGCCCTCGACGAGCAGTTCCCCGGGTACGGTTTCGCCGACAGCGCCGGGTACCCGTCCCCCGTCCACCAGAAGACCCTCGAGGAGTCTGGCCCGACGCCGCACCACCGGCTGTCCTGGTCCTACCTTGACGACCTGCCCCGCTGGCGGCACCTGAAGAAGCACCGCGACCCGCTGGCGGGCGAGGGTCAGCTGACCCTCCTGTGACCGTCTCTTGGACTTGCGGCCGACGCCGGGCCGCCCGCCGCGATACGAACGCTCCAAACCGGCATATCTGACATATCGCATAT
This sequence comes from Actinomadura miaoliensis, assembly GCF_039536785.1. Classification (NCBI taxonomy): domain Bacteria; kingdom Bacillati; phylum Actinomycetota; class Actinomycetes; order Streptosporangiales; family Thermomonosporaceae; genus Actinomadura; species Actinomadura miaoliensis. The sequence continues at coordinate 219,055 of NZ_BAAAZG010000018.1, forward strand.
ATCCGGGCGCGTGGCCGCGTCCGGCGCCGCGCCCGCTGGAGTCATCCGCGCCTGCCTGGGTAGAGCGCCGAGTGACGGGAGGTGCGTGTCATGGACGCTGTCGTGAAGAGGCTGCTGCGCGAGGCGGGCGAGACCTACGCCGAGGAGGCCGGTGTCCCGCTCAAGGACCAACCCGCCGCCCTGTGGAAGCTGCTGGTCCTGTCCAACCTCCTCAGCGCCCGGATCTCCTCCGAGATCGCGATGGCGGCCGCCCGGGAGCTGTTCGAGGCCGGCGGCGGCACCGCACGCGGCATGGCCCGGCTGACCTGGCAGCAGCGGGTGGACGCGCTCGGCCGCGGCCACTACGTCCGCTACGACGAGAGCACCGCCGGCCGCCTGGGCGACATGGCCGACATCGTCCAGGACAAGTACAACGGCGACCTGCGGCGGCTGGCGATCGAGTCGGAACGCGACAGGGAACGCGCCGGCCAGCTGCTCCGCGAGTTCCCCGGCATCGGCCCGACAGGCGTCGACATCTTCTGCCGCGAGGCGCAGGCCATGTGGCCCTGGCTGCGCCCCTACTTCGACGAGCAGACCCTCAAGGGGGCCGAACGCCTGGGCCTGCCCAAGGACCCCAAGCGCCTCGCCGACGAAGTCCCCGAAAAGGACTTGGCCCGCTTCGCCGCCGCCCTCGTCCGCGTGGCCCGCGACAAGGACTTGGCCGACTCCATCACCAAGAACGGCACGTAACTCCCGCCGCCGCAGTGGGCGGGCCCCGGCGCGCCCCTGGGCACACCCGCCGCAGAGGGGGCCGGCCAGTGCAATCGCCAGACGCCGGCCCCAGCAGCCGGGTGCGCCGGAGTCCTCATGCGCCCCGCGGGCCGTCCACCGACGCGTGCTGCGGACGCCCCCGGTGCTGGCCGGGCCCTTCCTCGCCAACGCGCTGCCCTAACCGCCTCCTGCGCGAGGACGACATGAGAAGCCCCCGAGTGGACGACCGCCCCGTCGGCCGTGGTGGTCCAAGCGGGGCCTCGGGTCGGGCACTGTCACCTTCGACGACGGAATCTGCTCCGCCGCGTCACCTGGAACTGGATCGCACGCGGGAACCGCCCTGCGGGAGTCCCCTCCCGCAGGGCCTGTGCACCCACCAATGAAACGCCGCGCCCTCAGTCCCGGGGAGACGCACTTACCAGAAGCCTCGAAAGCCCGTCGGGCTAGGCGAAAGCGAGCCCTCCTCCACCTGAGCCAGCGGAAACCTGACTCAGGCCACGCCGCTCCTGTCCAGGTTGCTCCTCGCCGCTCCCCCAGGTCGGTCCTGGTCAGGCCGCTCCTGGCGAGGACGCTCGCCAAGCGGCCCCCAAGCACGGCGAGTGCCGCTCGTCCGCGAGGCCGTTCAGTCCTTGCCGCGTGAGGCGACCCACTCCAGGTTCCAGCCGTACGCCTGGTCGACGGCCATCTTCCCCCAGCGCGGACGACCGGGCGGCGGCAGGACGTACCGTCCCTCACGGCGTACCACCAGTTCGCCGCCCACGTTCTCGATGAGGGCGAGCACAACGTCGCGGGAAGCGTCGACGCAGTCGTCCGTGCGCATCTCGATGGGCGCGGCACCGCGCGGATAGAGGGTGGCCACCGCGTCCAGCCCCCGGAAGTCGTCGGCGCCGTCGTAGATCTCGGCGAACACCAAGATCCTTCTGAAGTCGGCGGTGTGGTCCAGATTGATGGTCAGGTTCTCGCCCGTCTCCACGGTGCCGGCCCGGTCGTCGCGGTCGAGCTGGATGTACGGGGGCCGGTCCAGCGCACCGAAGTCACCGACGGCGTGCACGATCCCCTTGCGCCCGTCCTTGAGTTCCCACAGCGCGCACAGGTCGAGGTCCAGGTCCACGCCGCGACGGAGCTTGCCCAGCAGCCCTCGGGCCGCGCCCGGCCGCGCCGACCAGTTGAGGTTGACCCGCATGTGCCCGGACGTGGCCCCGTGCTTGGTCAGCGACACCGACGGCGCGCTCTTGGTCAACGAGATCACGCCGCCCTGCTGAGGCGCGGGCGCCGCCTGCTGAGGCGCGGGCGCCGCCTGCTGAGGCGCGGGCGCCGCCTGCTGGGGCGGTGCGGACTGCACGGGCGGCGCCGGTGGCGCCGGAGGCGGCGAAGCACCCTGCCCCGGATCGTCCACGGTGATCCCGAAATCGGTGGCCAGCCCGGCGAGTCCGGTGTCGTACCCCTGCCCGACCGCCCGGAACTTCCAGGCACCCTGCCGCCGGTAGAGCTCACCCAGGACGAACGCGGTCTCGGTGGACGCGCCCGGGTTGTCGAAGCGAGTCACCTCGGAACCGGACGCCGCGTCCAGCAGCCGCACGTACAAGCCCTGGAACTGACCGAACGTCCCACCGTCCGCCGATGCCGCGATCACGATGCGCTGCACGTCCGGCTCGACCCGCCCCAGATCGACGCTCAGCACGTCACGCACGGTCGGCCCCTGCTGCTTGCCCTCATGCCGAACCGCCCCCGACCCGTGGGACGGCTGGTTGTAGAAGACGAAGTCATCGTCCGAACGCACCTTGCCGGCATCAGTGAGCAGCAACGCCGACGCGTCGGCATCGGGCACTCCGGGTCCGCCCTGCCAGCCCAGTTCGACACGTACGGATGGAACAGGCACCGGCGTGTTGGCACCCTTCTGCAACGTCATGAACGCTCCTCCCGGTTCCACTGGCCCGCCGGTCCTGAAGCTGGTCCCGCCCAGGCAGCACGCCAAAGCCCGCCCGCCGTCCAACCTACGGCCAAGCCCCGTCCCCAAGCGACCTCAACACCACCGCGCCCCCACACCAAAGAGCCCCGACGCCCCCATGGCACCACGGCGTCCGTGTCGGCCGCCATGCCCGTCCCGTCCCCGACGAGGCATGACGCGTGGTCATCCAGCCCAGCACGCCACGGCGCGCGAAACAGCCAGACGACGAAGCAGCCGACGGGTTCGCCTCGGTCACCGCCGGATGGAAGTGGGCCTCCGCCGTCCGGGTGGCGGGCGCCAACACCCCGCCCTCGCGAGCGACTGCAGCCCCCTCATCGGTTCGCCGCGGCGGTCGTGCCCCGGCTGCGCATAAGAGGTCATAACAAAATGTGTATGTAGCGCGACGTGTCGTGATGGTCGGGTGTGTTGTGGGCGGGTGCGTAAGGGCGAGCAACCCCCGTGGATCGTGCCCGACAGCCTGTGGGAGCGGATCGAGCCGCTGCTGCCGAAGGTCGAGCGCCGCAAACGCCATCCCGGCCGCAAACGGCTGGACGATCGCAAGGTGCTGTGCGGCATCTTGTTCGTGCTGCACACCGGGATCCGGTGGGAGTTCCTGCCCCAGGAGCTGGGGTTCGGGTCGGGGATGACCTGCTGGCGGCGACTGGCCGAATGGCACCAGGCCGGGGTGTGGGACAGGTTGCACCGGCTGCTGCTGGAAGAGTTGCACGCAGCCGGGCAACTTGACTGGTCCAGGGCGGTGATCGACAGCTCGCACGTGCGGGCGCTCAAGGGCGGCCCAAAACCGGGCCGAGCCCGGTCGACCGCGGCCGGCCGGGCTCGAAACACCACGTGCTGACCGACGGCCACGGGATCCCGCTCGCTCTGGCGTTGACCGGGGGCAACCGCAACGACGTCACCCAGCTGATGCCCCTGCTGGAGGCGATCCCGCCGGTGCGGGGCCGGGTGGGGCGCCCGCGCCGCAGACCGAAGTGCCTGCTGGCCGACCGCGGCTATGACCACGACAAGTACCGCCGCCTGGTGCAGGCCAAGGGCATCAAGCCACGCATCGCCCGGCGCGGCACCGCTCACGGCTCGGGCCTGGGCGTCCACCGCTACGTCGTCGAACGCACCATCGGGCTGCTGCACTGGTTCCGCCGCTTACGCATCCGCTGGGAGATCCGCGACGACATCCACGAAGCATTCATGACCCTGGCCGCAGCCATCATCTGCTGGCGACGCCTCGTCCGCTAATTCTGTTAGCACCTCTAAGCCCGTGGGCCCGCAGCGCCGCACGGGAGCTGTTCGAGGCCGGCGGCGGCACCGCACGCGGCATGGCCCGGCTGCTGCCAGGTGCGCCGGTTCGGTGCGGTGTTGATTCGTAGGGGTGTGTGGGCGTGCTTGGTGAACGGGAGCGCGTGGGCGGGCCGGTACTGCGGTGCTGCGAGAGTGTGCGGGTCAGGGGACGCGGGCGGTCCAGGCCGGGTCGGTGAACTTTTCCGCCGCCAGTTTCTCGGCCATGCGCAGTTCTTCTTCGGTGAGCCGGTCGTCGGTCAGCCCGTAGCGGCCTCGGAAGTGGGCGATCATCCGTTCGATGATCTGCTCGCGGGGCAGACCGGTCTGCCGCCGTAGTGGGTCGACGCGCTTGTTGGCGCTGGCGATGCCCTTGTCGGAGATCTTCTCGCGGCCGATGCGCAGCACCCGGGTGAGCTTGTCGGCGTCGATGTCGTAGGCCATGGTCACGTGGTGCAGGACCGCGCCGGCCACCAGGCGTTTCTGCGCCGCTCCGCCGATCTTGCCCTGGTCGGAGGCGATGTCGTTGAGCGGCTGGTACCACGCCCCGACGCCCAGTTCACCGAGCGCGCCCAGTACCCAGTCGTCGAGGAAGGCGTAGCTCTCGGCGAACGACATGCCCGCCACCAGCGACTCGGGCGCGTACAGCGAGTAGGTGATGGTGTTGCCCGGCTCGACGAACATCGCACCACCGCCGCTGATGCGGCGCACCACCGTGACGCCGTAGCGTTCGGCCGCGGCGGCGTCCACCTCGTTGCGCAGCGACTGGAAGCTGCCGATGATCACTGCTGGCGAGGCCCACTCCCAGACACGCAGCGTCGGCGGACGCCGTCCGGCGCCGACCTCCATGGCCAGCACCTCGTCGAGCGCCATGTGCAGCGCGGGTTCCTGCGGACCCTCGTGGACCAGCCGCCAGTCGTGGTCGTGCCAGTCGGACGCATTGGTGAGGGCGCGCCGTACGGCGATGGCCACCGCCTCGGCGGACAGCCCCAGCATCACCGTGCCCTCGGGCAGCCGCGCCTGGACACGGGCGGCGATATCGCGGGCCTCGGCGGCCGCGGGCAGACCGTCGATCGCCCTGTTGATCTCTTCCAGGGCCTCGTCGGGTTCCAGGAAGAAGTCGCCGCTCACCCGTACGTCGCGCAGCCTGCCGTCCGTCACGTCCAGATCCACGACGACGAGCTTGCCGCCGGGCGCCTTGTACTCACCGTGCATCACGTACGTACCAACCCCGGCGTCTCGGCGTGGATTCCGCGTTCCGCCGAAGGTCGCCGGCCGCCTCGGCGTTAAAGGCGGTTCACGGCACGGAGGGCGGTGGGCCCGGCAGCTCCTCGGGGCGGGTGGTGCGCAGCCCGTCCAGGACGATCTGCAGGTTGCGTTCCCACTGGTGGCCGCCCGCGCGTACACCGAGGGTGTGGTCGCCGGTGGAGACCGACACGAGCAGGAACGCCACGTCGGGCCAGGTGACGTCCGGCCGCACCACGCCGGCCCGCTGGACGCGCTCGACCAGGAGGCGCATCCGTTCGCGCAGGTCCGCGCGGGCGTGGTCGAGGGATCCGCCCAGCGCGTCGTTGATGTCGCACAGTTCGTTGCGCAGATGGATGTAGCCCTGCGCGAACTCACGGAAGCCCGTCCAGGGGTCGGGATGGGCGAGCGCCTGGTCGGCCCGTGCCACGATCTCGCCGAGCACCTCCTCCAGGACCGCCTCCAGCAGCGCTTCCAGGGAGCCGACGCGGCGATAGAACGTGCCGATGCCCACGCCCGCGCGACGAGCGATCTCATGCGCGGTGACCTCGCCGCCGATCTCACGGACGGCCTCCCGGGCGGCGGCCACCAGCCGCTCCACGTTGCGCCGCGCGTCGGCCCGGGGCCGCCGCCCGGATCCGTCGTCCAACAGCCGGTCCACCGCGCTCATACAGCGATTCTACCAATAAGCGGACCTCCCCCCTCCGGATTAAGTGGACAACTGGCGTCCACTTGAGCTATGGTCGCACAACCGGACGCCAGACGTCCACTTAGCCGTCGAGAGAGAGGCGAGGGAGCATGAAGACGATCAAGGTCGGCGTCATCGGCGCCAACCCGGAACGCGGCTGGGCGCGCACGGCGCATGTGCCCGCTCTGCGCGCGCTGCCGCAGTACGAGATCAGCGCGGTGGGCACCACCCGCGAGGAGAGCGCCCGTGAGGCGGCCCGGCTGTTCGGCGCATCACATGCGTTCACCGCCCCCCGCGAACTGGCCGCTCATCCGGACGTCGACATGGTGGCCGTCACCGTCAAGGTGCCGCACCACGCAGAACTGATCCGGGCGGCCCTGGACGCGGGCAAGCACGTGCTCAGCGAATGGCCGCTGGCACTGACCACCGCCGAGGCCGAATCACTGGCCAAGGAGACCGATCGGGCCGGCGTGCACCACGCGATCGGCCTGCAGGCCCGGCAGTCCCCCGCCATCGCCTACGCCCGCGAACTTCTGGCCGACGGATATATAGGTCAGGTCACCTCGGTGAACGTGTACGCGGCCCGCCCCAAGGGCGCGGGCGGCCGCATCAGCGCCGAGCACGCCTACACGGCCGATCGCGCCAACGGTGCCGGGGTGTTCGAGGTCGCCGGCGGCCACACCCTCGACATCCTGGAACATCTCGCCGGAGAGATCACCGAGGTCGCGGGGCAGCTGTCCCTGTGGCACTCGCGGTACACCGTCGCCGAGACCGGCCAGACCGTCGAGGCGACCAGTCCCGATCACGTCCTGCTCAACGCCGTCCTGGCGACCGGCGCGGTCGCGTCCGTCCACCTGCACGATGCCAAGGTCACCAACTCCCGCACCCGCCTGGAGTTCGCGGGGACCGAGGGCGACCTGGTCGTCAGCACCGATGGCACCGACCATCTGCAGGCTTCCCAGATCCAGATCGGCACGCCCCGTGTTCTGGCTGCCCGCGGCCATGGCTCCTGGCAGGAGCTTCCTGTACCCGCCCGTCACCGCGTTGTGGATGCCGCCATCCCCGACTTGGCCGTGCTCAACGTCGCCCAACTGTACGCACGGCTCGCCGAGGACATCATCGAAGACCGTCGCACCGTGCCCGGTTTCGACCATGCCGTCCGCCTGCACCGCCTACTCGACGCCATACGCCTGTCCGCCGACACCGGCACACGACAACCGGTCACCCCTTCCCAACCCCGATGACCCAAGCACCAAGGACACTGATGGCCAGAACCCCTGCCCCAACAAAGCCACTCCCAACAGTCGCCAGTCTCTGCCCGGAGTGGGGAAAGCAAATAGACGCCGGCTGCCCTACCGATTCGCGCTGACATCATCGCGCAGAGCAGAGATGCGCACGCCGACCAGGAACAGCGCCGACGCCACCACCCTGCGCCGCCCGCCCCGAGCACGGCCTGCAACTCACGCACCCCAGTGCCTCAACACACGCCGCTCCCCAACCGGCCAAACAAGTCGAAGTCTCGCCCCAAAACCGCACCCCCCAGCACAAACACACCGCCATCCCCACACGAACACCGCCAATCCCAACGCCCCACCAGGGCACCAATCCCGGTCCCGGGCACTCCCCTGAACCAGGTGCCGCACACGGTCGGCGTGCGCACTGTCACCCCTGACATGTCACTCAACCTGGGCGTCTCGGCGTGTGCCCCGAGGCAGTGGATCGGAGCTCTTCCACGGCGGACCACTTGTCCGCAGCCCCACTGGAGGCTTCAACACCGACGCGTACCACTACGCCACAGCACCACTACGACCTATCGCCGGCACAGGAAGGGCCAATCCGCTTTACGAGACAGGTAATCGACGTGGCGGACCGCAGAATGTGATCATCTGAGGCATGACGGAAAAGACCACTGAAATGCCACGCGCCGAGGCCAACCGTCGACTCTTGGAGCACACCTTCACGGAGGTCGCCAAGGGCAACATCGACATCTTCCGCACGGTTCTGCGAGAGGACTTCATCGAGCACAGCCCGGGCAACCCCTCCGGTCGTGACGCGTTCGTGGAGTTCATCGCCAAGGCCCCGCTGGCAAGCTCGAAGCTGGAACTGAAGCGTGTGATCGCGGACGAGGAACACGTGGTCGTGCACTACCACATGGTTCCTCCCGGCAACGAACGCGGCATCGCGGTCGTCGACATCTGCCGGATCGAGGACGGGCTGATCGCCGAACACTGGGACGTTCTCCAGCCCGTCCCTCATCCCGACGAGACGCCGAACGGCATGTTCTGACGTCGATGGCGGGGGCGCTGCGTGTTTGTCCGACACTGCGGCGCGCACCAGGACGCCGCCGCCTTTCGGACGTCCACCGCCCCCTCATGCTCGCGCGGTCGCCGTGATCGATGGCGAGACGCCTTGTCCGCTCCTGCTTTCGCCCGAGGAGGCGGTGTTGCGACGGTCAGGAGCAAGTCGGGGACTCCGTGACGGCAGGAGCCGGAGACTGTTGTCGGCGACCCCGGCGTGGTGCCAGTAAACCTTGCGGCCAAGCAGACTTCGGCTCCCGGACAGGTAGAGGCCGTCCTCGGAGACCGACGTGACGCGGACGGCCACCATGGTGAGGGCGTCGGCGATTCGGCGCCATCCGAGGGGGTGGGTGTGCGGGCCCTCGCGGACGTCCAAGACGCCGAAGCGGGAGTTGGTGATCGCCTCGTAGGCCGAGCGGAGCATGCCCTTGGTGGGCCGCAGTTCTGGCTCAGGAGTTTGGGCTGAACAGGTCGACGGCGTTGCCGTCCGGGTCGTGGACGATGGCGTACCGCTGGCTCCAGGGCGCGTCCCACGGTGCCTTGTGGCCCTTGTGCCCTTCCGCGAGGAGTTCGTCGTAGGCCGCGTCGACGTCGGACGGGGTCGCCAAGCGGAACGCCAGGGCGATCCGGTGCCCTCCCACCGGAGGTCGCCAGTCGGGGTCGAAAGAGCGGATTATCTCCACGGTGTCCCAGGCCAGCCGCAGGCCGCCGGGCAGTTCGGCCTCCACATGCGGCTGCGCGTCGGCCTCGGCGGGAATGTCCAGGCCGAGACGGCGGTAGAAGGCCAGGGAACGGGCCATGTCCTCAACGACCAGGCCGATCATGTCGAATCGAGCTCGCATGTCAGTGTCTCCTCCAGAAGGAGCGCCCGAGCATGGACGCGGCGCGGGGGATCAGGTGACGGCCAGCCCGTCGAGGAACCGGCGTGGTGGTCATGCTAGGCCGCGGGTCCCTCGGGCCTCTTGTCGGAAACGGACGCGCCGCTGCTGATTGCCGCCGCGATGGCGGGAGCCTGCTGAACCAACCAGGCTTCAGCCCGTGGCAGGCGGTCTTTGACTCCCTCGTCCCAGAATCGGCGGAAGACGGGATCGGCCTGGGCGGCGGCACGGGCAGTGCGGTGAAAGCGATGGAGCATGCGCCGGGCGAGAGGCATCAGGTCTTCACGCTGACGCGGCGTCATTCCATAGGCGTCGGCGAAGACCGCGATCCGATGAGGAATGTCGGCGTCGGTGAGGGCGGGCGGACGGTCCGCGGGATGCAGCAGTGGCGCCCACCAGTAGAGCGCGTTGGCGATGTCGTACAGCCGGGTGGTCGGCCTCGCCAGGTCGAAGTCGATGAGCGCCGCGGGCAGCCCGTCACGGAAGACCACATTGCCCGGGCAGTAGTCACGATGCGAGACGAGTTCCCCGTCGTCGTCGACATAGGGGATGCCCGCCGTGCCCGGCAGTTCCGCCCACACCGCGTCCGAGGGAGGGCTCCAACCCTGCGCCGCGTCGTGAAGCCGACGCACGAGGCGGGCCAGCGCGACGAGAACGGCCTCGCTCGTGGCCTCGGCGGGCAGCGGCTCGCGCGGGACGTCACCGGGTACGAAGCTCAGCACTTCACGGCCCTGCTCGTCCACCCCCAGGGGCATCGGCGCGGCGGTGAATCCGGCGGAATGGAGATGGGCGAGGAAAGCCTGGATCGTGGCGGTGAACGGCCGGACGGGGCGCCGTACCGTGTCACCGATGCGAACAATGCCCGGTGTCACCCCGTCCCCGACGAGGGGCATGCCTTCGTCATCGCGCATCGCTCCCAGTCTCCCGGACGCGTGCTCGTTCCGCATCCCTGGCGAAACCATGGGAAGGATGATCCCGCCGACCAGATGGCGTTTACGCCGGTGGCGCGCGAGAGGGGTCCCGACCAGGATCAGCCGGTGCAGCTTGGCCCAGACCCGGGCAGGGTCGACTTGGTGGAGCGGCGGTGCGCGGTGGGGCTGGACGGGTCGAACACCGGTGGCAGCCGCTTCCAGGAAGATGAGCCCCCAGTACTTCACTCCCCCATACCGTCACCGGTCACCGTCCTGCGGCCGCGTCGGGGCGGGCGGAACAACGCGTGGAGCAATTCCCCGAAACTCGTCCGGCGCCAAACGTTCGACCATCGCCACAAGCGCACGCTACCGCCTAGCCATCAAATTAGATCACCTCTGAGCGGCGTGTTCTCGCGCGTGGGCAAAGTCGGGGTAACGTGGCGCCCTGCAGAGGAGATCGATAATGTTGGTGACCCCAAGTACCACCTTCGACCACCGCGCTGGCGTGGAAACGTTCCGCGCGAAGGAGGACGCGTGACAATGGCGCGAGTACTGGTGATCGGTCTCGATCCCGCCAAGATCCAGGGTTGGGACCCGGAGCCGGTCCAGGCGGCGGTAGCACGCGGTCAGGCCCGTTTCGACGATTATGGCATCCAGGCCGACTTGTGCCTGGTGGCACTCGAGGAGAACCCCGAAGAAACGATCGTGGAGGCACTGACTCGCAATGACTACATCTGCGTGGTGATCGGGGGCGGCATCCGCAAGCAGGAGCCGTTGCTCGAATTCTTCGAGAAGGTGGTCAACCTGGTTCGGCAGCACGCGCCCGACGCAGCCATCGCCTTCAACAGCAGCCCCGAGGACAGCGCCGACGCGGCTCTGCGGTGGCTGCGCTAGCTGTTTGAGGTCATGGCGTTGGCGTTGAGCCGGGGCGCTGCGTAGCGTGATCACGCGAGAAGGCCCTACGGGGCGGGCGCCAGGCCGCCCACCCGGCCGCGGGTGGGCCTCAACGCTGATCATTATTTCAGGCCGGCTGTGCGCTGGGTGCCCGGCTCTCGTGCCGACCCGCCGCCCAAGACGCGCCGCTCGCCGTTCCCTATGAACCGTCCGTTTCGCCTGCTCATGGAGTGTTCGCCGGTCACGGCGCCCCAGAGGTGGGCGCACCACGGTTCGAAGTCCTGGGCGCGGGCGCGTGCCGGGCGGGCACGCTGCCGATCGCGACCGACACCAGAAGCACGAGACCGGCACCCGCCATCGCCTGGAGCTCTCCCAGCGCGGACAGGTCCGACTTCGGACCTGCCACCGGAGCGAACCTTTCCTCCGGATCGAGCACGACCGGGATGACGTCGCCGCGGTCGTGGCCCTCGCAGTTGCTTTCCAGTTCGCGCCTGATCGGGGTGCCGTCGGTGTGGCGCAGCGTGCAGTGCTGTGTTTCGGAACCACGGTGACTCGTCGTCCAGGTCCGGTCCACGACCGCTTCGGCATCGGCTCCGACCAGGGTCAGCGCGATGTCCCGCACCGCGATGGCGCCGACCATGTACAGGAGGAACAACGCCAGCATGCCGCAGATGAGCGGCACGTTCGCGAACCGGAACGATCGCCCGCTCGCGTAGACGAACCCCAGCGCCGTGGCGTTTCCGATCATCGCGATCACGGTCAGGAGCACCGAGCCCGTCGTCCCCCACCACAGATGAACGGCGGAGGACAGCACCAGACCCAGCAGCGTTCCGCCGAGCAAGAGGCCGCCACGCAACAGGGCGGAACGAGCAAGTCCCACGCAGGCCTCCCTAGAGGGACAAAACGGGCAGACTGAGTCTAAAGAAAGATTTGTGGGATCGGGGATTTCCGAATTCGCCGTGGACAGCGGGCCGTCCGGGCCGTCGCTGCAAGGCGTCGTCCTGGTCAGCTCAGCACGGCGCCGGCGAGCACCGCGGCTCCAGCGGCGATTCGGCGGCAGGTAGGCGATCAGCGCGTTGGCTGTTCTGGCATCCGGCGGAACGCTGATGTCGCGTTAGAGATGCCGGCAGCGTTTCCGGTTCGGGATCGAAGGCGCCTGATGCGCCGAAGGGGGAACCGACTGGAGTCGGTTCCCCCTCGGCCCGGTGCTTCGGTCTCAGCCGATCAGGTCGGACGACGCGTCACGGGCGCGTCCTCGTGGTACTGGGGCAGAGCACCTATTCGGAGGGTGCGGTATTCCCCTGCGGACATCGCCGAGCACCCCAGTGGCCGTGCTTGACTCAGGCTGTGATCGACTGGGCGCGTTTGCAGGGTGTGTACGGGCCGGCGCACACCGTCCCCTCCGCTCTCCAGGCAGCGGAGACCGGCGCCGAGGACGCCTGGGAAGAGTTGTGGACCCAGCTCTGGCACCAGGGGAGCACCTGCGAAGCGGGCATCGCGGCCTTGCCGGCACTGGCCTCCCTCGCCCAGCACACGAACCGAGCGGTGAAGTTCCCTGCGATCGAGCTTGCGGGCGAGATCGTCGGGGCTGCTCTTCGTGAGGGCAGGCCTCTGGACGAGATGAAGGAGCTCCAGCAGCCGCTGGCCATGCTCAGCGCCTCCGCCGACGGACGGCTGTCGGAACGGCCGGCCGACTACCGGACTTACTTCCGAGCGAAGCTCGCGTTGGACGGCTTCCCAGTGCTGAGCGACATCCTCGACGACTTCCTCGACTTCTGCACCGAAGTTCTCTGCCCCCGATGTTCCGACAAGGTCAGCATCGTGATCGGAGACTTCGGCCGCTACTCGTCGATTCGCGACTGGGACCTCGGTGACGTGCACCCCATCCCACTGCGCCCGGCCGCCCCGGATGACCTGCAGGGCGTCGAGGGCCGACTGCACCAGGCAGCGGTGCGAGACGGGCAGCCGAGGCTCGCCTGGGGCCTGAGGCACGTGTTCGGCGACGCGGAATGCGGCACCTGTGGCGCGGTCTTCTCCGTCATATCCGCCTTGGAGACCTGAGGAGAACCGCCCACCGACTCCTGAGAAGACGCTCGTGCCGTAGCCGCCCCGGCCGAAAACGTCTGCGGGGGAACCGGCGCTGGCCGGTTCCCCCGCGACTTCAATCGTGGCCGATCAGGTCGGACGCCGCTTCAAGAGCGCTTGCGTCCCGTGGTCAGCTGCAGCCGCTGGTGGAGCCGCAGCCCTCGCAGACGTAGCAGCTGCCGGCCGGGCGCATCTTGGTGCCGCAGGTCAGGCACAGAGGCGCGTCGGCGGTGCGGCCCTGGCGGCTTTCGATGACCTCCATCGAGGAGTGCGGCTCGGACTCGACGGCCGGACGGCGCGGCTCGGCGGGCTTGGTGATCTCGGCGGACTGGGCCAGGATCTCGCGGTCGACCTCGGTCTCGGCGTGCAGGGTGGCCGGGTCCTCGCCGTTGGCCTGCATCGCCCGTTCCTCGGCGGTGAGGATGCCCAGCTCGGCGCGGGTCTCGTAGGGCAGGTGGTCCAGCGCCAGGCGGCGGAAGATGTAGTCCATCACCGAGGTCGCCATGCGGATGTCGGGGTCGTCGGTCATGCCGGCGGGCTCGAACCGCATGTTGGTGAACTTCTCCACCCAGGTCTCCAGCGGCACCCCGTACTGGAGGCTGATGGAGATCGCCATGGAGAACGCGTCCATCACGCCGGCCAGGGTGGAACCCTGCTTGCCGAGCTTGAGGAACACCTCGCCGAGGCCGTCGTCGGGGTAGGACGAGGCGGTCATGTAGCCCTCGGCACCGGCGACGGAGAAGCGGGTGACGGTCGCGGGACGCTGCTTGGGCAGGCGCTTGCGGACCGGACGCGCGACCTCCACCGGCGCCGGGGCCTCCTCGGCCTGCTCGGTCTTCTTGGCCGCCGACAGCGGCTGCCCGACCTTGCAGTTGTCGCGATAGATCGCCAGGGCCTTCAGGCCGAGCCGCCAGCCCTCGAAGTAGACCTTCTCGATGTCCTCGACGGTGGCCTGCTCGGGCATGTTGACGGTCTTGGAGATCGCCCCGGACAGGAACGGCTGGACGGCGGCCATCATCCGCACGTGGCCCATCGGGCTGATCGCCCGCTCGCCCATCGCGCAGTCGAACACCTCGTAGTGCTCGGGACGCAGGCCCGGCGCGTCCACGACGTGGCCGTGCTCGGCGATGTACTCGACGACCGCCTCGATCTGCTCCTGCTGGTAGCCCAGCTTCTTCAGAGCGCGCGGGACGGTGTGGTTGACGATCTGCATCGAGCCGCCGCCGACCAGCTTCTTGAACTTCATCAGGGCCAGGTCGGGCTCGATGCCGGTGGTGTCGCAGTCCATCATCAGGCCGATGGTGCCGGTGGGGGCCAGCAGCGACGCCTGGGCGTTGCGGTAGCCGTTCTTCTCACCGGTCTTCAGGCACTGCTGCCACTGCTTGGTCGCGGCGGCGTGGACGGCCCGGTCCATCTCGTCCAGCGTGCGGATCTCGTCGTTGGCGGCGGCGTGCTTGCGCATCACGCGCTTGTGCGCCTCGGCGTTGCGGGCGTATCCGACGTACGGGCCGACCACCCCGGCCAGCTCGGCGGAGCGGCGGTAGGCGACGCCGGTCATCAGCGAGGTGATCGCGGCGGCGAGGGAGCGGCCGCCCTCGGAGTCGTAGGCGTGCCCGGTGGCCATCAGCAGGGCGCCGAGGTTGGCGTAGCCGATGCCGAGCTGGCGGTAGTCGCGGGTGGTCTCGGCGATCTTCTCGGTCGGGAAGTCGGCGAAGGTGATGGAGATGTCCATCGCCGTGATGATCAGCTCGGTGAGCTTGACGAAGCTCTCGACGTCGAAGGTGTCGTCCTGGCGCAGGAACTTCAGCAGGTTGATGCTGGCGAGGTTGCAGGAGGAGTTGTCCAGGCTCATGTACTCCGAGCACGGGTTGCTGGCGGTGATGCGGCCCGACTCGGGGTTGGTGTGCCAGTCGTTGATCGTGTCGTCGTACTGGATGCCCGGGTCGGCGCACTCCCAGGCGGCCTTGGCCATCTGCCGGAACAGGTCGCGGGCCTTGACGGTGTCCACGACCTCGCCGTTCAGGCGGGCGCGCAGCGCGAACTCGCCGTCGCTCTCCACGGCGCGCATGAACTCGTCCGACACGCGCACCGAGTTGTTGGCGTTCTGGTACTGGACGCTGACGATGTCCTTGCCGCCCAGGTCCATGTCGAACCCGGCGTCGCGCAGGGCCCGGATCTTGTTCTCCTCGCGGGCCTTGGTCTCGATGAACTCGGCGATGTCGGGGTGGTCGACGTCCAGCACGACCATCTTGGCGGCCCGGCGGGTGGCGCCGCCCGACTTGATCGTCCCGGCGGACGCGTCGGCGCCACGCATGAACGACACCGGTCCGCTGGCGGTGCCGCCGGACGACAGCAGTTCCTTGCTGGAGCGGATGCGGGAGAGGTTGACACCGGCGCCGGAGCCGCCCTTGAAGATGATCCCCTCTTCCTTGTACCAGTCCAGGATCGACTCCATCGAGTCGTCCACCGAGAGGATGAAACAGGCGCTGACCTGCTGCGGGGACTTGGTGCCGACGTTGAACCAGACGGGGGAGTTGAAGCTGAACATCTGGTGGACCAGGGCGTGCTTCAGCTCGTGGTCGAAGATCTGGGCGTCCTCCTCCGAGGCGAAGTAGCCCTCGGCCAGGCCGGTGTCAACGTACACCTTGACCACCCGGTCGACCAGTTGCTTGAGACTGTGCTCGCGCTGGGGGGTGCCGAGGGCGCCGCGGAAGTACTTCGACGTCACGATGTTGACGGCGTTCACCGACCAGAAGTCGGGGAACTCCACCCCGCGCTGCTCGAAGTTGACGGAGCCGTCCCGCCAGTTGGTCATGACCACGTCACGACGTTCCCAGCGGATCGTGTCGTACGGATGCACGCCGGGCGTGGTGAAGATCCGCTCGACCTTGAGCCCCTTGCGGCTCCCCCTGCCGCGCCGGGCCGCCGAGCCGCTCACCGTCTCCGTCATGACCTTCCCCCTCTCGGGCCCTCCCGCCGGGCCCTGTCCAGGAATAACCCCGCCCGCCGGCCGTTTGCTCCCGGCCGCGGGCGCTCTCAACAGTCGTGAAGCCCGCCCCTCACAGGGGCCGGCCAGGCTCCCCCGAGGAACCGGCCTTGGTACGCAGTGACTCGATCTCTCTGGCGAAGTCGTCCAGCGTCTCGAAACCCCGGTACACCGAGGCGAACCGCAGGTAGGCGACCTCGTCGAGCTCGCCGAGCGGGCCGAGGATGGCCAGTCCGATCTCGTGCGAGGGGATCTCTGCCACCCCCGTCGCCCGGATCGCCTCCTCCACCCGCTGCCCGAGCTTGGCCAGCGCGTCCTCGTCGACGGGACGGCCCTGGCAGGCGCGGCGCACGCCGGCGATGATCTTCTCCCGGGAGAACGGCTCGGTGACGCCGCTGCGCTTGGCCACCATGAGGAGCACGTTCTCCTGTGTGGTGAACCGCTTGCCGCATTCCGGGCACGACCGGCGGCGCCGGATGGCCGATCCGTCGTCGGTGGAGCGGCTGTCGATCACCTTGGTGTCAGGGTTGCGGCAGAACGGGCAGTGCACGCGTTCCCTCCTCCCCTGACAGATCAAGCCACACGAGAAATCGTCACCCACAAGACACAACTTGTGGTTAATGACACCCGTGTAACTACTAGATGTTGTGGTCAACCGTAGGACGCCCGGAGGGGCAACGCAACCTGGATCACGACCCCCGTCAGTAGACCCTCGTCACACCGGGCCCGCGAACCCCGCCTCGGCGTGTCGCTTCCACCGACCCCCAAGAACCCCCACAAACCACCCAAACCCCCTTTGCCGTAAGGCTTCTCGCATCCCCCGCCGAAGCCTTCGGGCGGGAGGTCGCCTCGCACGGTGAGGCCAACCCACAAGTCCCCAAAAATCGCCACATCACTACAGCCAGCCCGCCGCGATGGATGACGGCGGGCCGGGAGCGACCGTACTCCAGCGAAGCGGGTGCGAGCGGCGGATACGGATGGATGGAGGCGACCGTGAAAACGGTGAACGAGCACGGCGGCGGCAGATCTGGCCGTGGGAGCCCTGGCCGTGTCCAGCGCGACGCCGCGCGAGCTGGGCCGACGCCCTGGCCCAGACCCGGCGGGGCAGCGGCCGCCATGGCCGTGACCGCGTGCAATACGCTGCGCGAGGCGGGCCGACGCCCTGGCCTCACACCCGGCGGGCAGCGGCTGCCATGGCCGTGACCGAGCGCACTACGCCGCGCGAGCTGGGGCGACGCCCTGGCCCAGACCCGGCGGGCGGCGGCTGTCGTGGTCGTGACCGCGTGCACTACGCCGCCCGGGTCTGGGCAGTAGCGGCTCGGCCCCTCAGGCTGGTGGGGCCGAGCCATCGGTGTTCGCCTCGCGCCCCGTCGGCAGAGCAGGGCGTACCGCTCCGGCTTGGTGGGGAGAGTGAGGCGGCTGCCGCCGCAGGAGCGCGACAGCCGCTACGGCGTGAAAGCGGAGGTTAGTCGTTGGCGGGGAGGCGCAGGCGCTGGCCTGGGCGGACGATTGTCGTGGACAGGTTGTTGAGGTCCATGATGCGGCGGACCAGCAGGTGGGTGTCGTCGCGGGGGCGTTCCCGTCGGGCGATCGTCCACAGGGAGTCGCCGTTGCCGACGACGACCGTCTTGCCCGGGCGCACGCCGGGGTCGGACGCGTCGGGGCCGCCGGCGCCCGCGCGGGCCGTCGCGGTCAGCCACAACGCGACCAGGAGCGGCACCGCCAGCAGGCCGATCATCACGATGCGGCCGCGCCGCGTCAGCCGCAGATCGTCCCACGCGCCCTCCGCCGGAGCCCCCAGGGGCGGCGGTGCGTGCTGGATGTGTGTGGTGAGGGCCGGAGCTTCGGCCGTTATGCAGTGTGGGTGGAGCGAACCCGCCATCTCGGTCCCCTTCGTGACCGACAGCCGATCTTCGAATGCATATTCGATCGAACGTCTGTACGATGTTGTACCGCAGCCCCCCGAGAAACGCGAGTACATTCTTCGAACAATTGTTTGATCATTGCAGCCGGACGCGATAACGTTCGGCAAGGAGTGACGGAGCGAGCGTCGGGAGGCGACGAGCGATGACCAAGGTCCGGGAGCTGCCCGACGGCCCCATGGACGAGGCGGGCCTGACCCAGCGGCAGCGCATGGTGCTGGAGGTGATCCGCGACTCGGTGCAGCGTCGCGGCTACCCGCCCTCGATGCGCGAGATCGGCGAGGCCGTCGGCCTGACCAGCACCTCCAGCGTGTCGCACCAGCTGCGCGCGCTGCAGCGCAAGGGATACCTGCGCCGCGACCCCAACCGGCCGCGCGCCGTCGAGGTGCGGGTCCCGGGCGCCACGCCGGTGCGCACCGACACCGAGAACTTCGACGCGCCCGGCGCCGGCCAGGACACCGCGCCGCGTCCCGCCCCCGCCTACGTGCCGCTGGTGGGACGGATCGCCGCCGGTGGGCCGATCCTGGCCGAGGAGGCCGTCGAGGACGTGTTCACCCTGCCCAAGCAGCTCGTCGGCGAGGGCACCCACTTCCTGCTGAAGGTCACCGGCGACTCGATGATCGACGCGGCGATCGCCGACGGCGACTGGGTCGTGGTGCGCCAGCAGCCGGTGGCCGAGCAGGGCGACATCGTCGCCGCGATGATCGACGGCGAGGCCACCGTCAAGACATTCAAGCGCCGCGACGGTCACATCTGGCTGGTCCCCCAGAACCCGGCCTACGAGCCGATCCCCGGCGACGAGGCGTCCATCCTGGGCCGCGTCGTCGCCGTCCTGCGCAAGATGTGACGTCCCGGCCCGGCGCGGCCAGGTCACTCCCGCGCGCCCGTCACCGGCCCCCAGGGCGGTGGCGGGCGTTCGCATGCGCCCCGCGCTGTGCGCAGGAGGCGTCATCTCGACAACCGCGTGCGGACGCACTCGTCTCCACCCATTCCAGTTCCAGCTCGTCCACGAGCGCCGCTCGGCGCCCGCGCCCAGGCGCGCCTGCCAGGCCAGGCCGAGACACGGCCGCGGCGGTGGTTCTCCGCTCGCGGCCGTCAGGCTCGGATTCGGGCCCGCCGGTGCCTGGACCGCGGGCTGCGCGGCCGATGCGCCGCGTCAGCCGGGCGGCTCTCCCGGGGCGCGGACGCGGGACGGGCCGACGCCGGCCAGTCCCGCCAGGGCCGGATGGACCCGGCCCACATCGACTGTAATGATCTCGTACTCGGCCACGCCCGCGCAGACGAACGGGTCATTCTCGGCGATCTTTTCGATCTCGGCGCGGTCGGTCCCGCGCGCGATGATCGCGCCGCCGTGCTCGGACGGCACCGTCTGGCCCGAGGCCAGGAACGTGCCCGCCCGGTGGTGGCGTTCCAGGTACGCCACGTGGGCGGGCACGTGCGGCTCGACCTCGTCCTCGGTGCCGCGGTAGCGCAGCAGCAGGAGGTGCAGCGTGCTCATTTGGCGGGCACGATGTTCACGATCTTGGGCGGACGGACGATGACGCGCTGGATCCGTGCGCCGGCCAGGGCCTCGTTGACCTTGGCGGAGGCCAGCGCCAGCCGCTCCAGCTCGTCCTCGGCGATGTCGGGCGGCACCTCCAGGCGGTCGCGGACCTTGCCCGCGACCTGCACCACGCAGGTCACCGACTCGCGCACCAGCAGGGACGGGTCGGCCGCCGGCCAGCCCGCGGTCGCCACCGACGGCTCACGGCCCAGCCGCTCCCACGCCTCCTCGGCGGTGTAGGGGGCGAACAGCGACAGCAGCACCGCGATCGTCTCGGCGGCCTCCCGGACGGCCGGGTCGGCGGGGCCGGGGCCCTCGTCGATGGCGCGGCGGGTGGCGCTGACCAGCGTCATCAGCCGGGCGATCGCCACGTTGTAGCGGTGCTGCTCGATCAGCGTGGTGGCCTCGTCGATGGTGCGGTGGGTGACGCGCCGCAGGTCGACCGAGCCGGCCGCGGGGTCGGTGCCGGGTGCGGACGTCACGTCGGTGGCGATGCGGTGCACGCGCGTCAGGAACTTGGCCATGCCGGGCTGCGACACGTCGGCCCAGTCGATGTCGTCCTCGGGCGGCCCGGAGAACAGCATCGCCAGGCGCACCACGTCGACGCCCCACTGCTCGATCTGCTCGCCCAGGTCGACCATGTTGCCCAGCGACTTGGACATCGCCTTGCCGTTCAGGATCACCTGGCCCTGGTTGACCAGGCGGGTGAACGGCTCGGTGAAGTCGATCATGCCCAGGTCGTACAGCACCTTGGTGAAGAACCGGCTGTACAGCAGGTGCAGGATGGCGTGCTCGACGCCGCCGGTGTACTGGTCGACCGGCATCCACTTGCGGACCTGCTCGACGTCGAACGGCCCGTCCTCGTACGTCGGCGAGCAGTACCGGAAGTAGTACCAGGACGAGTCGACGAAGGTGTCCATGGTGTCGCTGTCGCGCTTGGCCGCGCCGCCGCACTTGGGGCACTCGACGTTGACCCAGTTCTCGGCGGCGGCCAGCGGCGAGGTGCCCTTGGGCCTCAGGTCGGCGCCGCGCAGGTCGTCGGGCAGCCGCACCGGCAGCTGGTCGTCCGGCACCGGGACCTCGCCGCAGGACGGGCAGTGCACGATCGGGATCGGGCAGCCCCAGAACCGCTGCCGGGACACCAGCCAGTCGCGCAGCCGGAAGTTGACCGCGGCCTTGCCCAGGCCCTTCTCCTCCAGGATCTCGATGATCCGGGTGATCGCGTCGGCCTTGTTCAGCCCGTCGATGGGGCCGGAGTTGACGATGCGCCCATCGCCCGTGGTGGCCACGCCGGTCTCGGCCGGGTCGGGCTGGCCGGTCTCGACCACCACGCGCACCGGCAGCCCGAACTTCAGCGCGAAGTCCAGGTCGCGCTGGTCGTGCGCGGGAACGGCCATGATCGCGCCGTGGCCGTACTCGGCCAGCACGTAGTCGGACGCCCAGATCGGGATGCGCTCGCCGTTGACCGGATTGATCGCGTACCGGCCCAGGAACACGCCGGTCTTCTCGCGCTCGGTGGACAGCCGCTCGATCTCGCTCTCGTGGGAGACCTGCTCGCGGTAGGCCTCGAACGCGGCGCGCTGCTCGGGGGCGCAGATCTCCTCGGCCAGCTCGGCGTCGGCGGCCACCACCATGAAGGTGGCCCCGTGCAGGGTGTCGGGGCGGGTGGTGTAGACGGTGACCGGCTGGTCGCGGCCCTCGATGACGAAGTCGACGTCGGCGCCGGTGGAGCGGCCGATCCAGTTGCGCTGCATCAGCAGCACCCGGTCGGGCCACTTGCCCTCCAGGGCGGCCATGTCGTCCAGCAGCCGGTCCGCGTAATCGGTGATCTTGAAGTACCACTGGGTCAGCACGCGCCGCTCGACCAGCGTGCCGCAGCGCTCGCAGTGGCCGCCGATGACCTGCTCGTTGGCCAGCACGGTCTGGTCCTTGGGACACCAGTTGACCCGGCCGCCGCGCCGGTAGGCCAGCCCGCGCTCGTAGAAGCGCAGGAACAGCCACTGCGTCCACCGGTAGTACTCGGGGTCGGAGGTGTGCAGCCGCCGCGACCAGTCGAAGGACGGGGCGTACCGCCGGAACGACGCCTCCTGGGTCGCGATGTTGTCGTAGGTCCACCGCACCGGGTCCGCGTTGTGCTTGATCGCGGCGTTCTCGGCGGGCAGGCCGAAGGAGTCCCAGCCCATGGGGTGCAGGACGTTGTAGCCGCGCTGCGTCCAGTAGCGGGCGGCCACGTCGCCGATGGCGTAGGCCTCGGCGTGCCCCATGTGCAGGTCGCCCGAGGGGTAGGGGAACATGTCCAGCGCGTAGCGGCGCTCGCGGCCGTCGTCCTCCTCGACCACCTTGAACGGGTCGAGCTCCGCCCAGCGGGCCTGCCACTTCTGCTGAATGGCCCGGGGGTCGTACCCGTCGTTCAGGGAGGCGGGCCCCCCTGAACCTCCCGGCGTGGCGCGGGAGGTGTCGTCGCTGCTCACGGTCGCTACTCCACTGGTCCTCTTGGTACCGAACGGCTCTGGCTGCGGGGCCTCGGCTGGTGCGCTGCCGGTTCCGGGAGACGATCCCCGGCCCCCGGCGGCCCCGCCGAAGGACAAACACGAAACGACCCCTCGCCAATGGAGGGGTCGCCGCGCCGACTGGTTCGTCCGTCAGCGCGGCCGGCTGAGAAGCAGCCTTCCTGTCCGCATATACCAAGACTAGCGCAGAAGCAAGGCGGGGCGGGGACGCACCCGGACACACGTCCCGAGGGAGGCGTGCGGCCGGAAGGCCCGGGCTCGGCGGAATTGGGTCTTGACGGCGCGGCGGCGGCCGCTAATCTCAGAAATCGATAGGAAGGTTTCCTATTAGAAGCCGCGCCGGTCTCCCACCCCGCCAGGAGGAACGCGCATGCCCCGCAAGAGCTCCCTCGCCGTCGCCGCGGCCGTCGCCGTCGGCCTGCCCCTGGTCAGCGCCGCGCCCGCGTTCGCGCACGGCTACACCACCTCCCCCGTCAGCCGTGCCCTGCACTGCAAGCAGGGCACCGTCCAGAACTGCGGCCCCATCCAGTGGGAGCCGCAGAGCGTCGAGGGCCCCAAGGGCTTCCCCCAGTCCGGGCCCGCGGACGGCATGATCTGCGCCGGCGGCGACAGCCGCTGGGCACCGCTGGACGACCCGCGCGGCGGCCAGTGGCCCGCCACGCAGGTCAGGTCCGGCCAGTCGTTCACCTTCAGCTGGAACCTCACCGCCGCGCACGCCACCACCTCGTTCCGCTACTTCATCACCCGCAACGGCTGGAACCCGACCCAGCGGCTCACCCGGTCCGCCCTGGACCCGGCACCGTTCCTGCAGCAGAACTACGGCGGCAAGCAGCCGCCGTCGAACGTGTCGCACACCGGCACCCTGCCCGCCAAGTCCGGCCGCCACGTCATCCTGGCCGTCTGGGACATCGCCGACACGGGCAACGCCTTCTACCAGTGCGCCGACGTCAACTTCGGCTGATCCGACCGGCCTCCTCCCCGCGGCGGCCTGCCGTCCCCTCCCCGGCAGGCCGCCGCCGCGCACCCGCCGGCCCGGTTGGATAACCGCCCGGTCACATTTGCCGGGGCGCGCGAAAAGGGCTCGTCACAGGGGTGCGCGGACGGGGCGCCATCCAGCAGGATGGGCGCAACCGTTCGTAGACTCGCCGGTAACAACCGCTCGGTGACGCCCCGCGCTGAGGAGTGCCATGCTCAACCTCTCGGTCCTGCTGGAGGACGCCGCTCGCAAGTCGCCCGACCGTGACGCCGTCGTGTTCGGCGACATGCGGCTGTCGTACGCGACGATCGACACCATCGCCAACCAGGTGGCGAACCTGCTGCGCGCACGCGGGATCGGACCGGGGGACAAGGTCGCGCTGTCGTGTCCCAACGTGCCGTACTTCCCGATGGTGTACTTCGGGATCCTCAAGGCGGGCGCGGCGGTCGTCCCGCTGAACGTGCTCCTCAAGCCGCGCGAGATCGCCTACCACCTGGACGACTCCGGCGCCAGGGCGCTGTTCGCGTTCGAGGGCACCCCCGAGCTGCCGCTCGGTGAGATGGGGCGCGCCGGGTTCCAGCAGGCCGCCGGGTGCGAGCACCTGTTCCTCATGACGGCCGACCCGGGGGCCGCCGAGTCGCCGTACGAGGACGCCGAGCTGTTCTGGCCCGCGGTCGGGGCGCAGCCGGGCACCTGCGAGCCCGCGCAGACGTCCGCCGAGGACACCGCGGTGATCCTCTACACCAGCGGCACCACCGGGCAGCCCAAGGGCGCCGAGCTGTCCCACATGAACATGCTGATGAACGCGTTCGTGTCGGACGCCATGTTCCACCGCACCGACCACGACGTGTCGCTGATGACCCTGCCGATGTTCCACGCCTTCGGGCAGTCCTGCGTGATGAACGTGGGCATCCGGCGCCGCGCCACGCTGGTGCTGCAGCCCCGGTTCGAGCCCGCCGAGGCGCTGCGGCTGATGGCCAGGGAGAAGGTCACCATCTTCGCGGGCGTCCCGACGATGTACTGGGCGCTGCTGTCCGACCAGGGCACGGTCCCGACCGAGGACGTGACGCGGCACCTGCACACCTGCGTGTCGGGCGGGGCGTCCCTGCCGCTGGAGGTGCTCAAGGGCTTCGAGGCCAAGTTCGGCGTCAAGGTCCTCGAAGGGTACGGGCTGTCGGAGACCTCGCCGGTGGCCTCGTTCAACCAGGCGGACGTCGGCCTGAAGCCCGGCTCGATCGGCACCCCCATCTGGGGCGTGGAGATGAAGCTGATCGACGGCGAGTGGAAGACGATCGAGGGCGAGGGGCCGGGCGAGATCGCGGTGCGCGGCCACAACGTCATGAAGGGCTACCACGGCCGTCCCGAGGCCACCGAGGAGGCGATCCGGGACGGCTGGTTCCGCACCGGCGACATCGCCCGCCGCGACGAGGACGGCTTCTACTTCATCGTCGACCGCTCCAAGGACATGATCATCCGCGGTGGCTTCAACGTGTACCCGCGGGAGATCGAAGAGGTCCTGATGACCCACCCGCAGGTCTCGCTGGCCGCGGTGGTGGGCGTGCCGCACGACAGCCACGGCGAGGAGATCAAGGCGTACGTGATCCGCACCCCGGACGCCACGATCACCGAGGACGAGCTGGTCGCCTGGGGCAGGGAGCAGTTCGCCGCCTACAAGTACCCGCGGATCGTGGAGTTCCGCGACGAGCTGCCGATGACCGCCACCGGCAAGATCCTCAAGCGCGAGCTGCGCTGACCCCAGCCGAGTCCGCCCACCGCCCCCGGCCGCGCCGCCGTCAGGGGCGGTGGGCGGGCCGCATGCCCGGTGGGCCGACGACGCGCGACAGCGCGAGCGCCTCGTGCGAGGAGGTGCCGGGCGCTGCGACGCAGAGGACGACGGTCCCGTTCTAGAACAGGACGTGCTCCTCGGCGAAGCCGTAGAAGGCGACGCGGCCGTTGGCCAGCAGGCGCCGGTCGTCGGGCTGCCAGGTGTGCTTGGAAGGGTCGGCGTGCCGGACGGTGACGAACGAGTACCGGTCGGCCGCGTACAACCGGACGCCGTCACCGCGCAGCCGCCGGAACAGGTCGGTGTCCTCGCCGCGCGGCAGGTCGGCGAACCGGTAGGTCCTCAGCAGGTCCGCCTCGGCCAGCAGGGCGCCGCCGCGCAGGTGGTCGACGTGGCGGTGCTCGTGGTCGGGCCAGCGCAGCACCGTCGCGCCCACCGACTCCAGGTAGGCGTAGTGGGCGAGCTTGCCGACCACGCCCGCGTCGGCGTAGGAGAACGCGGCGACCAGGTCGGCGACGTAGTGCGGGCCGTACAGCTCGTCGTCGTCCATCTTGCCGACGTAGGCGCCGCCGGCCGCGTCCAGGCCGAGGTTCAGGCAGGCGCCGAGCGGCAGTGACCGGTCGGCGGTCAGCACCACGACGTCGTCGAGCCCGGCCTCGCGGGCCCGCTTCTCGACGGCCGCGGTCTCCACGTCGAGGCCGTGCAGCACGATGACCAGCTGCAGGGGACGCCAGGTCTGCCGCGCGGTCTGGGCGATGGCGTGGTCGATCTGGCCGGGACGGTTCGTCGACAGCACCAGCGAGACGGGCGGCGGCACGATGGGGGCGGGGTCGCGCAGGCCGACCGCCTCCAGGAGGGTGCCGACGCGGTGCCGGTAGGTGTGCGCGGCGTGGACGTCGCGCCACGCCAGATGGGCCTGCCGGTCGCGCAGTTCGGGAGCGGCGAGCAGCGCGCGCAGCACGGTCCGTCCCTCGTCGGCGTCCGCGACCGCGGGCCCGAACCCGGGTGCCGACCGTCGCAGCACGACCGGGACGCCCGCGGCCGCCGCCTCGTAGGGCTGCCGGCCGTCCGCGGCCAGGAGCACCTGGTAGTGCTTGCGCGCCGTCAGCGACTTCTCGTACGGCAGGGGCGCGACGACGCGCTGCCGGTACTTGTGGGGAAAGCCGTGCCCGCGGAAGTGCGCGCCGAGCTTGGGGGCGGGGGCGAGGAGCGGCTCGTCTTCCTCGTCGTAGTCGCCCTCGTACAGCAGCGGGTACCGCCCCTGGCCGGGGACGCGGATCGGGTTGTGCAGCCGCGGCTGCGCCGCGAAGGGCAGGAGGCGCGCGCCGTTGGCGTGCCGCGCGGCGGTGGCCTGGTCGACGGCGAAGACGTGGTCGAACAGGGCGGCGTGCTCGTGCGGGCCGTCGCCGGTGTCCCAGTACACGGTGGGCACGCGGTGCTCGCGGCACCACGCGGCCATCTCCTCGATCGGCAGCCCGGACGCGGCCGACGCGACGAGCAGCAGGTCGGGGCGTTCGGCCTCGAAGACGTCGCGCCAGTCGTCGGTACCGGGGCGGAAGCCGTCCAGCTGCCGCCACTCGTACCGCAGCGCGAGCGCGACGGCCGGGGACGCGACGACGGCGGCGGTCACGCCGGGACGGTTGACCGGCCCGTCGGGGATCGCCGCGGCGGGCGCGTCGAGCGGCTCGGTGTCGGCGACGCGGATCTCCGGGCGCCGGGTCCGCTTCGGCGCGTCGGGTGGTGCCGCGGGCAGCGCGCGGCCGCGCAGCGCCCCGGCGAACCGCCGGTAGGACGCGGCGGCCAGCGGGCGCCGCCGCACCGCCGTCAGCGCCTCGCCCAGCCGCCACCGGCGCCGTCGCCGCATCGCCTCGGCCTGCCATTCGGCCTGCTCGGCGCGGTGCGCCTGTTCGGCGGCGCGCCGCCCCGTGTCGCCGAGCTCCCGGGCGACCTCGGCCAGCCGCCGCCTGAGCAGCTCGACGTGCCGGTCGCGGTCGCGCCTTTCGTGCTCGACCTCGTCCAGCCGCGCCCGCACGGCCGCGTTCTCCGCGGCCAGCCGGTCGGCGCGTTCCCGTTGCGTCGCGGCGTCGTCGCCGAACTTGCCGGCCTGCGTCACGGGCCACTCCCGGGGTGGACGTCCTAAGGTCAACCCGTCCACGCTAGGCCGCCCGCACCGTTCCACCGGGCGGCGTCACCGGGCGTTCCTCGAACGTTCAGCAGGCGTAGGCGTTCAGAACGTGTACGCCAGCCGCTTGATGCCGTTGATGAAGCTGGAGTCCAGGCGGTCGGGCTCGCCGTCGGACCGGATGCCGGGCAGGCTCCGCAGCAGCTCGCGGAACATCACGGTGATCTCGCGGCGGGCCAGGTGGGCGCCCAGGCAGAAGTGCGGGCCGGGGCCGCCGAACCCCACGTGCGGGTTGGGGTCGCGCAGGATGTCGAAGCGTTCGGGGGCGGTGAAGACGGTCTCGTCCCGGTTGGCCGACCAGTAGTAGAGCAGCAGCTTGTCGCCCGCCTTGATGTCGTGGTCGAGGAGGGTGGTGTCGCGGGTGGCGGTGCGCCGCATCCACACGACCGGCGACACGTACCGGACGATCTCCTCGACGGCGCCGCCGACGCGTCCCTCGAAGTCGGCGACGAGCAGGGCGCGCTGGTCGGGGTGCCGGGTCAGCAGGTCCAAGCCGTGCGCGATGGCGTTGCGGGTCGTCTCGTTGCCGGCCACCACGAGCAGGATGAAGAACGAGCCCAGCTCCTGGTCGGTGAGCGACTCCCCGTCGATGTTGGCGTTCACCAGCGCGGAGGTCAGGTCGTCGGTGGGCTCGGCGCGGCGGCGCCGGGCCAGGTCCGCCACGATCTCCTTGAGCGTCTGGCCCGCGCCCATCAGCGCCAGCGCGGCCTCCTCGGGGTCGTCGGAGGGCAGGAACTCGGGGTCGTTGCCCGCCAGGATCACGTTGGTGGCGTCCAGGACGGTGTCGTGGTGCTCGGGCGCGATGCCCATCATGTCGCAGATGATCGTCAGCGGGAGCCGGGCGGCGACGTCGGCCACGAAGTCGCCGGTGCCGCGGCCGGCCGCCACCCGCGCCGCCAGGTCGGCGGCGACGTGCTGCACCCGGTCCTCGAACCGCTGGATCATGCGCGGGGAGAACGCGCGTGACACGATGCGGCGCAGCCGGGCGTGCCGCGGATCGTCCATGTTGATCATGGAGCCGAAGTACTCGTGCAGGTCGCCCGGCATGTCGGGGATGTTGGTGGCGCCGTGTCCGGAGCAGAAGTCCTGGGGCCGCCGGGAGGCCTCCAGCACCTCGGCGTGCCGGGTGAGGGCGAGGTAGCCGGGCCCGCGCGGGACGATCCGCACGTCCGGCTCCTCGAAGCGGACCAGGCCGGGCTCCCAGCGCAGCGCCTTGAACGCCTCGTGCCGGTGTTCCAGCGGACGCCGCCAGAAGTCCCTGTCCGTCAGGTTGATGTCCTCGACCTTGAGCATCGCGCCACCCGAGTTTCAGAACGCCATTCGGTTTACAAACAGCCTCGCAAAGTAAACCGCCGGCGCGGGAGTCTCTCCCGCGTGACAACCGTCACAGTCACCCCTGGGCGGCGGCGAGCCAGTCCAGGATCAGCCGGTTGACCTCGGCGGGACGTTCCAGGTGCAGGAAGTGGCCCGTGCCGGGGACGAGTTCGGCGCGCGAGCCGGGCGGCAGGTGGGCCAGCACGGCCGAGACGTCCCCGCCCGGCGCGAACGCGTCCGCGCCGAGGCACCCGTCGTCGGCTCCGTGCAGGTAGAGCAGCGGCCGCCCGGCGGGAGCGGACACCGCCTCCTGCTGCGCCGCGTACCGGTCGACGTGGCGGGACGGATCGAACATGGCCCGGTAGTAGCCGAGGGCGGCGGCGAGGTTGGCGGGTTCGGCCAGGCAGTCCATGACGTGGGCGACGTCGTCCGTCGCGTCGTAGCCGGGCGACCAGTCCCGCCACAGCCCGGCGACGAACGCGCCGTTCACCGCGGCCTCGGCCAGGGGCGTCTGGAACAGGAAGATGTAGAACGACCGCTTGAGCTGCTCGTACTGGAAGAACGAGCTCATCATCGACGCCATCGGCGGCACCGCGAGCGTCACGGCGCGGCGCCACCGCTCGGGCGCGTGGGCGACGGCGCCGTAGGTGGCGAACGCGCCCCAGTCGTGCCCGACGAGCACCGCGTCGGAGCCGCCGCCGAACGCCTCGTGCAGCGCCACGGCGTCGGCGACGAGCGCGCCGGTCTGGTACGCGCCGTCGTCCGGCACCGCCGTGGGCGCGTAGCCGCGCATGAACGGGGCGACGGCGTGGTAACCGGCGTCGGCCAGTTCGGGCAGCAGGTGCCGCCACGTGCGGGCGGAGTCGGGGAAGCCGTGCAGGCACAGCGCGAGCGGCCCGCCGTCCGGGCCCGCCTCCAGATAGCCGAACTCCACCCCGTTCGCCGTGACGGTCCCCGCGCGCACGTCGTCCACCTCGGCTCCTCCCTCGCCCACCGAGCGCGACGTTACAACAGCGACCGACCGGCGCCCAGGCCGTGGCGTCCGTCACCTCCGCCGAGGGTCTGACCTCGGGCTGCTCACGCCGAGCGGCTGTTCGGGCCGCAACGGAAACGGGCTTCCGCGGGTCGCGCCCGCGGAAGCCCGTTGTTCGCCCGTTGCGACGGCTCTACGCCCGTGCGGGTCACACGCCCCAGTCGGGACGCAGCGGCATGTGCGAGTTGCCCTTGGCGTCGAGCTTGACGCCAAGCGTCTGGTGCAGCTGGATCCAGTTGCGCTCGAAACCGATGATGCAGCCGGCCATGTACACCCGCCACACCCGGGCGGTGCCCTCGCCGACCTCGGCGACGGCGTCGTCCCAGCGCGCGTCCAGGTTGCGGCACCAGCCCGCGAGGGTGCGGGCGTAGTGCTCGCGCAGGTTCTCCTGGTGACGGATCTCGAAGCCCGCGTCGTTCATCTTCGACTGGATGTACCCCGGGCCCTCCAGCTCACCGTCGGGGAACACGTACCGGTTGATGAACCCGCCCGGCTTCATCGCCGGCGCCAGGTTGTCGGGCCGGGTGATGGTGTGGTTCAGCATCCGGCCGCCCGGCACGAGCTTGTCGTACAGGAAGGAGAAGTACGACGGCAGGTTGGCCTTGCCGATGTGCTCGGTCAGTCCGATCGAGCTGACCGCGTCGAACCCGGTCTCCTCCACGTCCCGGTAGTCCAGGTGCCGCACCTCGGCCAGCTCCGACAGGCCGCGGTCGGCGATGGCCTTCTGCGCCCACTCGGCCTGCTGCTTGGACAGGGTGACGCCCAGCGCCTTCACCCCGTACTCCTTGGCGGCGTGCATCACCATGCCGCCCCAGCCGCAGCCCACGTCCAGCAGCCGCATGCCCGGCCGCAGGCCGAGCTTCTTGGCGACCAGGTCGTGCTTGTGGAACTGCGCCTCCTCCAGGGTGGCGTCCTCCCGGGGGAAGCACGCGCACGTGTAGGCCATCGACGGCCCCAGCACCCACTCGTAGAAGGTGTTGGACACGTCGTAGTGATGCGAGATGGCCTTGGCGTCGCGCCGCTTGGAGTGGCGCAGCCAGGACGGCACCCGGCTGAACGGCGCCTCCTGGGGCGGCGGCGGCAGACGGCGGCTGACCGCCGCGCGCAGCAGCGGGTTGCGCACCACCTCTCCGAGGATCCTGGCCTTGTCCCCCCACGACACGTCACCCAGCGCCTGCTGCATCGTCGACAGCGCGGTGTACATGTCGCCGTGCACGTCGAGGTGCCCGCTGACGTACGCCCGAGCCAGCCCAAGAGAACCCGGCGAGTGCACCAGGTAGGACACCGCGTACGGGGAACGCACCTCGAAGCGGATGTCGGCCCCCGGACTGCCCGCCCGCGACCCGTCGTACGCGACGAACTCCACTGGCGCGTCAGGCCCGACGAGCTCCTCGAAGACCCTGGCCAGCGTCATGTTCTTCCTCCTGTCTCTCCGCCCCGAGCCGGGCCGAGCCCCGGCTCCGCCGGGGCATCCCCCCGGTGGCGCGGCTCAGCGCCCGCGCACACACTTGTCGTAGAGGTCCAGCAGGCGCTTGTCGGGGTCGTACGTCTCCTTGAGCCGTCGGTAGGTCTCCCCGTCGTAGTGCCGCCAGAACTCGTCACGGCTGTAAAAAGCAGTCGAGTAGAGGGACTTATGCCCGTCAAGCGCGGCGACCTTACGTTCGATGAGCCGGTTGTGGTACTCGGGTATCTTCCCCGGAGGCAGCCTGACCGTCCCCCAGAAACCGACGTTGACGTACGTGCGGCCCGGCTCCAGCGGGTACAGCGGCCAGCGGTCGCGCGCGCGCAGCGGGCACAGCCACACCGGGCTCATGCCCACCTTGTCGTGGAAGAAGTCGAGGAACTCCGGCAGCCGCTCCACCGGAACCTCGATGTCCTGAATGACGTCCTCGCGGGGACGCTCCCCCCGCCACCGGTCGATCCGGGCGACGACATGGAACCGCCGGTCGTAGGCCACCAGCTTGCGGTAGACGTCCGACCGCTTGGCCTTGTCCGGCCACACCCGGCGCACCAGCGGATGCTGGACGCCGAACGCACGCGAGCACCAGAACCAGTCGGTGTCCCAGCGCCAGATGTAGTCGCGCACCGTCAGGAAGTCCACCGACCGCTCCTGGATGGACCGGTAGTAGATCTTCTGGCCGGTGTAGTCGGAGGTGTAGGGCGCGCTGTCGGCGAACGACCCGACCGTCAGGTACGCCTCGCCCGGCCCGAACACCGTGCCGTCGAGGAAGTCGATCGGCTCGCCCTCGTACTCCTTCGCCTCACTCAGCTCGGCGATCGCCTTCGCGCACGCCTCCGCCGAGCCGTACCGCAGGTGCCGCAGCCGCACGTACGGCTTGACGGGGATCAGCTCGATCTTCAACCGCAGCGAGTAGCCGAGCGTCCCGTAGGAGTTGGGGAACCCGAAGAACAGGTCGGAGTGCTCGTTGTCGCGGGTGGCGGTGACGATCTGGCCGTCCCCGGTCAGCACCTGCATCTCCAGCACCGCCTCGTGCGGCAGGCCGAGCCGGAATGACGTCGACTCGATGCCGAGGCCGGTCACCGCGCCGCCGAGCGTGATGGTCTTCAGCTGCGGCACCACCGTGGGCATCAGCCCGTACGGCAGGGTCGCGTCCACCAGGTCCTCATAGGTGGTCATGCCCTGCACGTCGGCGGTGCGCGCCTCCGGGTCGACGCTCAGCACCTTGTCGAACCCCGACACGTCCAGCCCGGGCGCGTCCGACGGGTCCCGCCAGCGGAACAGGTTCGAGGTCTTCTTCGCCAGCCGCACCGGCGTCCCCGCCGGAATGGCGTCGTACGACCGGCGCAGCGCCTCCACCGCACGCTGGTGATCGTCTCTGATCGCTAGCTCGGTCATCAGTCCTCCCCCACGCACACAGTAAATCGATCATCCCATGTATCGTCCACATATCCGTGGGGTTAGCGTCGTCACAAGGAGGGAGGAGACGATGGGAAAGATCTACGACCGCATCGACGAGCGGTTGCGCGCCTTCATCGTCGCCCAGCCGATGTTCTTCGTGGCCACCGCCCCCGCGGACGGCCATGTGAACGTCTCGCCCAAGGGCTACGCCGACACCTTCGCCGTGCTCGACGACCGCACCGTCGGATACCTCGACCTGACCGGCTCGGGCGCGGAGACCATCGCGCACCTGCGCGAGAACGGCCGCATCACGGTCATGTTCTGCTCGTTCGGCCGCACGCCCAACATCCTGCGGCTGTACGGCACCGGACGCGTCGTGACGCCCGGCTCCCCGCAGTGGCCGGATCTGGCCCGCCACTTCCCCGTCGACACCCCGGGCAGCCGCGCCATCATCGTCGTCGCCGTCGACCGGATCGCCGACTCCTGCGGCTACGGCGTCCCCTACATGGAACCGGCCGGCGACCGCGACATGCTCAAGGACTGGGCGGCGCGCAAGACCCCCGAGAAGCTGAGCGCCTACCAGGCAGAAAAGAACGCCACGAGCATCGACGGCCTGCCCGCGCTGGACGGCCTGGACGAGGTCACTTGACGGGCCGCAGGATCCACGGGTAGCGGAACGGCTGCCCCACCAGCGCGTGGACGGCCGCGACGCCCGCCACCACCCAGGTGATCGTGTAGAGCAGCGCCCCGACGCCGAACGTCAGGATCGTCACCGCCAGCACGGTGAGCTGGAAGTTCACCGCCTCGGCCGCGTGCCGCCGCACGTACGGCGACTTCCTGCCGTACACCAGCATCAGCACCAGCGGCGCCACGAACAGCGTCAGGTATCCGCCGAAGTGCGCGAGCGCCGCCGCGAGCCGCTCCTCGCCCGTCGGCTCCCCCTCCGCCGCCGGCAGCGCCGGGCCCGGCGTCAGGTCGCGCGTCACCGCCGCCAGATCGCTCCGGGTCTTGGCCGTCATGGCCAGGTGCATGCGCATGTCGAACTCGGCGTGCTCCAGGCGCCCTTCGGCGTAGGCGTCCTGCAGGCGCGCGATGACCGGCTCCCGCTCCGCGTCCGACACCCGCAGGTGCCCGGTGGCGTAAGTGCTCTCCATGCCCTTCATCGTCGGTGCCCCGCCGCTCGCCCGGAATCGGGGACACCCCTGAGCCGCCCCTGATTCCCTCCCCCTCCATAAGGGGGACGGGCGTCACCTCCGGTCGGAGACCTGCCCCGGCTGCTCCGGCGTCTCTTGCTCCAGCTCGGTGTACTCCTTACCGGGCGTCATCGACTTCCCGAACAGCTGGGACACCGTCACGAACGTGTATCCATCAGCCCGGAGCCGCTCGATGATGCGCGGCACGGCCTTCACCGTCGTCGAATGGATGTCGTGCATCAGCACGATCATCCCCGGCCGCACCCCCTTGAGCACCCGGCGCTCGACCGTCCCGGTGTTCCGCACCTGCCAGTCGAGCGGATCGACGGCCCACAGCACCTGCGCCAGCTTCATCCGCTTGGCGACGCCCGCCACCGTGGTATCCGTGGACCCGTAGGGCGGACGCATCAGCAGGGGCGTCACCCCGCTCGCCTTGCGGATCGCGTCCTGCGTGCGCGACAGCTCGCTCTCCACCTTCGCGCTGGAGGCACGCCCCAGGTCGACGTGCGACCAGCTGTGGTTGGCCAGCTCGTGCCCCTCGGCCGCCTCCCGCCGCACCAGGTCGGGATAGGTGGCGGCGTTCCTGCCGATGAGGAAGAACGTGACCTTGACGCGCTGCTGGGCCAGAATGTCCAGCAGCTTCCCGGTACCGGGCATCGGCCCGTCGTCGAACGTCAACGCCACGCACTTGGCCCGCGCGCAGTCCACCGGAGGCGGCTCAGGCGTCGGAGTCGGGGTGGGCGCGGGCTTCGGCGCCGGAACCGCGACGGGGATGGACGGCCCCGTGCCCGTCGGGGCCAGCGTGCTCAGCCATCCGAACGACGCCAGCACGGCGACCGCCGCGGCCGACTTCTGGATCATGGCCGTCCAGCGCCGACCGGTCACCGCACCCCCCTGTAAATGATCTTCTGCCCGGGCCAGCAGTGTAAGCCGGGGTCCCCGCACCACAGGCGGACATACGTGCCTGTGTCGGGAACCCGTTCGATGGGAGGGGCGTTATCGTCTTACGCGTATGCGTCCCGGAACCGCTCCGGGGCGGCACCAGACGACGGGGACGGCGATGAGGTTCCGCGACCGCTTCGGCATCCGCAAAAACCGCGGCGCATCGGTCACCAGGCTGGACCGTGAGGCCACCGACGCCGACATCGAGGCACTGATCGCCTTCGCGCGCAGCCGCCAGGGCGTGGAGTTCTACGTCGAGCCCGAGACGTTCGCCACCGACACCACCGCGGTCGCCGTCGCCCACGACGGCGAGTGGACCCGCCGCCGCGTCGGCTCGCCCAAGGTGATCGCCAAGGTGGCCCGCGACCTGAAGCTCCCCGTCTACGACGTCCAGATCGTCGGCTACCCCAACCGCATGCGCGCCTGGAACGAACGCAACCGCGACCGCCGCATAGACCCCGGCACCCCCGGCCAAGCCGTCTCCTGACCGTTCAGCCCGCGCGTCTGGGCGTGGGCCACTCCCCATCAGCGTTTCGGTCTGAACGGGAGTTCCTGGCGCCGCAGCAGCAGGATGCCCGATGCCAGGGCGGCCAAGGCGATGGCGCTGAGCGGATTGCTGTCGAGCACCGTCAGGTTGACCAGGGTGGCGCCGATCAGCAGTAGCAGCAGGCAGAACGCGGCGAGAGCGCGCAGCCGCGGAACCATCAGCCCCACCGCGGCGGCGACCTCCAGCGCTCCGACGACGAACCGCAGCCACTGCCCGGTACCGATGTCGTCGAACATCCGCACCATGCCGAAGTCGCCGGCGAGCTTGGCCGCTCCGGCCCCCGCGATGGCGAGGCCGAGCAGGATCTGCAGCACCCAGGCCGCGATCCCGGCCGGCGTCGCGGTGCGTTCCTCGGCCGCCATCGTCGTCAGGCGGTCGCGGTCAGCAGCGCGGCGAGCCGGTCGACCTGCTCCAGCACGCCCTTCGACATGCCCTGCGACAGGGCGGCGTCCAGCGCCTCCTGCCACGGGAAGCGGGTGTGGTGGACGACCTTCGTCCCGGCGCCGACCTCCTCCAGGGTGATCGTTTCAACGGCTGCGGGCCCGCCGTTGACCGGCTCCACGTCGAAGACCAACGTCCGCACGAGCCGCCGGGGCAGCACGACCTCCAGGTACTCGCCCCTGAACGGCGCCTCACCGCCATCGACTCGGCCACCTCGCGCAGCGGCTCCGGGCGCAGCGGCAGGGACGCCACTGCGCCTGCCGCCCCTGCTCCACGAGCCCCGCCTTCTGCAGCACCTTCAGGTGCTTGGAGATGGCCGGCGCACTCAGGTCGAACGGTTCGGCCAGCTCACCGACCGTGGCCTCCCCCTACGCCAACCGCGCCAGAATCGCCCGCCGCGTCGGGTCGGCAAGCGCGGCGAACGTAACGCTCAATTGATCGATGTCCCTCACCAACCGGTTAACTAACCAATTGGGAAACCAGCGCCCACCACGCACCCCGTCATCCGAACGAATCCCCGCAGCACCGCCCCCGCCCCCATGCGAACCACCAGGGCGACAACTCCGCCGCCCATCACCACAGCAGGCGTCAACCTGCTCAGAGGCCCCTCAGAGCCGGCCGCAGCCCAGCCAGGAGGCCCTTCCGACGCGACTGGCCACCAGATGCGACATGAACACATTGTGAGTGATTGATTACTGATAGTTTGCAGCGCGTGCCGACTTCAGATCACGAGCTGCCGTTGGAGATGGTCCGTAACCGGCCGCAGCTCGTCCCCGAACTACTGCGCAGCGTCTTCGGCCTCGATGTGCCCGGCGACGTCCAGGCCACCCTGACGTCGGAGACCTATGCCGACACTCATCCGGCCGAGCTGCGCTGCGACGCCACCGTCCTGCTGAACGACCCCGACACGCCCAGTCTCGGCGTCGTGGTGGAGTCACAGCTGCGGGCCCGGGAGGAGAAGACGTTCAGCTGGCCCGCCTACCTGGCCCTGCTGCGCCTGCGCCGCAGATGCCCGGTGACGCTGCTGGTGTTCTGCCCCGACCAGGCCACCGCGCGAAGCTGCGCCGCCCCGATCGACATGGGCCACCCCGATTGGGTGCTCAAGCCCCTGACCGTCTATCCCGAGATCCTGCCTCCCATCACCGACCCGGCCACGGCCTGCCGCCTCCCCGAACTCGCCGTGCTCAGCGCCCCCGCCCATGCCGACGGCCCGCACGCCAGAGCCGTCGTCAGCAGCCTCTCTGCCGCCCTCGACGCCCTCACCGGTGACACCGGTGCGTTGTACCATGACTACGTGATGTCGCGGTTCTCTGACACCGCCCGCAAGCTCCTGGAGGAGACTGTGAAGCTCGACAACTACGAGTGGAAGTCGGAGTTCGCCATCACCCACCGGGCTGAGGGTCGGGCCGAGGGCGAGGCCAGGTCGGTGCTGCTCGTGCTGGAGGCCCGTGGCATCGCCGTTCCGGACCACATCCGCGACCGCGTCACCAACTGCAACGACCTCGACCAGCTCGAACGCTGGGTACAGCGCGCCGCCACCATCGACACCGCCGAAGAGCTCCTCGCCTGACGGCTCCCCCACGCTCCGCGCAGGTCCCCTTCGTCCACCGGATGTTGCAGCCACCCCGAATCGGCGGCTTCACGGTCACCCTGCATGCCTCTGACCCAAGGCCGGGGTGAGTTCGTCTGCGGCGGGCCCGGTGTTCGGTGACGGCACCCAGACCCGCGAGACGCGAGACGCGGTTCACCGAATCTCGCGCTGGACGCTGCGCTCCAGCTCTCCGGCGGCGGGGCAGTCGACGCTGCACTGCTGAGCAACCTACGGCGGGGCCGCTCTCCGATGTGGGGAGCGTTCGGGGCGCGGCCGTTGACGCTTTTCGACACCAGGGGCGTGACCTCTTGCGTAGAGCGCGCGGTCCAATCGTCTGGTGTGGGTGGCAGCCTGTAGAAGCCAGAGAAGCCTGAACGGGTTGAGCCGGGCAGTTCTGCCCGTCCCTGCGGCTACCAGGGCTTCTTCGAGCGTTTACGGCCGTAGAGCATCCCCCGTGAGATCACGTTCTGGCTGACGGCGGGGCCGCTACGTGCCTGGCGGACTTCAGCTCAACCTCACGCGCCGCCGGGAGACGGCGGGCTCGAGCGCATAGAGGGGGCGTCGCATCGGTCTTGATGCACGTCTCTGGAGTCCGCGCACCGCTCGTTCGGGGCGAGCGTGCCGCTGCGGTGTCTCGTGGTCACGGGGCTGTGTATGTAGCCACGCAGGTAGGCGGTGCCGAGCTGGGACGCTGACACGCCGTACCCATCGGGCTGCACCAGTTCCCCGCAACACGGCTGGACGCGGCCACGGTGAACGTGGCCGCGTCCAGTGGCTCCCGGCGGCGAGCATCAGGTCGCGTGGCTCCCGTGTGGCCGCGTACTCGGCTGGGGCGTACGGGCGGGACGAGGCGACATGACCTGCTCGCGGGAGGAGTCGAACCTCACTCGATATTCAGTTCGTCGGCGGTGAAAACGGCGAACCGTTGCCGGGGTGCTTCCACAGACCGCTTATCGGCGGGTCAGCGACGGACGCCGCGCTGGCCGCGCCGCTGGAAGGCGGCGACGGCGGCGACACCGATGACGGCCAGACCGACCTGGAAGACCAATTCGATCCAGTCGACGCCGGCCGTGGTGGCCACGCCGACGCCACGGGCGATCGCGGTGCCCACCAGGGCGGCCACGATCCCCACGACGATGGTCATCAGCATGCCGATGGGCTGCCGGCCGGGCAGCACGAGTCGACCGAGCGCACCGATGATGGCGCCGATCACAATGGCCGTGATGATTCCGGTGACGGTCACAGTCCAGCCTCCTTTAATTCGGGATCGCTGCTCCCTCTATGCCCCACTCTGTCGCTTTACACATTCGCGGCCCCGAATGGCTCGCCTTGGCCTCGGTTTGGACCTCCGCCCGGTGGACTGCGTCCCGCCTCCTGCCGGGCCTTCGGCGCACGCTTGAGTCGCCGACGCGGAGGTGTGGCCGAGAGCCTCGGGTGCTCGCACCAGAACCTTCGTCTGGTGGACCGAGCACCGCAGCTGCACCACACCCTGACGCTGGGGCCGGTGCTGCGGCAGGTGACTTGCCGGTGGGGCGACGGGGTACAGGCGCCATGGCAGGCGCGCCGCGCGTCGGTTGGCTCGTCGAGATGGGGAATTGCGGGTTGCCCTGAGGCGGGACCCGCCGGTTGTCCTGACGGCCGGCCTCACGTGGGAGGCGGAGGCAACGGGGGGCGGGGCCGCCTGGGCGACGGAAGAGGTCTGGTCACCGGGCGGTCCAGCCGCCGTCGACGGCGACGAGGGCGCCGGTGACGAAGCTGGCGGCGTCGGACGCCAGGAAGGCCACGGTCTCGGCGACCTCCTCGGGGCGGCCGATCCGGCCGATCGGGTGAGCCGGGCCGAACGAGGCGAGCATCTCGCGGCCGTTCTCGACGACGCCCTCCATGATGTCGGTGTCGATCACCCCGGGGAGCACGGCGTTCGAGCGGATGCCCTTGGGACCGCCCTCGACGGCCAGCACGCGCGTGATCTGGGCCAGGGCGCCCTTGGACGCGGCGTACGCGGTCTGCGTCTCGAAGGCGACCACCGAGGAGACGGAGGCGATCGAGACGATCGCGCCGCCGCCACCGGCCTCCATGACGCGGAAGGCCTCGCGTGCCTGGACGAAGTTGCCGCGGGCGTTGACACGCAGGATGCCCTCGAAGTCCTCGACGGTGGTCTGGGTGATCGGCTTGTTGAGCGTGCGGCCCGCGTTGTTGACCAGGATGTCGAGCCGACCGAACCGGTCGGTGGCCAGCCGCATGGTCGATCGCGCGACCTCCTCGTCGGCGACGTCCCCGACGAGCGCGGCCACGTTGCCGGGATCGGCGGCGGCGAGTTCCTCGACGGCCTCGGAGCGGTCGGTGACGACCAGCCGGGCGCCGCGGTCGCGCAGCAGGACGGCCGTGGCGTGGCCGATGCCGCGCGCGGCGCCGGTGACGACCGCGACCCGTCCGGTCAGGTCCCAGGAGGCAGGGAGGGGCGTGCGGTTCTGGGGGATGGTCATGGAATCCCTTATCGGTGGTGGATGCGGTCAGCGTTGGCGGGCCGGCCGGACGACGATCTCGTTGACGTCGACGTCGGCCGGCTGTGCAAGGGCATAGGAGACGGCCCTGGCGATGGCGTCCGGTTCCATGGCATGCGCACGGTAGGTGCGCATGGCCTCCGCGGCGCCGGGCTCGGTGATGGAGTCCGCGAGTTCGGAGGTGACCACCCCGGGCGAGACGGTCGTGACCCGGATCGAGGGGTCGGACTCCTGGCGCAGGCCCTCGGTGATCGCCCAGGCGGCGTACTTGGTACCGGAGTAGACGGCGCTGGTGGGCACGACCTCGTGTGCGCCGATGCTCGCGATCGTGACGAAGTGCCCTCCGCCCTGTGCGGTGAAGACGGGCAGGGTCGCGGCGATGCCGTGCAGCAGCCCGCGGACGTTCACGTCGATCATCCGGTCCCACTCGTCGACCAGGAGGGAGTCGAGCCGCGACAGCGGCATGACCCCGGCGTTGCCGACCAGGACGTCGACCCGTCCGAAACGCTCTTTGGCGAACTCCACGAAGGCGGCGAAGTCCTCGCGGTCTGTCACGTCGAGCCGCACCGGGTGCAGGCCGCCGCCGGAGCGGGCGGCGGCCTCCGCCGTACGTTCGGCGAGTTCCCGCAGACGGGCGGTCCGTCGCGCGCCCGCGACCACATGGTGCCCCTCGCGTACGAGGCGGGCGGCGACGGCCTCGCCGATGCCGCTGCTGGCCCCGGTGACGAGGACGACCTTGTGGTCGGACGGGTCGGGTGTTGTCGGTTGGTTCGTGGCCATGGCCACGACGTTGGCGGAGTCGCGCGGCGTATGGGAGGGCGCCGTCCTCGTGGGAGTAGCGCACCCAGGAAGCCGGGCGCCCCGCGACCTACCATGGCGGGCATGACACGCTCCGATCTCGGCGCCTATCTGCGGGCCCGGCGGGCACAGGTCACCCCGGACGAGGCGGGCCTCCCCAGCACCGGGTACCGGCGGGTGCCGGGGCTGCGGCGCGAGGAGGTGGCGTCGCTGGCCGGGGTCAGCGTCGACTACTACATCCGCCTGGAACAGGGCCGTGAACGTTCACCGTCGGCGCAGGTGATCGACGCGCTGGCGGCGGCCCTGCGCCTGGGAGAGGACGGCCGCCAGCATTTGTTCCGCCTGGCCGGGCTCAGCCCGCGCGCCCGGACCGCCCCCGCCAGCGACCGCGTCGACCCGAGCCTCCTTCAGCTCATGGACGCCTGGCCGCACAACCCGGCCATCGTCTACAACCGTGCCTACGACGTCCTCGCGTCCAACGCCATCGCCGACGCGCTCTTCGACGACTGGTCGCACTCGCGCAACCTGATGCACATCGTGTTCACCGACCCGGCCGCGCGGGCCTTCTACCGGGACTGGCATGACGTCGCCCGCAACTCCGTGGCCGGCTTCCGCCTCGGCTACGGCGAGGCGCCCGACGACCCGCGGGTGCGGCAGGTGCTCACCGAGCTGCTCGAACGGAGCCCCGAGTTCGCCGACCTCTGGGCCCGTCACGACGCTCGCGGCAAGGCCCTCGAACGCAAGCGTTTCCACCACCGCCAGGTCGGCGCGTTGACGTTGACCATGCAGAGCTTCGCCGTCCGATCGAGCCCCGGCCAGGAACTCGTCGTCTACCACGCGGAGCCGACCTCGGCGAGCAGTGAGGCCCTCATCCTCCTCGGCTCGCTCGCCGCCACCTCACGCCAGCGGACCTAGTCTTCATCGGCTCCCCGTCGATCCGGTGACACGCGGTTCGGCGAGGCTCCGGCCCAGCGCTGGAGACACCCCTCACGAGCCGTGCGCATCGCCGAGGTCGTGCCCGCCGCCCCGCCGCCCGCGCCGGGCTCCGCGCCCGCGAAGCCGAGGTCGGTCAAGTCCAGTCGCAGGCCCCAGGTTGTTGGTCATGTCGCGTCTTGGCATGCGCGGTTGAAACCGCGATGTCCTCGGCTCGGCTCGGCGCTGGGCGGGAGCGTGTCGGCGGGTCTCGCGCGGCCGACCGCGGCCGCGGGTCCGCGAACTCTGGCTGGTCGGCTTGATGCCGGTGTTCAGTCGGGAGTGGTGGAGAGACCGGGGGGCGGCGGTTGGCGGAGTGGGTCAGTCTTCGGTGAGTTCTCTGGTGATCTGGTCGATGCGCCGGATCCGGCCGTCGGGGGCCAGGTGGCCGAACATGTAGATCTCCGCGGCGAAGGTCTTGCCCTTGCGCAGCCTGGTGCGAAGGGTCCACCGCGCGGCTATGCGGTCGCCCGAGAGCAACGCCTCGTGGATCTCGACGGCCGGCCGGTCGCCGGATGCCATGTGCGCCGCGTCGACGTTCCTGCGTACGGGGCGGACGTGGTCGATCATCCGTTGCCGGTCGATCACCAGTCCGTCGTTGCGGTACTCGAAGTCCGGGACGAAGTAGCGGTCGAGGATCGTGCCGGGGTCCTCGTCGGAGACGGCCATCTCCCGGGTGTAGGTGATCAGGAAGTCGGCGAGGTCGTGTTCGGAGCTGATGCCCATGAAGCCGCCTTTTAGGAGTACGTCATACGCTTACGATTCGGCCAACGTACTACACCCCCGTAGGGTTCCGGCACCCCGAATGTTCACCGAAAGCCGTGGCGATGCTGTTGCCGCGAGGCCGCAGGCGCCGGCGGGTGCGCCTGCGGCCTCTCGAGCCGCGGCCTGGTCGCCGATCGGCGGGTCCTCGTGACGGGCATGTCGCGGGGAATCGCCGGACAGAGGGGTCCGGAGGTCGTGCGGATTCGGGCGGAGAGACCTCGGCCGCCGGGGGCGCGGGCGATCATCGCGTCAGGGGTCGGGGGTGTCGTGGTCGGCGTAGGCTCTGGCCAGTTCTTCGGGGGTCATGCCCAGGCGGGCCTTGGAGGGTGGGATGCCCGCGGCGATGATGTCGCGGAGCAGGGCGGCCATGGAGTAGTCGGGGTCGGCGCGGGCGGCGCGGTCGAGGGAGACGTTGGCCAGGCCGCCGTCGCCGACGGTGAAGGCGGCGAAGGCCAGCAGGCAGGCGGGGCCGGGTACGTAGGGCTCCTCGACGCGGCGCAGCACGTACCGCCAGAAGTCGATGTCGGCCCCCGCCGCGTCCTCGTCGATGCGGACCCAGGCCTCGTCGCGGACGCGCATGCTGGTCAGCAGGACGCCGAGCCAGGCGACGTCGTCGTCGCTGGGAGGGGAGTCGCGGGCCGATAGGTCGGCGAGCAGGGTGACGCCTTCCTCGGCCATGCGGGAGCGTATGCGTGCCGGAGACAGGCCCTCGCGGGCCCAGGCGAGGAAGCGGCGTTCGGCGCGGTCGGTGGCCTGGCGCATCGCGGCGCGGACGGGGCCGTCCAGCGGGGCGACCGAGCGGGCGAGTTCGTCCCGGTCCGGGAGGGCGACGTGCCCGGCGAGGGTGGCCTGGGCCGCGACCGCGCTGGCGGTGATGTCGTAGGGGCGGCCTTCGGGCGGGCAGCAGCGCTGGTCGACGCAGGTCATGGACCACCAGCGCCCCTCGGCGACGCGCAGCGCCTCGACGACCTCCACGCCCTTGGCGGTCAGCGTCTCCCAGACGTCCGCGACCGCGGGGGCGACCGGGTCGGCGGGGCCGTAGCCGAGCACCAGGGCGCGACGGAAGTCGTTGCGGGCCAGGACGCCGGCGGTGCGTTCGCAGCCCGTGCGGCTGGTCGGTAAGTCCAGCCGCAGGGCGCACGTGTTGTGCGGGCCGTCGAAGCCGACCACCACGAGGCTGTCGGCGGGGTGGAATCCGAGCAGGTAGGGAACGGCGGCGATGGCGTCCTGGGGCGACCGGATGACCAGCGGCCCCGTCGTTGTGTCCGTCATGCCATCGAGGTTCGCAGCCCGCTCACCCACCGCGACAGACCCGTCACAGATTGTGGATAACTCCGCGCGTCAGGCGTCGAGCACCTGGCGTTCGTGCTGGACCACCGGCGGCAGCGTGGACCACGGGAAGTTGATCCAGCGGTCGGTCCGGCGCCACACGTACTCGCACTCGACCATGGTGCGGGGCTTCTCGTAGATCACGGCGCAGCGGACGTCGGCCACGTGGTCGGCGCAGAAGTCCCGGACCAGCTTGAGGGTGGCGCCGGTGTCGGCGACGTCGTCGGCGACCAGGACGCGGGCGCCCGACAGGTCGACGGCGTTGGGCACCGGGGGCAGCATCACCGGCATGTCGAGGCGCTGGTCGACGCCGGTGTAGAACTCCACGTTCATGACGTGCAGGTTCTTGACGTCCAGCGCGTAACCGAGGGACCCCGCGACGAACAGGCCGCCCCGGGCGATCGACAGGATCAGGTCGGGCCGGTAGCCGCTGTCGGCGACCGCCTGCGCCAGCTCACGGCTCGCCTGCCCGAACAACTCCCAGGTCAGGACTTCTCTTTCAGCAGACACGACCCCTATCTTGGCCGATGCCCGCGGCTGCTCGTGCACCCAGGGGCGTTGAGCGTCCCGCTCCCGAGGGGGCGCCGGGAACGGTAGCGTTGGGCGACGTGCCTGCCCCTGATCTGCTGTCCGACGCCGTCAGAGACGCTCCGCTCCCGGACGTCGCCACGCTCTTGGCCGCGGCCGTGGAGGCCGTCGGCGGGGCGGAGCGGCCGGGGCAGGTGCGGATGGCCGAGGCGGTGGAGAAGGCCATCGCGTCCGGGGAGCACCTGGCGGCGCAGGCGGGCACCGGTACCGGAAAGTCGCTGGCCTACCTGGTTCCGGCGATCCGCCACGCGGTCGACAAGGACACGACGGTGGTGGTGTCCACGGCGACGATCGCGCTGCAGCGCCAGCTCGTCGACCGGGATCTGCCGCGGCTGGCGGAGGCGCTGACGCCGCTGCTCGGCGTGGAGCCCAAGTTCGCGATCCTCAAGGGGCGGCGCAACTACCTGTGCCTGCACCGGGTGCAGACCGGCGCGCCCGAGGAGCCGGAGGAGGGCGGGCTGTTCGACCCGCAGCAGCTGTCGGTGCTGGGACGCCAGGTCAAGCGGCTGAACGAGTGGGCGGACGAGACGACGACCGGTGACCGCGACGAGCTGGTGCCGGGCGTGAGCGAGCAGGCGTGGCGCCAGGTGTCGGTGACCGCGCGCGAGTGCCTGGGGGCGCAGCGCTGCCCGCAGGGCACCGAGTGCTTCGCCGAGCAGGCGCGAGCCGAGGCGGGCGAGGCGCACATCGTGGTGACCAACCACGCGCTGCTGGCGATCGACGCGCTGGAGGACTTCCAGGTCCTGCCCGAGCACGACGTGGTGA
The DNA here is from genome assembly GCF_039536785.1 of Actinomadura miaoliensis. Taxonomy (NCBI): domain Bacteria; kingdom Bacillati; phylum Actinomycetota; class Actinomycetes; order Streptosporangiales; family Thermomonosporaceae; genus Actinomadura; species Actinomadura miaoliensis. The sequence goes on from NZ_BAAAZG010000018.1 coordinate 263,582, forward strand.
TCGTCGACGAGGCGCACGAGCTGGTGGACCGGGTCACCTCCGTGGCCACCGACGACCTGAGCGCGACGGCCGTCGAGGTCGCGGCGCGGCGCTGCGGCCGGCTGGTCGAGGAGGGCGTCGCCGACCGGCTCAAGGAGGCGGGCGAAGGGCTCGGCCTGCTGCTGGAGGAGATGCCGCCGGGCCGCATGGACGTCCTGTCACCGGCGCTGGGCAACACCCTGGTCGCGGTACGGGACGCCGCGCACGCCTGCCTCACGGCGCTGGGCCCTGAGCGCAAGGAGAACGACCCCGGGGACATGGCGGCGCGCAAGGCCGCGCGTTCGTCGCTGGAAGACCTGCACGACACGGCCGTACGGCTGCTGGACGCGTTCACCCCCGAGATCGCGGCGCGGTTCGACGTGGTGTGGCTGGACAAGCCGTTCGCGCAGGAGGGGCGGCCGCGGCGTCCGCCTTCCCTGCACGTGGCGCCGATCGGGGTGGGCGGGCTGCTGCGCACCACGCTGTTCGACCGGCGCACCGCGATCCTGACGTCGGCGACGCTCACGCTGGGCGGTTCGTTCGAGCCGCTGGCCCGGCAGTGGGGGCTGCCTCCGCTCGGCGGTGAGGAGAAGGACGCGCCCCTCCCGGCCGCCGGCGACGCCGGGAAGGCCGCCGAGGCCGCGAAGGACGACGACAAGATGGCCTGGTCCGGGCTGGACGCGGGGTCGCCGTTCGATCACGCCAAGGCCGGGATCCTCTACGTGGCGCGCCACCTGCCCCAGCCGGGACGTGACGGGCTGACCGACGCGTACCTGACGGAGATCACCGAGCTGATCGAGGCGGCGGGCGGGCGGACGCTCGGGCTGTTCTCGTCCATGCGGGCCGCCCGGCAGGCCGCCGACGAGCTGAAGGACCATCTGTCGCACCCGCTGCTGTGCCAGGGGGAGGACTCCACGTCCCTGCTGGTCAAGCGGTTCGCCGAGGACGAGCGGACGTGCCTGTTCGGCACCCTGTCGCTGTGGCAGGGCGTGGACGTCCCCGGCCCCTCCCTGCAACTGGTGATCATGGACCGGATCCCGTTCCCCCGGCCGGACGACCCGGTGACGTCGGCGCGGCAGCGGGCGGTGGCGGCGCGGGGCGGCAACGGGTTCATGGCCGTGGCCGCCACGCACGCCGCGCTGCTGCTCGCCCAGGGCGCGGGCCGTCTGCTGCGGTCGATGAGCGACCGCGGGGTGGTGGCGATCCTCGACCCGCGGCTGGCGACGGCCCGTTACGGGACCTTCCTCAAGGCGTCGCTGCCGCCGTTCTGGCCCACGACCGATCCGGACGTCGTCCGCAACGCCCTGCGGCGCCTGGACGCCGCCGTGACCAGCGCCTGACCCGGTTCGCGGCCAGGAAGCCCGTCCAGTGGGCGGGCGATCCCGCCCGCCCCCGGACGTCGCGCCGCTCCCTGCGCCCGCACCTGGTCGCGCTCGCCTGTGGGCGGTCGAGCCACAGCGCGACGTTCACGATCTCTCCTTTCCGTCGCTTCGGCCGTCACTGAAGACGGGCGCCGCCCGGCGGGCGTGACATGTCCGCCCCAAATCTGCCTCTTGTGCAGGTCAAAACGGCTCTGGTAGGAATGGACGCCATGTCCAGACCTGAAATGGACGTGGCGTCCAAACCCGTCTCCGAGGCGCTTCCCGCGCACGCCGGCACGGCCGCGCCGGCGGGGGCGGCCGGGACACCGCGCGAGGCGACCGGGACGGCCAAGGCTCTGGTCAAGGGGCTGGCCCTGGTCGACCTGATCGCGACCGGCGGGCCGCGCCGGCTCACCGACCTGGTGACGGCGACGGGGGTGCCGCGCGGCACCGTGGTGCGGCTGCTGGAGGTGCTGGTGGCGCACGAGGTGCTGCGCGCCGACGCGTCCGGCCACTACGACCTCGGCCCGCAGCTGGCGGTGTGGGGGCAGGGCTTCCTCGGCCGCCTGGACGTGCGCGCCCAGGCCGCGGACCTGATGCGCGAGCTGACCGAGCAGACCCGGGAGACCTGCTTCCTGGGCGTGCGCCGCGGCGCGCAGGTGCTCTACATCGCCAAGACCGACAGCCCGCAGGCGGTGCGGCCCGCGGCGGTGGAGGGCAGCGTGAACCCGCTGCACTGCACCGGAATAGGAAAGGCGCTGCTCGCGCACGCCGACGATGAGGTCGTCCGGGACTACCTGGCGGGGCCGCTGGAGCGTCGCACCCCCAACACGATCATCGATGCGCAGGCGCTGGCCGCCGAGCTGGCGGAAGTGCGCGAACGCGGCTACGCGATCGACGAGATCGAGAACGAGGAGGGGGTGCGGTGCGTGGCCGCCCCCGTCCGCGACCACGGCGGGAGGGTGGTGGCGGCGCTGTCGGTGTCGGCGCCGGCCTACCGGTTCCCGCGCGAGGAGATGCCCGGCGTGGCGCGGCGGCTGCTGGCCGCCGCCGCGACGCTCTCGGCCCGGCTGGGACACCGGGCTCCGCAGCAGACAGAGGAGATCTCATGAGCGAGCCGAACCCCGGAGAAGAGGCCTGGCGCGGCAAGGTCGGCAGGCTCGGCGAGGACGAGGTGAGCGCGTTCCTGGCCGAGGGGCACATCGCACGGCTGGCGTGCCTGGACGAGAACGGCTGGCCGTACGTGGTGCCGTGCTGGCACGAGTGGGACGGCTCGGCGTTCTGGGTGGTGCCGCGCGAACGGTCGGCGTGGGCGCGGCACCTGGCACGCGACGGCCGGTGCGCGATCACCGTGGACGAGGCCGGCACGCAGCGCAAGGTCATCGCGCAGTGCCGGGCGGAGCTGGTGGAGGAGCCGTGCCTGGACGGCCGCTGGCTGCCGATCGCGGAGCGGATGAGCGTGCGTTACCTGGGCGAGAACGGCCCCCGCTACCTGAAGCCGACGCTGGACAAGCGGCGCTGGCTGTTCCGGCTGGAGCCGGTGACCATCACGACCTGGCAGGGCAACGACTGGGCGGAGCGCTACAAGTGAACGGCGGGGACGTCGTCGCGCTGGCCCGCGAGCTGATCCGGGTGCCGAGCCCCAACCCGCCGGGCGGCGAGGGCGGAGTCGCCGAGAGGGTCACCGAGCTCGCGGCCGAGCACGGGCTGCCCGCGCCGCGCGTCCTGGCGCGCGACCCGCGGCGTCCCAACCTGCTGTTCACGCTGGACTTCGGCCCGGGCGGGCGGCATCTGGCGCTGTGCGGCCACATGGACACCAAGCCCGTCGGGGACGCGGTGTGGTCGGTGGACCCGCTGGGCGCCGACCTGGACGGCGACCGCCTGTACGGGCTGGGGTCGGCGGACATGAAGGGCGCCCTGGCCGCGATGATCGTGGCGGCCGGCCGGCTGGTCAGGGACGGCGCCCCGGCGGCCGGCCGGCTGTCGCTGCTGTTCACCGCCGACGAGGAGGACGGCGCCCGGTACGGCGCGCAGTACCTGGCCGAAGCCCTGCCAGGAGATGGCGGGGACGCCCCGGCCGACGCGGTGCTGATCGGCGAGCCGGGCGGGCTGGAGTCCGACTACGACCTGCTGCATCTGGGCAGCCGGGGCATCGCCCGCCTGCGCGTCACCGCGTACGCCCGCCAGGGGCATTCGAGCCTGTCCGGCCGGCCCGGAACGCGCAACGCGGGGGTGGACGCCGCGCACGCCGCGCTCGCCCTGGCCGAGCGGCTGACGCTGCCCTCTCCCCCGGACCCGCACGGCATCCAGGGCTGGACGACCACGGTCAACACCGGCCTGGCCTTCCGCGGCGGCGTGGGCTACGGCGTGCTGCCCGGGCAGATGGGCGTGGACACCGAGGTGCGGCTGCTGCCGGGCATGGAGCGCGACGACGTCCGCGGGCCGATCGAGGCGCTGGCCGCCGACGTGGCCGAGCGCACGGGCGCCGACCTGCGGGTGGAGTTCGACGAGCAGGGCTTTCTGCCGGGCACGGTGGCGGACCCGTCCGGGCCGCTGCCCGCCGCCGTCCGCGAGGCCGCCCGCGCGGTGCTGGGACACGTCCCGCCGGACGCGATGTTCCCGGGGACGACCGACGCCAGCTTCCTGCAACCGGCGTGGAACGTTCCGGTGCTGCCCGCGTTCGGACCCGGTCTGCTCCGGCGCGCGCACGCCGCCGACGAGTGGGTCTCGGTGACCGCGCTGCGGCAGGCCGTCGACCTGTACGCGGGCATCGCCGCCGCCTTCTGCACGACACCCGTGGAGGTGCGTCCATGACGAGCGAGACGATCGCGGCCGGGCGGGCGCGGCCGATGGCGATGGCCGCGACGCTGATGCCGCTGAGCGGCCTGCTGCTGGTGCTGGTCGCGGCGGCCGTGGCGACCCCCGGCTTCTACTCCGAGGCCAACCTGCGGCTGGTGCTGTTCCAGGCGGGGCTGATCGGTGTCACGGCGGTGGGCCAGACGGTGGTGCTGCTGGGACGCGGCATCGACCTGTCGGTGGGCGCGGTGATGGGCCTGACGACCGTGATCGTCGCGCTGAACGCCAACGGCGACGGCGGCCGCCTGCCCGGCGCGATCGCGCTGGCGGTGCTGGCCGGGCTGGTGATCGGCGCGGTGAACGCGGGGCTGGTCGTGCTGCGCGGGGTGCCGCCGTTCGTCGCGACGTTCGCGGTGTTCGTGCTCGTCCAGGGCGCGATCACGGCGTGGACGCGGGGTGCCGCCGCCGGGGACATCCCGAAGGCGCTGCAGCCGCTGGGTTCGGGCCGGTGGCTCGGCGTGCCGGTGCCGCTGTGGCTGTTCGCGGCGATCGCGGCCGTGGCGGCGGTCGTGCTGGCGTGCACGAGCGCCGGGCGACGGCTGTACGCGACCGGGTCCAATCCGCGCGCGGCCCGCCTGTCGGGCATCCGCACCGGACGGGTGCTGGCGGCGGGCTACCTGGTCAGCGCGTTGCTGGCGGTGCTGGCCGGGCTGATCAGCGCCGGGTACGCCGGGCACGTGGACGCGCAGCTGTCGCGCAGCCTGGACCTGAACTCCCTGGCCGCGTCCGTGATCGGCGGCGTCGCCCTGACGGGCGGACGCGGTCACGTCGGCCACACGGTGGTCGGTGTGGCGCTGCTGGCCGTGCTGACCGTCTGGATGATCCAGCTCGGCGCGGGGACGGGCGGGCAACTGGCCGTGCAGGGCGCGGCGATCCTGCTGGCGACCTGGCTGCGGCAACGCGGCTCTGACAACTGAGCCCGGGGTGTGGGTTCCCCCACAGGCGACTCGGGTGATCCGTGGGCGCGTGGACGAGGAAGGCAGGAGCCGTGCATTTCACCAGACGCTTTCTCGCGGTGACCGCCGCCGGTGCGTTGACACTGGGCGCGGCGACCGCGTGCAGCACCGAACGCGAGTCGCCGGGCACCGGCCTGGGCGCCGCCGCCGACTGCGACGGCCCGCAGGCGCAGGCGCTGCGGCGGCAGTACGCCGACACCTGGCGCAAGGCCGGTGAGGCGATCGGCCTGCAGGGCCTGTCCCCCGGGCGGTCGCAGGTGTGCGAGATCGACACCGCCCGGTTCGCCAAGAAGCGGCCCGGCGGCGGCTACCGCATCGCGTTCGCCGCGCAGGGGCCGACCAACGCCTGGGCGCTGACCAACGAGGAGGCGTTCAAGTACCGGGCCCGGCAGCGCGGCGCCAAGGTGCTGTACGCCTCGGCCAACGGCGACGTCAACCGGCAGGTCGACAACGTCCAGCAGCTCGTGGCGCAGCGTCCGGACGCGCTGGTCGTGGTGCCGATGGGCGACGCGATCACCGGGCAGGTGCGGGCGGCGGCCGGCCAGGGCATCCCGGTCGTGGTGTGCGCGGGCCGCCTGGGCGAGGGCTCGGGCGCGGTGAGCACGGTGACCCGCGACTACGAGCTGCAGGGCACGCTGTGGGCCGAGTGGATCGCCCGGCGCATCGGCGGCCAGGGCAAGATCGCGATGCTGTCCGGCATCGCCGGGGTGCCGACCGCAGAGCTGCCCAAGGCGCAGGCGGAGAAGATCTTCGCGACCAAGTACCCGGGCATCCAGGTCGTCGCCAAGCAGAACACCGACTGGTCGGCCACCAAGTCCAAGACCGTGGCGGCGCAGCTGCTGGCCCGCCACCCCGACCTGAAGGCGATCTGGTCGGACTCGGCGATCACGGATCTGGGCGTGTACGAGGCCTACAGCCAGGCGGGCCGGCCGGTGCCGCCGGTGACCGGCGACGTCACCAACGCGTTCCTCAAGGCGGTGCGCGGCGAGAACGTGCCGTTCGCGCTGAGCGCGTTCCCGCCCGAGCAGAGCATGCGCTGCCTGGACGTGGCGCTGGACGCGCTGGCGGGCAGGCCGGTGCCCAGCCAGGTCAACGTCGACTCGGCCGTGTTCACCGACCGGCGGATCGACCAGTACGCGCGACCCGAGTGCAGCGACGACCTGGCCGTCCCGTCCGCCCTCCCGGCGGACCTGCTCAAGCGGCTCAAGCTGTGCTGACGCGGCCGGCGTACAGGCGGCCGGCGTACAGGGAGGAGAGGCGATGACGGCACCGGCGCTGGAGGCCCGCGGCCTGGTCAAGCGGTTCCCGGGGGTGACGGCCCTGTCGGGGGTGGACCTGGTGTGCCGCGCGGGCCGGGTGCACGCGCTGCTCGGCGAGAACGGGGCGGGCAAGTCGACCCTGGTGCGCATCCTGACCGGCAACCAGCCCCCCGACGAGGGCGAGCTGCGGATCGACGGCCGCCCGGTGCGGTTCGACGATCCGAGGCGGGCCCTGGCGCACGGCGTCACGGCCGTGTACCAGGAGCTGACCGTCCTGCCCGACATGTCGGTGCTGGACAACGTCATGCTCGGGCAGGAGCACACGCGGCGCGGCCTGCTCAGCCGCGACCGGCAGCAGGCGGCCGCCCGCGCGGCGCTGCGCCGCGCCGGGCTGGGCGACCTGGACCCGCGCACCCGCGCGGGGACGCTGTCGGCGGCGACGCGGCAGCTGGTGGAGATCGCGCGGGCGCTGGTGCGCGGCAGCCGGGTGCTGCTGCTGGACGAGCCGTCCGCGCTGCTGGCGGGCGAGGGCCTGGACGCCCTGCACACCGTGGTGCGGGAGCTGACCGCCGAGGGCGTCGCGGTCATCTACATCACCCACCGCCTGGAGGAGGTCGCGGCGCTGGCCGACGACGTCACGATCCTGCGGGACGGGACGCTGGTGTCCAGCGGGCCCGTGGGCGACTACCCGGTCGACCGGATCGTCCGGGAGATGGTGGGACGCGACGTCGAGGCGGTGTTCCCCGACATTCCCGTGCCCGCCGCCGGCGCGCCGGAGGTGCTGCGCGTGCGCGGCCTGGTGCCCTCCGGGGGCGGCACCGCGCTCGACCTGACCGTCCGGGCCGGGGAGATCGTCGGCATCGCCGGGCTGCTGGGGTCGGGCCGGTCCCGTCTGCTGCGCACGCTGGCGGGGGTGCGGCCGCGCGCGGCGGGAACGGTGGAGGTGGACGGCCGTGCGGTGCGTCCGTCGCTGCACGCCGCCGTGTCCGCCGGGATGGTGCTGGTGCCCGAGGAGCGCAAGACCGAGGGGCTCGTGCTGGACCTGCCCGTGCGCGCCAACGCCACGCTGTCGAGCCTGCGGACGGTGGCGCCGGGCGGCTGGCTGTCGGCGGCGCGCGAACGGGCGGCGTTCGAGGAGGAACGCGAGCGGTTCGGCATCCGGGTGTCGGGCCCCGACCAGCGGGCCGGGCAGCTGTCCGGCGGCAACCAGCAGAAGATCGTGCTGGCCAAGTGGCTGCGCACCCGGCCGCGGGTGCTGCTGCTGGACGAGCCGACCCGCGGCATCGACGTGGGCGCCAAGGCGGAGATCTACCGGCTGGTCGCCGGGCTGGCCGCCGAGGGCCTGGCGGTGGTGTTCGCCTCCAGCGAGCTGCCGGAGGTGACCGGCCTGGCGCACCGCGTGCTGGTGTGCCGGGACGGCGGGGTGTGCGGCGAACTGACCGGAGACGAGATCGACGAGGAGCGCATCATGCACCTGGCCCTCGGCACGAGAAGGGCCGCCTCATGACGGCCGTCACCGCGCCCGCGCGGCCGAACCTCACCGGCGCGCTGTCGGCCGCGGCCCGCACCGGCCTGGCCGCCTGGGCGATCGTGGCGCTGCTGGTCGCCGCGCTGACCGTCGCCGAGCCGGGCGGTTTCTGGGCGGCGGCGAACCTGGCCAACGTGCTGACCGCGACCGTCGTGCTCGGCCTGGTGGCGCTCGGCCAGCACGTGGTGGTGCTGACCGGCGGCATCGACCTGTCGGTGGGCTCGACCGCCACGCTGTCGGCGCTGCTGACGGCCATGCTGATCGACGGGTATCCGATCCGGACGATCCCGGCGATCCTCGCCATGCTGGCGCTGGGCGCGGCGATCGGCGCCGCGCACGGGCTGATCGTGTCCCGCACCCGCATCCCGGCGTTCGTGGTGACGCTGTCGACGTTCTACCTGATCCAGGGCGTGGCGTTCCTGGTCAGCACCACGCCGGCCGGCCAGGTCACACGGGCGCTGGCGGCGGTGGGGATGCGCCGGTTCGGGCCGTTCCCCCTGGCGCTGGCGGTGCTGGCGGCGGCGGTCCTGGTCGTCGGCGTGCTGCTGCACCGCACCCGGTTCGGCCGGCACGTGCACGCGGTCGGCGGCGACGCGGCCGCGGCCCGCTCGGCGGGCGTCCCGGTCCGGCGTACGATCACGCTGGCGTTCACCATCGCGGGCACGCTGGCTGCGGCGGCCGGGGTGATGCTGGCCGCCCGCGCCACCATCGGGTCGCCGACGGCGGGCCAGGGGCTGGAGCTGTCGGCGATCACCGTGGTGGTCGTCGGCGGCGCCTCACTGCTGGGCGGCCGCGCCAGCCTGGCCGGCACCCTCGGCGGTGTGACGCTGCTGGCGCTGGTGGAGAGCTCGTTCACGCTGCTGCAGCTGCCCGCCACCGCTTCCGACCTGATCCGCGGCGTGGTGATCCTCGCCGCGGCGGCCCTGTTCGTCCCGAGGTCCACAGGAGACTGACATTTCCCCCCATCCCGCCCCTACTGACCTGGGTGCCCGCCACGTCGTCGGGCTCGGCGAGTCGCTGCTGCGGCTGTCCGCGCCCGGCCACCAACGCCTGGAACAGGCGGCCGACCTGGCCGTGCACGTCGGCGGCGCGGAGCTGAACACGCTCATCGCCGCCGCCGCGCTGGGCGTCCCGGCGACCTGGGCGACCCGGCTGGCCGACAACCCGCTGGGCCGCCGGATCGCCGCGCACTCCGCCGCGTACGGGGTGCGCCCCCAGGTCGACTGGGACGCCGGCGCCCGCGCCCCGCTGTACTTCGTCGAGCACGGCGTTCCGCCGCGTCCGGCCGAGGTGCTGTACGACCGGTCCGGCACGGCGATGACACTGCTGTCGCCCGACACGTTCGTCTGGAAGGACCTGGTGGCGGGTTCCGCGGCGGCGGTGAGCACCGGCATCACGTGCGCGCTGGGCGAGGGTCCGGCGCGGGCGGTCACGGCGTTCTTCGGCGCGGCACGCGACGCGGGGTCCCTGACGGTGTTCGACGTCAACCACCGGGCGAAGCTGTGGTCGTGGGAGCAGGCCGTCCCGGTGCTGCGCGCGGTGCTGCCGCACGTCGACCTGCTGCTGGCGGGCCGCGACGACCTGCTGCGGCTGGTGCCCGGCGCCGACCCCGGCGCCGACCAGGTGACGCTGGCGCGCCGCGCGATCGAGGTGTACGGGCACGAGACGGTGGTCCTGCGGGAGACGTCCCAGCTTCCGGGACGCCGCGTCGCCACCGCCGTGACCGCGGTGACCGCGGACGCGGAGTACGCCGGCCGCGCCTACGAGGCCGACGTGGTGGACGCGTTCGGCGCGGGCGACGCCGCCCTCGGCGTGCTGCTGGCGTCGCGGCTGGCCGGCGACGACCCGGCGACGACCGTCGACAAGGCGGCGTGGGCGGGCGCGTTCCAGCACACCCTGCCCGGCGACGTCTGCCTGATCCGCCCCTCCGACCTGACGCGGCGGGGCGCCCCGGCGAGGAGGATCCTGCGATGATCGACGCCATCCGCGCGGCCGGAGCGGTCGCGATCCTGCGCATGACCGACCACCGCGACGGCGTGGCGGTCGGCACGGCCCTGTACGAGGCGGGCCTGCGCGCCATGGAGGTCACCTTCGACCATCCCGACGCGCCCGGCACGCTGCGCGGCCTGCGGGCCGCGCTGCCCGGCGACGCGCTGCTCGGCGCCGGGACGATCCGCACGCCGCGGCAGGTGGAGCAGGCCGCGGCCTGCGGGGCGCGTTACTGCGTCAGCCCGCACACCGACGCCGCGCTGATCAGGGCGGTGCTGGACGCGGGCCTGGAGCCGCTGCCGGGCGCCGGGACGGCCACCGAGGTCGCGACGGCGCTCGACGCGGGGGCGCGGCTGGTCAAGCTGTTCCCGGCCGGGCCGCTGGGCGTGCCGTACATGCGCGCGCTGCTCGGCCCGTTCCGCGGGACGGCGTTCGTCCCCACCGGCGGGGTCGGGCACGAGGACGTGGGCACGTGGCTGGAGGCCGGGGCGGCGGCGGTCGGCCTCGGTTCGGACCTGGTGCCCGCGGTGCCGGACGACCTCTCCCGCATCGCGGCGCGTGCGGCGCGGGTGGCGGTGCAGATCGCGGCCGTCCGCCGGGGGACGGCCTCATGATCGTCGACGCGCACGTCCACGTGTTCCGGCCGCACGCGGTGCACCCCCGGACGGTCGACGCGCTGGCGCCCGCCGAACGGGACGCCCCCGTCGAGGACCTGCTGGCGGTGATGGCGGCCGCCGGCATCGACGGGGCGGTGCTGGTGCCGCTGGGCCCCGAGGTCGACTACGTCGCCGAGGTGCTCGCCGCGCACCCGGGACGGTTCGGCGCCGTGGCCGTCGCCGACGCCGCCGTCCAGGGCCGGACGCCGGGCGCCGACCCGGTGGCGGCGCTGCGCGAACGCCTCGGCCGCGGCTTCGGCGGCCTGCGCACCCAGTGGCTCGGCGAGCCTGGACGGCCGCTGGCCGAGTCGCCGATGCTGCCGGTGCTGCGCGAGCTGGCCGCGCGCGGCCTGCCGCTGTGGAGTTACCTGCCGCCCGAGCAGCTGCCGTTGCTGCGTGAACTGCCGGACGTGGTGGGCGACCTGCGGATCGTCCTCAACCACCTGGGGTTCGCCCCGCACGACATGCGGGTCGACGCGCACGGCCGTCCCGCCTTCGACGACCCGTTCCCCGCGCCGGTCGTCGAGACGGTGCTCGGCCTGGCGCGGGCGCCGCACGTGTACCTGATGTTCTCCGGGCAGTACGCCCTTTCGACGCAGGCCCCTCCGTACGACGACCTCACCGGCGTCGTGCGGTCGCTCGCCGACGCCTACGGCCCCGGCCGCATGCTGTGGGCCTCGGACTATCCGTGGACCCGCGACGTGCCCGGCCACGCCGAGCTGCTCGCGCTTCCCGACGCCATGCTGCCCGGCCTGTCGCCCGGCGAGCGCGCCGCCCTGCTCGGCGGCACCGCCCGCACCCTGTTCCCGAACCTGCGCCCCGTCGACTCCCAGCACGTCGACTCCCCGTACAAGGAGGTCTGATGCCGTCCATCGCCCCGCACGCCGAGGGCATGCCCCGCTCCGGCATCCGCGCCATCATGGACCTGGCGTGGCAGCTGCCGGGCCCGGTCATCGGCCTGCACGTCGGCGAGCCCAGCTTCGCCACCCCGCCGCACGTCCTGGACGCCGCCCGCGACGCCTACGCCCGGGGCCTAACCCGGTACGTGCCCAACGCCGGAATCCCCGAGCTGCGCGAACGCCTGGTCGCCAAGCTCGCCGACCGCAACGGCATCCACGTCGAAACCTCGCAGGTCATCGTGACGCAGGGCGGCATGCAGGCGCTGCACCTGGCGGCGTCCGCGGTGCTGCGCGCGGGCGACGAGGTGCTGATCCCCGACCCGGGCTGGCCCAACTTCGCCATGCTGACCGAGCTGCTGCAGGCCCGGCCCGTCCGCTACGCGCTGCGCGCCGAGCACGGGTTCCAGCCCGACGTGGCCGACCTGGCGCCGCTGGTCACCCCGCGCACCCGCGCCATCATCGTGAACTCGCCGTCCAACCCGCTGGGCGCGGTGTTCCCGGAGGAGAGGCTGCGCGCGCTGGTGCGGTTCGCCGACGAGCACGACCTGTGGCTGATCTCCGACGAGTGCTACGAGGAGATCACCTTCGGCGCCCCGCACGTCAGCCCCGCCTCGCTGGACACCGGCGGCCGGGTGCTGAGCTGCTTCAGCTTCTCCAAGACCTACGCCATGACGGGCATGCGCGTCGGGTACCTCGTGGTGCCCGAGCCGCTGGCGGCCGTGTGCGCCAAGCTGCAGGAGCCGCTGCTGGCGTGCGTGAACGCGCCCGCGCAGTACGGCGCGCTCGCCGCCCTCACCGGCCCCCAGGACCAGGTGGCCGCCGCCCGCGGCACCTACGGCGCCCGCCGCGACAAGGCCACGGCGGTGCTGGACGAGGCGGGGGTGCCGTACCTGCGTCCCGACGGCGCGTTCTACCTGTGGGTGGACGTGTCGGACCGGTGCGGCTCCGAGGACGTCACCGACTGGGCGGTGCGCCTGCTGCGCGAACGGCACGTCGCCGTCGCGCCGGGCACCACGTTCGGGCCGGGCGGCGCCGGCTGGATCCGCCTGTCGCTGGCCACGGCGGACGACGACCTCCTCGAAGGCATCGACCGCATCCTGCGGTTCTGATCCCGCGTGTGCGGGCCCGGGGCCGGGCCCGCACACGCGGCCGGGTCAGCGGCGGGTCGTCTTGCGGCGGGTCTCCAGGAACTCCCCGATGCGCCCCACCGCCTCCTCCAGGTCGTCGGCGTACTGGAGGGTGACGACGCGGAAGTGGTCGGTGGCGGGCCAGTTGAACCCGGTGCCCTGCACGATGAGCAGGTTCTGCTGCTCCAGCAGTTCGAGGGCGAAACGCATGTCGTCCTCGATCGGGTACATCTCGGGGTCCAGGCGCGGGAACGCGTACACCGCGCCCTGCGGCCGGACGCAGGTCACCCCGGGCAGGTCGTTGAGCAGCTTCCATGCGCGGTCGCGCTGCTCGCCGAGCCGGCCGGTCGGCAGCACCAGCTCGTCGATGCTCTGGAACCCGCCGAGCGCGGCCTGGATGGCGTGCTGCGCGGGCACGTTCGGGCACAGCCGCATGTTGGCCAGGATGTCCAGGCCCTCGATGTAGGACTCGGCGTGCCGCTTGGGCCCCGACAGCACCACCCAGCCGGAGCGGAAGCCCGCGACCCGGTAGTTCTTGGACAGGCCGCTGAACGTCAGGCACAGCAGGTCGGGCGCGAGCGAGGCGATCGAGACGTGCTCGGCCCCGTCGTAGAGGATCCGGTCGTAGATCTCGTCGGCGAAGATCAGCAGGTTGTGCCGCCGGGCGATCTCGACCAGGCGCTCCAGCACCTCGCGGGAGTAGACGGCGCCGGTCGGATTGTTCGGGTTGATGATCACCAGTGCCCGGGTCCGGTCGGTGATCTTCGCTTCGATGTCGTCGGGGTCGGGGTTCCACCCGGCGGCCTCGTCGCAGGTGTAGTGCACGGGGGTGCCCCCGCACAGCGACACCGCCGCCGTCCACAGCGGGTAGTCGGGCGCGGGGATCAGCACCTGGTCGCCGTTGTCGAGCAGCGCCTGCAGGGTCATCACGATCAGCTCGGACACGCCGTTGCCGAGGTAGACGTCCTCCACGTCCAGCCCGGCGATGCCGTGCTGCTCCTGGTAGCGCTGCACCACCGCGCGGCGGGCGGGCAGGATGCCCTTGGAGTCGCTGTAACCGTGCGCCTCGGGCAGGTTGCGGATCATGTCCTGCAGCAGTTCGGGCGGGGCCTCGAAGCCGAACGGGGCGGGGTTGCCGATGTGCAGCTTGAGCACCCGATGCCCCTGGGCCTCCAGCTCCTTGGCGCGCTTGAGCACCGGCCCCCGGATGTCGTAGCAGACGTTGGCGAGCTTTCCCGACTGGTTGACCTGCATGGACACACTGTAGCGACGCCTGATCAGCGCGCCGCGCCCCGGCCCTGCCGTCAGCCGGACACCGCGTCCCGGATGGTGAGACGGGACGCGCGGCGCGCCGGGAGCAGCGCCGCCGCCACGGGGGCCGCCGCGCCCGCCAGCGCGATCGCCGCCAGCCGCGCGGGCGGGACGGCGAACGGCTGCTCCAGCGCCCCGGTCAGCGCCCACCCGGCGAACAGCCCGAGCCCGGCGCCGCCCGCCGTGCCGAACAACGCGACGATCAGCGCCTCCCATCGCACCATCGCCCGGACTTGCGCCCGGGTCGCCCCCACGGCGCGCAGCAGCCCGATCTCGCGGGCCCGTTCGTGGACGCCCAGCCCCAGGGTGCCCGCGATCCCGGGCAGCGCGGTCACGATGGCCAGGGCGAGCATCGCGTAGACGACGCCGAGGAAGCCGTCCACGTCGGCGGTCTGGGCGGCGACGTATTCGGAGCGTTCCTGGACGGGCGGCGCACCGTACGGGCGGGCCAGCGCGGTGATGGCGCGTTCGGCGTCGTCCACCGCCGCTCCCGGCGCCAGCCGCACGAACGCGACGCTGTCGAGAGCCCACCGCGTGCGGACCTCCGCCACCGCCTCCACCTGCGGCAGCGCGGCGATCTCCGCGGTCAGCCGCGGGTCGAGCCCGCCGGTGCCGCCGTCGACCACGAGCCCGCCGCGGAACTCGCCGGCGGCGCCGTCCTCCAGCGACGCGCGCAGCGACCCGGCGAAGACCGTCAGCAGGGTCACCACGCCGATCCCGGCCATCAGCGCGGTCGCGGCCCCGGCCGTGCGGTGCGGGCTGCGGGACGCGCCGTCGCGGGCGAGCACCCCCGGCGCCCCGCGCAGCCGCACCGCCAGAGCGCCCGCGAGCGCGGCGGCGGGCCGCGCC
>NZ_BAAAZG010000019.1:0-19220 GCF_039536785.1 Actinomadura miaoliensis
AGCCGGCGCCGCCCGCGCAGCCCGGCGCGCCCGGCGCGGGTGCGCCGCCGCCCCCCGGCGCCTGGCCGCCGCCGCCCACCTCGCCACCCCCCGGAGGCCGGCCCTGATGTCGTCTCCTGGTATCGGCGCGAACCAGCGAGAGGGCACCACCAAGAACGGCGCCTCCGACGTGTTCCGCAAGGTCGGGGACGGCGCGGTCAACGTCGCCGTCAAGGAGCCCGGCCGGTTCTTCGCCCTGTGCCTGGACACCTTCCGGGCGATGTTCGTGTGGCCGTTCCAGTGGCGGGAGTTCATCCAGCAGTCCTGGTTCATCGTCTCGGTCACCGTGATCCCGACGATGCTGGTGGCGATCCCGTTCGGCGGGATCCTGTCGCTGCAGGTCGGCGGGCTGATCCGGCAGCTGGGCGCGCAGTCGTTCACCGGCGCGACCGCGGTGGTGGCGATCGTGCGCGAGGCCAGCCCGCTGGTCACCTCGCTGCTGGTGGCGGGCGCGGCGGGCTCGGCGATGTGCGCCGACATCGGCTCCCGCAAGATCCGTGAGGAGATCGACGCGATGGAGGTGCTGGGCATCAACCCCCTGCACCGCCTGGTGGTCCCGCGCATGCTGGCCTGCGCGTTCGTCGCGCTGTTCCTCAACGGCCTGGTGTCGGTGGTCGGCCTGGTCGGCGGCTACACCTTCAACGTCCTGCTGCAGGACGGCACGCCGGGCGCCTACCTGGCCTCGTTCAACGCCATCGCGCAACTGCCCGACCTGGTGCAGGCCGAGATCAAGGCGTTCGTGTTCGGCATCACCGCGGGGCTGGTCGCGGCGTACAAGGGGCTGAACGCCAAGGGGGGCCCGAAGGGCGTGGGCGACGCGGTCAACCAGACCGTCGTCATCACGTTCATGCTGCTGTTCCTGGAGAACTTCCTGATCTCCACCCTGTACTTCCAGTTCGTCCCGCAGAAGGGCATGTAGGCAATGGCCGCGCCAGGCAAGACGGGCAGGGCCGTCTCCCGGGTGGTCAACGCCCCGCTGGAACGGCTGGACGACTTCGGGCACCAGCTGTCGTTCTACGCGCGGGCGTTCGCGTGGGTGTTCCGCGTGCTGCGCCGCTACCGCACCGAGGTGCTGCGGCTGCTGGCCGAGGTCAGCCTCGGCACCGGCGGGCTGGCGGTGATCGGCGGCAGCGTGGTGATCGTCGGGTTCATGACGTTCTTCACCGGCAGCCAGGTCGGCCTGCAGGGCTACAACTCGCTGAACCAGATCGGCACGGCCGCGTTCACCGGGTTCGTGGCGTCCTACTTCAACACGCGCGAGATCGCGCCGCTGGTGTCGGCGCTGGCGCTGTCGGCCACGGTGGGCTGCGGGTTCACCGCCCAGCTGGGCGCGATGCGGATCTCCGACGAGATCGACGCACTGGAGGTCATGGCCGTCCCGTCCATGCCGTTCCTGGTGACCACGCGGCTGCTGGCCGGGATGATCGCGGTGATCCCGCTGTACGTGGTGGGCCTGCTGGCCTCCTACGGCGCCACCCGGCTGATCGTGACGCTCTTCTACGAGCAGTCCACCGGCACCTACGACCACTACTTCCATCTCTTCCTACCGCCGTACGACATCCTCTGGTCGTTCGGCAAAGTGATCGTCTTCTCGATGCTCGTGATGCTGATCCACTGCTACTACGGCTACAACGCCAGCGGCGGACCGGCCGGGGTGGGCGTGGCGGTGGGCCGCGCCGTGCGCACCAGCATCGTCGTCATCAACGTGGCGGACCTGCTGCTCGGCATGGCCATCTGGGGCGCCACCACGACCGTGCGGATCGCGGGGTGAGCCGGCGATGACGTCCCTTCCGCAGAGCCCGTCGCGTCCGTTCGGCGGCATGTCGCAGAAGATCCGCCACCGGCTGCTCGGGCTGTCCATGCTGGTGGTGATCGTGCTGCTGCTGGCGCTGACCGTGGCGCTGTTCAACAAGGCGCTCACCCCCGTCGTCCGGGTGAAGGTGGACGCCGAGCGGGCCGGGCTGCAACTGCTGCCCCGCTCCGACGTCAAGGTGCGCGGGCTGATCGTGGGGGAGGTGCGCGGCACCCGCGCCACGTCCGACGGCGCGATCCTCGACCTGGCGATCGACCCGGACAAGGCCAAGCTGATCCCGCGCAACGTGCAGGCGCGGCTGCTGCCCAAGACGCTGTTCGGCGAGAAGTACGTCGACCTGCAGATCCCGGCGCAGCCCGGGCCGGTCGGGCTGCGCGGCGGCCAGGTGATCCGGCAGGACCGCTCGCAGGCCGCGGTGGAGATCGACCAGGTGCTGGACAACCTGCTGCCGCTGCTGGAGGCGGTGCCGCCCGCCAAGCTGAACGCCACGCTGAACGCCCTGGCCACCGCGCTGCAGGGCCGCGGCGACCAGATCGGCCGCAACCTGGAGCAGGCCGACGCGCTGCTGAAGAAGATCAACCCGGAGCTGGGCACGCTGGTCTACGACCTGCGGGCGCTGGCCGACACCGCCGACGTCTACGACCAGGCCGCCCCGGACCTGCTGCGGACGCTGCGCAACATCAACGTCACCAGCGACACCATCACGCAGAAGCGCGGCACGATCGAGGACCTCATCCCGCAGATCACCGGTTTCTCCACCAAGGGCGACCGGTTCATGCGCACCAACGGCCCCAAGATCATCGGGTTCAACATCGCCAGCCGGGACGGTCTGGCGCTGATCGCCCGGTACTCGCCCTCGCTGCCCTGCGTGACCGAGGGGATCATGAAGCTCAAGCCGCGCGCCGAGGAGGCGGGCGGCGGCCGCACCCCGACGTTCAACCTCACCATCGAGATCATCAAGCCGCGGCCGGGCTACAAGAACCCGCTGGACCTGCCCGAGGCCAAGGACCAGCGCGGGCCGCGCTGCTACAACCTGCCCAACCCCAAGGTCCCCTTCCCCGACTACCTGGCGCTGGACGGCACACAGGACGACCTGTGGTGGAAGGACCCGCACGACCCGAACCAGCCGCTGCCCCCGGGCCATGGCACCCGCGGCCGGGCCGCCTCGGGCGTGCTGGTCGACCCCGGCACCCAGATGAGCGACACGGAGAAGGTCAAGGCCATGGTGGGCCCGCTCACCCGGACCCCGTCCGACCAGGTCCCCGACGCGGCCCAGCTCCTGTTCGGCCCGCTACTGGACGGAGCGGTGGTGGAGGTCAAGTGAGCGCAGCGGAGCGCCAGCGGAGTGAGCATCGCTTGACCGACCTCGCGGGGGTCTGGGGGGCGTCCCCCAGTGGGGCAGGTCAAGTGAGCGTTGCTGGAGGGGAGCGTGGCCGTGGGTAGGACGACCAGTGCCGCGATCAAGCTGGGGATCTTCGTCGTCCTCACGTCCCTGGCGACCGGCGTGCTGGCGATGACGATCTCCAACGTGCGCTTCGCCGACACGCGCACCTACAAGGCCGTGTTCTCCGACGCGACGGGGCTGCTGTCCAACGACGACGTGCGGATCGCCGGGGTGCGGGTCGGGCAGGTCGAGGACGTCAAGCTGTACTCCGACCGCTCCGACGGCGGGAAGATGAAGGCGCTCGTCACGTTCAGCGTGCAGCGCGAGGGAGCGCTGCGGGCCGGGCTGCCGGAGTCGACCGGGGTGCAGCTGCGCTACCGCAACCTGATGGGGCAGCGGTACCTGTCGCTGAGCCAGGAGCAGCCGGGCCAGGTGAACGGCTTCCTGCGGCCGGGCGCGGTGATCCCCGACGCCAAGACCGAGGAGGCCCTCGACCTCACGGCGCTGTTCAACGGGTTCCGCCCGCTGTTCCGCGCGCTGGAGCCGCAGGACGTCAACAAGCTGGCCATGGAGATCGTCCAGGTCCTGCAGGGCGAGTCCGGCACCGTCAACAGCCTGCTGGCGCACCTGGCGTCGCTGACCAACACGCTGGCCGACCGGGACCGGGTGATCGGCAGTGTGATCACCAACCTGAACAACGTGCTGGGCGCGATCGACTCGCGGCACACCGAGATCAACAAGCTGATCGTCGACCTGCGCGGGCTGGTCAGCGGCGTCGCGGCGGACCGGGACGCGATCTTCGACTCGGTGGCGGCGCTGAACGGGCTGAGCTCCACCACCGCGGCGCTGCTCAAGGACGTGCGTCCCGACGTGCGCGACGACATCGCGGGCCTGCGCCGGCTCACCGCGACCCTCAACGCCAACGAGAAGGACCTGGACAAGGCGCTCAAGCAAACACCGGACCGGATGGAGGGGCTGATCCACATCTCCTCCTACGGGTCGTGGTTCAACATGTACCTCTGCGGCCTCGACGCGCGGGTGCGGCTGCCGGGCGGCCCGGTCTACCAGACCCCGGCGATCGTGAACGAGAACGCGAGGTGCAAGTAGATGAGGATCCCGTTCCGGGAGCGCAACCCGGTCCCCATCGGCCTCACCGCGTTCGCGGTCATCGCCGTCGCGCTGCTGGTGGCGCTGAACCTGGAGAACCTGCCGCTGGTCAACGGGCAGCGCACGTACACCGCGGCGTTCGCCGAGGCCGCCGGGCTCAAGCCCGACGAGGAGGTGCGGATCGCGGGGGTCAAGGTCGGCAAGGTCACCGAGCTGGAGCTGGACGGCGACCACGTCAAGGTCACCTTCCGGGTGGACGACGAGGTGCGGCTGGGCTGGAAGACCACGGCCGCCATCAAGATCAAGACGCTGCTGGGCGCGCACTACGTGGAGCTGAAGCCGGACGGCACCGGACGGCTGAAGCACATCCCGCGCGCACGCACCAGCACCCCGTTCGAGGTCGTCCCCGCGATCGGGGAGCTGAGCCAGCGGGTCGACGACATCGACACCCGGCAGCTGGCCAAGTCGTTCGACGTGCTGTCGGACACCTTCGAGAACTCCCCGGACGAGATCCGGGCGGCGCTACAGGGGTTGCGGCGGCTGTCGCACACGGTCGCGTCCCGCGACGACGAACTGCACGAGCTGGCCGACCGCGCCAAGGACGTCTCGCAGCTGCTGGCCGACCGCAACCAGGACTTCGTCAAGCTGCTGCGGGACGGCGACAAGATCCTGCAGGAGGTGCAGGCCCGCCGCGCGGTGATCCACCAGCTGCTGGTCAACACGGTCGCGCTGACCCAGCAGGTGAACGCGCTGATCAAGGAGAACGAGGCGCAGCTCAAGCCGATGCTGGCCAACCTGGAGCGGGTCAACAAGGTGCTGCTGCGCAACCAGGAGAACCTGGACCGCATGCTCCAGCTGTACGCGCCGTTCGCCCGGCAGTTCGCCGACGTCGCGGGCAGCGGCCGCTGGTTCGACGCCTACCTGCAGAACCTGCTGCCGATCCCGGCGTCGATCCAGAACCCGCCGGCGCAGAACGGCGGCAACGGCGCCCAGCGCGGCACCGGCACGCAGCAGGGGGGTCGGCCAGGGCAGTCAGGCAACCGGCAGGGCAACAGCGTGTTGCCGTTCCTCCCGTGAGTCCTCCCGTGAGCGAGCACCAGGCAGGCATCCGTGCGTAACCAAGGAACCATCCTCCGCCTCGGCGGCGTCGTCCTCGTCGTCGCCGTGCTGGCGGCCGTGCTCCTGTCGGTGTTGCGGGAGCCGGAGCAGAAGCACCTGACGGCGTACTTCACCCGGACGGTCGGCCTGTATCCCGGCGCCGACGTGCGGATCCTCGGCATCCCCGTCGGGAAGGTCACCGAGGTCACCCCGGTCGGCGGTTCGGTGCGGGTGAAGATGCGCTACGAAGCCAAGTACAAGGTGCCCGCCGACGCCCAGGCCGTCATCGTCAACCAGACGCTCGTGTCCGACCGGTACGTGCAGCTCACCCCCGTCTACAAGGGCGGCGCGGTGATGGCCGACGGGACGACGCTGGCGGTCAACCGCACGCAGGTGCCCGTCGAGGTCGACCAGGTCGGCTCCAGCCTGAACGAGCTGTCCAAGGCGCTCGGCCCGCAGGGCGCCAACTCGCAGGGCGCGCTGTCGCGGCTGCTGCAGGTCGGCGCGGACACCCTGGACGGCCAGGGCGAGGACATCCGGCAGACGATCTCCGACACCTCCGAGCTGCTCGGCACGCTCAGCGAGGACCGCGAGGACGTGGCGCAGACCATCGAGAACCTGCGGATCATCACCCGCGCGCTGAAGGACAACGACGCGCAGGTCAGGCAGTTCAACCGGCACCTCAGCGGGGTGTCGGCGCAGCTGGCGGCCGAGCGCGAGGAGCTGAGCGCGGCGCTGAACACGCTCGGCCCGACGCTGCGCAACGTCCAGCGGTTCGTCAAGGACAACCGCGAGCAGCTGTCGGACAACGTGCGGCAGCTCGCGCAGATCACCGGCGTGCTGGTCAAGGAGAAGGACGCCCTGGCCGAACTGCTGGTCGCGGCGCCGCTGGCGATCAACAACGTGGGCCGCGCCTACGACCCGATCAGCGGCACCATCCACAACCGGGTGAACTTCCTGCAGTTCGACAACCTGGCCGACTGGGTGTGCTCGCTGGCCTACTCGGTCGGCACCCCGGCCAAGCAGTGCCTGGACTTCGTCACCCCCTACAACGGCATCGGCAAGGCGCTCGGCGGGCTGAGCCTGGACCTGTCCTGGATCACGGCGCTGACCACGCACTACGACCCCGAGCCGATCCCGCCGGACGCCTACGGCCCCAACGCGGGCGCGGGCTCGACCAAGAGCACGTCGAGCACGTCGTCCAAGGCGAAGAAGTCCAAGAACGCCAAGGCCGCGAGTGCCGGCGACGCCCAGAACGGCCAGAACGGTCAGAGCGGTCAGAACGCCGGCGGGGCGGGCACCCGGCAGGACCCCCGCAAGGACTTCACGGCCCTGCTGCCAGGAGGTGGCCGATGAACAGGCGGCGAGCCGACGAGCACGCGACCCGTCCGGGCGGCCGGACGGGCGCCGCGGCCGTCCGGCGGCTGGGCGCCGTCGCGCTGGCCGCCGCGGCGGCGCTGTCGGGCTGCTCGTTCCGCGGTGTGGACTCGATCCCGCTGCCCGGCGGCCCGGACCTGGGCTCCGACCCCCGGACCATCAAGATCGAGTTCTCGAACGTGCTGGACCTGGTGCCGCAGTCGGTGGTGAAGGTCAACGACGTGTCGGTCGGCAAGGTCGACAAGGTGGACCTGGCGGGCGGCCCCGGCGGCTGGCACGCGGTGGTCACCGTCAAGGTGCGCCGGGACGTGAAACTGGCCGACAACGCCGTCGCCACCATCAACCAGACCAGCCTGCTGGGCGAGAAGTTCGTGGCGCTGGCCAACCCGACGACCGAGGCGCCGCGCGGCGAGCTCGGCTCGGGCGACGTCATCCCGCTGTCGCGCACCCGGCAGGGCACCGAGGTCGAGACGGTGCTGTCGGCGATGTCGATGCTGCTCAACAACGGCGGCCTGGAGCAGATCTCCACGATCACCCACGAGCTGAACGCGGCGATGAGCGGCCGCGAGCCGCAGATCCGGTCCGTGCTGAACCGCGTCGACACCTTCGTCGGCACCCTGGACCGCAACCGCGCCGCGATCACCCGGGCGCTGGACAGCATCGACCGGCTGTCGGCCAAGCTGTCGGCCGAGCGGCGCACCATCACCGAGACCGCCGACCGCACCGGCCCGGCCATCGAGGTCCTGCGCCGCAACCGCGCCGACCTGACCAAGATGCTGGTCAGCCTGGACAAGCTCAGCCGCACCACCACCGACGTGCTGAACAAGTCGCACGCCGACCTGGTGGCCAACCTGCGCGACATCGACGAGATCCTGCGCAACCTCAACAAGGCGGGGGAGAACCTGCCCAAGTCGCTGGAGACCCTGCTGACGTTCCCGTTCCCGCCCACCTTCAGCAACGTCATCCGCGGCGACTACGGCAACGTCCGGCTCACCGTCGACCTGGACTTCGAGAGCATCGCCCACAACCTGTTCGGCGGCACCGAGCTGGAGAAGCTGGCGGGCAGCGGCCGCCGGATGCGCGACATGCTCACCGTCCCGAACGTGACGCTGCCGCAGACGCCGCTCGGCGTGCTGCCGCAGCTGCCCGGCGGCACCGGAACCGGCGGCGGAGGCGGGGGCGGCGGGCTGCCCGGACTCCCGGCCCCCGGCAACGGCGGCCAGAACGGCCAGAACGGCGGCCGGACGGGCGACGGGCAGCCGGGCGACGGGCAGCCGGGCGACGGGCAGAACCGGCCGGGGGCGATGGCCCCGCAACAGCGCGATCTGGAGACCCTGATGACGGGGGGCCTGTCGTGATCCTCAAACCGGGCGTCAAGATCCAGCTGCTGGTCTTCGCGGTCATCACCGTGATCGGCGTGTACGTGGTGACGGTCAACTACATCGGGCTGGGCCGCGAGGTGTTCGACCGGCAGTACACCGCCTACGTCGACCTCACCGACTCCGGCGGCGTGTTCACCGGCGCCGAGGTGACCTACCGCGGCGTGGCGGTCGGACGGGTCGGCCCGATCCAGCTCACCCGGGACGGCATCCGCGTCAAGCTGGAGCTGAACCGGGGCCGCGACATCCCGCGCGACGGGCTGGTCGCCGTGGTGGCCAACCGGTCCGCGGTCGGCGAGCAGTACATCGACCTGCAACCCGCCCGCAACGGCCGTCCCTACCTGCACGACTACGTCGACGGCCGCCCGTACACGATCCCGCGGCAGAACACCCGGCTGCCGGTGTCCACCGCCGAGCTGCTGCGCAACGTCAACACCCTGATCGAGCGCAACAACCTCAGGCCGGAGAACCTGCGCACGATCGTCGACGAGCTGGACAAGGCGTTCTCCGGCTCCGCCGCCGACCTGCAGCGGATCCTGGACGACACCGACCGGCTGCTGAAGACCGCCGACGAGGCGTACCCGGCGACCAAGGAACTGCTGGACAACAGCCGCACCGTGCTGGACACCCAGCGCGCCCAGGGCGCCGACATCCGCGCCTTCGCCCGCAACCTCAACCAGCTCACCACCCAGCTGCGCCGCGACGACCCGGCCCTGCGCTCCACCATCGACGCGGCCCCGCCCGCGGTCGGCCAGCTCGACGCGACGATCGACGGCCTGGCGCCGACCCTGCCGGTGCTGCTGGCCAACATGACCAGCACCGGGCAGGTCATCGCGTCCCGCCAGGACGGGCTGCGGTCGCTGTTCATCCTGTACCCGATCGCCGTGGCCGGGGCGTTCACCGTGACGCCGGGCGACGGCACCCAGCACCTCGGCCTGGTGCTCAACATCAACGCCCCGGCGCCGTGCACCAAGGGCTACGAGGTGACGCAGCGGCGCTGGCCGCAGTTCACCGGGCCCAAGGAGCCGCCGCTGACGGCCGGGTGCAAGGAGCCCACGGACTCGGACAAGGTCGTCCGCGGCACCCGCAACTTCCCCAAGGACGCCATCCGCCCGTACCCGAAGGTCCCCGCGGGCGCCACCGACGGCGCCGGGTTCCCGCCCGGGGGCGCGGACGGCGGCTCCAGCGGCTCGGAGGGGGCGCGCAAGGCGTCCGGCGAGGAGAAGAAAACTGAGGACCCCAAGCGGGCCGCTGGGGACGACCCCGGCGTCCAGCCCCAGAGCGCCGTCTCCGTCCCGCTCGGCCCCACCCGCGTGGAACTCGCCGGGTACGATCCATCGACCGGATGGGTCTACGGGCCGGACGGCAAGCGTTACGGCATGGGCTGGACGGGCGGCCAGCAGCGTCTGCTCGGCGAGGCGGGCTGGAAGATGCTCCTGCTGGGCCCCCTTGGGCTGAACTGACCACCGAGCCTGTACCGACCACCGAGGCCGGGCTGATCCCTGTGAAGGAGGCGACGCGATGAGGTACGGCGCGACCGACGCGATCGACGCCAAGGCGTCGCGCGGCCGCCGGACCACCCTGACCGTGCTCGGCGTGCTGGCCGTGGGCCTGGCCGTGGCGACGGGGGTGTTCGGCTACCGGTACTGGCAGGCCCAGGACGAGGAGAAGCGGCGCGCGGCCGCCACCCAGGCCGCCCGGCAGACCGCCGTGAACCTGTCCAGCCTCGACTACCGCGACATCCAGAAGGGCATCGACCGGGTGCTGGCGGGGCTGACCGGCGACATCCGCAACCAGTGGGCCACCCAGGCCAAGACCGTCGCCGACGTCGCCACCAAGAACCAGTCGATGTCCCAGGTGCAGCAGGTGCGCGCCGGCGTGGTGTCGATGGACGGCGACTCCGCCGAGGTCATCGTGGCGATCACGTCGACCACCACCAGCCCGAAGGTGCCGCAGGGCGCGCCCCGGTACTACCGCTACTCGATGGATCTGACCCGTACCGACGGGCGCTGGCTCGTCTCGAACTTCGGGATTGTCCCATGACGATGCTCGGACGCAGGAAGCGCGAGGCCGCCGAGAAGGCCAAGAAGGCCGAGAAGGCCCGGCAGCGCGCCGAGGAGGCCGCGCGCAAGGCCCGCGAGGCCGCCGAGGCCGCCGAACGCGCGGCCCGCGAGGCGGCCGAGGCGGAGGCCGAGCAGGCGGAGGCCGAGCAGCGGGATGAGGCCGAGGCCGACACCGAGACCAAGGTCGAGACCAAGACCAAGTCCAAGGCCGAGTCCAAGTCGAAGGGCAAGGACGCCCCGGAGGCCGAGGACGGCTCCGAGGCGTCCGACGAGCCGGAGAAGCCCGCTGAGGCGTCCGACGACAAGGGCGACTCCGAAGCCGGCGACGACACGCCCGAGGGCGCCGAGGACGCCGACAGCGCCGAGGAGACGGACAAGAGCGGGTCTCAGGAGACCGACGCCGCCGAGGCCGACGGCGAGGAGGCCGAGGACGAGGCCGAGGACGAGGACAAGCCCGTCCTCACCAAGGCCAAGGCGACCAAGACCAAGACGACCGAGGCCGAGGCCGACGCCGAGCAGGAAGACGACGGCGACGAGGACGACGAGGACGACGAGGACGACGACGAGGACGAACGCGCCCCTGGACGGGCGCGGCGGTTCGTCGGGGCGGTGGCGTCCGCCGGTGCGCCCGGGTACGCGCTGATCGCCGTCAACGTGGCGCTGGTGGTGGGGCTGGCGTGGCTGGTGCTGGCCGTGAACCGGGCCGGTGACCAGGAGGCGGCCGCCGACCAGGTGAAGTTCGCCGCGTCGCGGGCCGCCGAGGACCTGTCGTCGTACGACTTCCGCACGATCGACGCCGACCTCAAGCGGGCCACCGGGCAGACCACCGGCGAGTTCAGGACCGAGTTTCAGCGGCTGACCGGGACGGTGCGGACGTCGGCCACCCAGCAGCAGGCGGTGGTCGAGGGCACCGCGGTCAAGACGGCCGTGGAGAGCGTCGACGGCGACCGGGCCGTCGCGCTGGTGTTCCTCAACCAGCAGACCGCCAAGGGCAGCAGCGGCCAGCGCACGCCGAGCCAGTTCTCGATGCGCCTGGTCATGCGCAAGATCGGCGACCGCTGGCTGGTCTCCGAGCTGCAGATGCTCTGACCCGGGACCCGCCTGGACCGGGCGACGCGCCCGGCCGACGCGCCCGGCCGCGGCCCCCGGTTTCCGCACCCCTGACGCGCCCCGCCTCCGCGGGGCGCGAGTTTGCTCTTGGCCGGGCTCGGTGGTTTCCTGGATCGCCGATCAGGACCCCGGGCGGCGCGGACGCGCCGGGCTACCGGCGGGTAGGGGGCCGAATCCTAAACTATGGCCTTCCTCACTGCAGGTCAGAGCCCGAAAAGTCCAAGTCCGCTCTTGACTCGGGGCCGCTGAGGAGCGATGCTCCATGGCAACTGTGATGCATACAGCGGCGCTAGACTTGCATGCGGTGTGGTGGTCGGCTACACTGCCCCTTTGCGCTGCCCTCTGACTATCCATGTGCTGAACATCCCCGTCATGTCCCGCTTGCGGGCGGTCTGCTCGGGTGTCCGGTACCTGGATCGTCTGGCGTGCGCGTCATCTGTTACGCCGCGAGCCCTCGGAAGGACCACTCTTGGCAGCCTCGCGCAACGCCTCGAATACCGCAACCGGTCCGCACCGCGTCTCCTTCGCGCGCATCAAGGAGCCGCTCGAAGTCCCGGACCTCCTCGCGCTGCAGACCAACTCGTTTGACTGGCTGCTGGGCAACGAGAGGTGGAAGGCCCGGGTCGAGGCGGCCCAGAAGGCCGGTAGTAAGAGTGTCCCGACGCAGTCGGGCCTTGAGGAGATCTTCGAGGAGATCAGTCCCATCGAGGACTTCTCCGGGACCATGTCTCTGTCGTTCCGGGACCACCGCTTCGAGCCGCCCAAGTACTCCGTCGAGGAGTGCAAGGACAAGGACATGACCTACTCCGCCCCGATGTTCGTCACGGCGGAGTTCATCAACAACACCACCGGTGAGATCAAGAGCCAGACGGTGTTCATGGGCGACTTCCCGCTCATGACGCCCAAGGGCACCTTCATCATCAACGGTACCGAGCGGGTGGTGGTCTCCCAGCTGGTCCGCTCGCCCGGCGTCTACTTCGACCGCGCCCTGGACAAGGCGTCCGACAAGGACATCTACGGGTGCAAGGTCATCCCCAGCCGCGGCGCCTGGCTGGAGTTCGAGATCGACAAGCGCGACAACGTGGGCGTGCGCATCGACCGCAAGCGCAAGCAGCCGGTGACCGTGCTGCTCAAGGCGCTGGGCTGGGACGAGGCCCGCATCCGCGAGCGGTTCGGCGGCTACGAGTCGATCAACGTCACGCTGGAGAAGGACCACACCTCCGGCCAGGACGACGCGCTGCTGGACATCTACCGCAAGCTGCGTCCGGGCGAGCCGCCGACCAAGGAGTCGGCGCAGACCCTGCTGGAGAACCTGTACTTCAACCCCAAGCGCTACGACCTCGCCAAGGTCGGCCGCTACAAGGTCAACAAGAAGCTCGGCCTGGACCTGGACATGAACGCCGGGACCCTGACCGAGGACGACATCGTGGCCACCATCGAGTACCTCGTCCGGCTGCACGCCGGCGAGGAGGAGGCCACCGTCGGCGTGGTGCCGGTGCCGATCGAGGTCGACGACATCGACCACTTCGGCAACCGCCGCCTGCGCACCGTCGGCGAGCTGATCCAGAACCAGGTCCGGCTGGGCCTGGCCCGTATGGAGCGGGTCGTCCGCGAGCGGATGACCACCCAGGACGTCGAGGCGATCACGCCGCAGACGCTGATCAACATCCGGCCGGTCGTCGCCTCCATCAAGGAGTTCTTCGGCACCAGCCAGCTGTCGCAGTTCATGGACCAGACCAACCCGCTGGCCGGGCTGACCCACAAGCGGCGCCTGAACGCGCTGGGGCCGGGCGGTCTGTCCCGTGAGCGCGCGGGCATGGAGGTCCGCGACGTCCACCCGTCGCACTACGGCCGCATGTGCCCGATCGAGACGCCGGAAGGCCCGAACATCGGCCTGATCGGCTCGCTGGCCGCCTTCGGCCGGGTCAACCCGTTCGGCTTCGTCGAGACCCCGTACCGCCGGGTGGTCGACGGCCGGGTCACCGACGACATCGACTACCTGACCGCCGACGAGGAGGACCGCTACGTCATCGCGCAGGCCAACTCGCCGATGACCGAGGACGGCACCTTCGCCGAGGACCGCGTGCTGGTCCGCAAGAAGGGCGGCGAGGTCGAGCTGGTGCCGCCGGCCGAGGTCCAGTACATCGACGTGTCGGCGCGGCAGATGACCTCCGTGGCCACCGCCATGATCCCGTTCCTGGAGCACGACGACGCCAACCGGGCGCTGATGGGCTCCAACATGCAGCGCCAGGCGGTGCCGCTGCTGCGCAGCGAGTCGCCGCTGGTCGGCACCGGCATGGAGTACCGCGCCGCGACCGACGCCGGCGACGTGATCCTGGCCGACAAGGCCGGCGTGGTGGAGGAGGTCTCCGCCGACTACGTCACCGTGATGAACGACGACGGCACCCGCACCACCTACCGGGTCGCCAAGTTCAAGCGGTCCAACCAGGGCACCTGCTTCAACCAGAAGCCCATCGTGGACGAGGGGCAGCGGGTCGAGGCCGGGCAGGTCATCGCCGACGGTCCGTGCACCGAGAACGGCGAGATGGCGCTCGGCAAGAACCTGCTGGTGGCGTTCATGCCCTGGGAGGGGCACAACTACGAGGACGCGATCATCCTGTCCCAGCGCCTGGTGCAGGACGACGTGCTCAGCTCGATCCACATCGAGGAGCACGAGGTCGACGCCCGCGACACCAAGCTGGGCCCCGAGGAGATCACCCGGGACATCCCGAACGTCTCCGAGGAGGTGCTGGCCGACCTCGACGAGCGCGGCATCATCCGCATCGGCGCCGACGTCGTCCCCGGCGACATCCTGGTCGGCAAGGTCACCCCGAAGGGTGAGACCGAGCTGACCCCCGAGGAGCGGCTGCTGCGCGCGATCTTCGGTGAGAAGGCCCGCGAGGTCCGCGACACCTCCCTGAAGGTGCCGCACGGTGAGCAGGGCAAGGTCATCGGCGTCCGGGTGTTCTCCCGCGACGAGGGCGACGAGCTGCCCCCGGGCGTCAACGAGCTGGTCCGGGTGTACGTCGCGCAGAAGCGCAAGATCACCGACGGCGACAAGCTGGCCGGCCGGCACGGCAACAAGGGCGTCATCTCCAAGGTGCTGCCGGTCGAGGACATGCCGTTCCTGGAGGACGGCACCCCGGTCGACGTCAT
Organism: Actinomadura miaoliensis; assembly: GCF_039536785.1. Classification (NCBI taxonomy): domain Bacteria; kingdom Bacillati; phylum Actinomycetota; class Actinomycetes; order Streptosporangiales; family Thermomonosporaceae; genus Actinomadura; species Actinomadura miaoliensis. Next base: position 14,527 of record NZ_BAAAZG010000019.1, read on the forward strand.
CCTCAACCCGCTGGGCGTGCCCGGCCGTATGAACGTCGGCCAGGTGCTGGAGACCCACCTCGGCTGGGTCGCCAGCCAGGGGTGGAAGATCGAGGGCGACGACGCCGACTGGAAGCGGGCGCTGCGGGAGCTGGGCGCCGAGGAGGCGCCGCCGTGGACCAAGACCGCCACGCCGGTGTTCGACGGTGCCCGCGAGGACGACGTCACGGGGCTGATCGAGAGCACTCTGCCCAACCGGGACGGCCGCCGCATGGTCGGCCCCGGCGGCAAGGCGCGGCTGTTCGACGGCCGCACCGGCGAGCCGTACAGGGACCCGATCTCGGTCGGCTACATCTACATCCTCAAGCTGCTCCACCTGGTCGACGACAAGATCCACGCCCGGTCGACCGGCCCCTACTCCATGATCACGCAGCAGCCGCTGGGCGGTAAGGCCCAGTTCGGCGGCCAGCGGTTCGGTGAGATGGAGGTGTGGGCGCTGGAGGCGTACGGCGCCGCCTACGCCCTGCAGGAGCTGCTGACCATCAAGTCCGACGACGTCCTCGGCCGCGTCAAGGTCTACGAGGCCATCGTCAAGGGCGAGAACATCCCCGAGCCCGGCATTCCCGAGTCCTTCAAGGTGCTCATCAAGGAGATGCAGTCGCTCTGCCTCAACGTCGAGGTGCTGTCCAGCGACGGCATGTCCATCGAGATGCGCGACACCGATGAGGACGTCTTCCGCGCCGCGGAGGAGCTCGGCATCGACCTGTCCCGGCGTGAGCCGAGCAGTGTCGAAGAGGTCTGATCAACTCAAGGGGAAAACTGTTGCTTGACGTCAACTTCTTCGACGAGCTTCGCATCGGTCTGGCGACCGCCGACGACATCCGCCAGTGGTCCCACGGCGAGGTGAAGAAGCCGGAGACGATCAACTACCGGACCCTCAAGCCGGAGAAGGACGGGCTCTTCTGCGAGAAGATCTTCGGCCCGACCCGGGACTGGGAGTGCTACTGCGGCAAGTACAAGCGCGTCCGGTTCAAGGGCATCATCTGTGAGCGCTGCGGCGTCGAGGTGACCCGCGCCAAGGTGCGGCGTGAGCGGATGGGCCACATCGAGCTGGCCGCGCCGGTCACCCACATCTGGTACTTCAAGGGCGTCCCGTCCCGGCTGGGCTACCTGCTGGACCTGGCCCCCAAGGACCTCGAGAAGATCATCTACTTCGCCGCGTACATGATCACCAGCGTGGACGCCGAGCGCCGCGAGCGCGACCTGCCCACGCTGGAGGCGCACATCTCGGTGGAGCGCCAGCAGATCGAGCAGGCCCGCGACGCCCAGGTCGAGGCCCGCCAGCAGAAGCTGGAGGCCGACCTGGCCGAGCTGGAGGAGGCCGGCGCCAAGGCCGACCAGAAGCGCAAGCTGCGCGACAGCGCCGAGCGGGAGATGAAGCAGCTGCGCGACCGGGCGCAGCGCGAGCTGGACCGCCTGGAGGAGGTCTGGACGAGGTTCAAGAACCTCAAGGTCCAGGACCTGGAGGGCGACGAGCTGCTCTACCGCGAGATGCGCGACCGCTTCGGCAAGTACTTCGAGGGCGGCATGGGCGCCGCGGCCATCCAGGCCCGGCTGCAGAACTTCGACCTCGACGCCGAGGCCGAGCGGCTGCGCGAGACGATCCGCACCGGCAAGGGCCAGAAGAAGGCCCGCGCGCTCAAGCGGCTCAAGGTCGTCTCGGCGTTCCTCAACACCCGCAACAGCCCGCTGGGCATGGTGCTGGACTGCATCCCGGTGATCCCGCCGGACCTGCGTCCGATGGTCCAGCTGGACGGCGGCCGGTTCGCCACCTCCGACCTGAACGACCTGTACCGGCGCGTGATCAACCGGAACAACCGGCTCAAGCGGCTGCTCGACCTGGGCGCGCCCGAGATCATCGTCAACAACGAGAAGCGGATGCTGCAGGAGGCCGTCGACGCGCTGTTCGACAACGGCCGCCGCGGCCGCCCGGTCACTGGGCCGGGCAACCGTCCGCTCAAGTCGCTGTCGGACATGCTCAAGGGCAAGCAGGGCCGGTTCCGCCAGAACCTGCTGGGCAAGCGCGTCGACTACTCCGGCCGTTCGGTCATCGTGGTCGGCCCGCAGCTCAAGCTGCACCAGTGCGGCCTGCCCAAGCAGATGGCGCTGGAGCTGTTCAAGCCGTTCGTGATGAAGCGCCTGGTCGACCTGAACCACGCGCAGAACATCAAGTCCGCCAAGCGGATGGTCGAGCGCGCCCGCCCGGTGGTGTGGGACGTGCTGGAAGAGGTCATCACCGAGCACCCGGTGCTGCTCAACCGCGCGCCCACCCTGCACCGCCTGGGCATCCAGGCGTTCGAGCCGCAGCTGGTGGAGGGCAAGGCCATCCAGATCCACCCGCTGGTCTGCACCGCGTTCAACGCCGACTTCGACGGCGACCAGATGGCGGTGCACCTGCCGCTGTCGGCCGAGGCGCAGGCCGAGGCGCGGATCCTGATGCTGTCCACCAACAACATCCTCAAGCCGTCGGACGGCAAGCCGGTCACCATGCCCACCCAGGACATGGTCATCGGGCTGTACTGGCTGACCACCGACGCCGAGGGCGCCCTCGGCGAGGGCCGCTCGTTCTCCTCGGTCGCCGAGGCGATCATGGCCTACGACCGCGGTGAGCTGGACCTGCAGGCGAAGATCTCGGTGCGGCTCAAGGACGTCCCGCCGCCGCGCGGCTGGCAGGCGCCCGAGGGCTACGAGCCGGGCCGGCCGTACCGGCTGGAGACCACGCTCGGCCGGTGCCTGTTCAACGAGACGCTGCCGAACGACTTCCCGTTCGTCAACTACGAGGTCGGCAAGAAGCAGCTGTCGGCGATCGTCAACGAGCTGGCCGAGACCTACCCCAAGGTCGAGGTGGCGGCGGCGCTGGACGAGCTGAAGAGCACCGGCTTCCACTGGGCGACCCGGTCCGGCACGACCATCGCGATCGAGGACGTGGTGGTCCCGCCGAACAAGCAGGAGATCCTGGTCACCTACGAGAAGCGCGCCGACAAGGTGCAGCGGGAGTTCAACCGCGGCCTGATCACCGACGACGAGCGCCGGCAGGAGCTCATCGAGATCTGGAACAAGGCGACCGCGGACGTGGCCGTCGACATGGAGGCGGCGTTCCCCAAGACCAACCCGGTCTGGATGATGATCCAGTCGGGCGCCCGGGGCAACCCGCTGCAGCTGCGCCAGATCGCCGGTATGCGCGGCCTGGTCTCCAACCCCAAGGGCGAGACCATCCCGCGGCCGATCAAGTCGTCCTACCGCGAGGGCCTGTCGGTGGTGGAGTTCTTCATCTCCACCCACGGCACCCGCAAGGGCCTGGCCGACACCGCGCTGCGCACCGCCGACTCGGGTTACCTGACCCGGCGTCTGGTGGACGTGGCGCAGGACGTCATCGTCCGCGAGGAGGACTGCGGCACCGACCGCACCATCCCGTTCCGGGTGGCCGAGCGGGACGCCGCGGGCAACCTGGTCAAGCCGGTCAACTCCGAGACCAGCCTGGTCGGCCGGACCATCGCCGAGGACGTCGAGGTCGACGGCACGGTGATCGTGCCGGGCGGCACCGACCTGTCGGACTCGGTGCTGACCCGCCTGGTCGAGGCCGGTGTGGAGGAGGTGCGCACCCGCAGCGCCCTGGTCTGCGAGGCCAAGATCGGTGTGTGCGCCGCCTGCTACGGCCGCAGCCTGGCCACCGGCAACCGGGTGGACGTCGGCGAGGCCGTCGGCATCATCGCCGCCCAGTCCATCGGCGAGCCCGGCACCCAGCTGACCATGCGCACCTTCCACACCGGTGGTGTCGCCGGTGCGGACATCACGCACGGTCTGCCGCGTGTGCAGGAGCTGTTCGAGGCCCGCATCCCCAAGGGTGTGGCCCCGATCAGCGAGGTCGCCGGCCGCGTCAAGATCGACGAGACGGAGAAGACCCGCAAGGTCGTCATCGTCCCCGACGACGGCTCCGACGAGATCGCCTACCCGGTGCCGATGCGTTCGCGCCTGCTGGTCAAGGAGGGCGAGCACGTCGACGTCGGCCAGAAGCTGATCGCCGGTGTGGTCAACCCGCACGAGGTGCTGCGCATCCTCGGCCCGCGCGCCGTGCAGCTGCACCTGGTGCAGGAGGTCCAGGACGTCTACCGCTCGCAGGGCGTGTCGATCCACGACAAGCACATCGAGGTGATCGTCCGCCAGATGCTCAAGCGGGTGAACATCCTGGAGTCGGGCGACACCGAGCTGCTGCCCGGCGACCTGGTGGAGCGTCCGCTGTTCGAGGAGACCAACCGCAACGTGGTCGCCGAGGGCGGCACGCCCGCCGCGGGCCGTCCCGTCCTCATGGGCATCACCAAGGCCTCGCTGGCCACCGAGTCGTGGCTGTCGGCGGCCTCCTTCCAGGAGACCACCCGGGTCCTCACCGAGGCGGCCATGCACGCCAAGAGCGACCCGCTGCTGGGCCTGAAGGAGAACGTCATCATCGGTAAGCTCATCCCGGCCGGTACCGGCATGCCGCAGTACCGCAACGTCCGGGTCGAGCCGACCGAGGAGGCCAAGGCGGCGGTGTACTCCGTCGGCTCCTACGACGACGGCGCCGAGTACGCCTTCGGTCAGGGATCCGGCGAGGCCGTCCCGCTGGAGGAGTACGACTTCGGCCAGTACAACCGGTAACGGCCGCACGGCCGTCGGAG
>NZ_BAAAZG010000019.1:19238-45554 GCF_039536785.1 Actinomadura miaoliensis
CCTCCGCCTTTTCCGGCCAAGCGCGGCGGCCCCCGCGGTGAGGCTCGACCGGCGGCGGGCCGGTACCGCAGCGCGGGAGATGCTTGGGGCGCGTGCGCGGATTAGGATCGTGGCTTCCGGTGCGCGACCGGAATCCGGGGCGCTGTTTGCTCGCGGCGCGGTGCTCCGGTGCTGTTGTCGTGAAGGCCGTCGCGTCGGGTCCCGGCGGGGCGGCCTTCACCGTGGTCGGTGGCGGTGTGCGACGCCTGTGCCACGGCGGGTGGTGGTGATTTGCGATAGACCGGCCGATCGGGGCAGGCTGGGGGCGGAAAGGCCCGGGCGCGGTCGAACGGCCACGTCCGGGAGCGCGGAGAGGTCCGGGCGTGGAGGTCCGGGACGACGGCACTGAAGGAGCCCCCACGATGACCGAGCATGACGGCACGCAGGGACCGCAGCCGCCGTCGCCGGGCGACGACGAGTCGCCCGAGGCGCCGGGCGGACGGTCCGAAGGGCAGCAGCCACCGCGGTCGATGGGCGACCGGACCGTGGTGTTCGGCGCACCGCAGCTCGGCGGCGCCGCCGGAGGCGGCCGCCACGCCGCCCCCCAGCCCCCCGACCAGGGGCAGCAGCCCCCCGCGCAGCAGCCGCAGCCCCAGCAGCCGCAGCAGGGCGGCACGCCCCCGCCTCCGCCGCCGACCATGGTCGAGCCGCTGCAGCAGTACGGGCAGGGCCAGGAGCCGCCGCAGGGGCCGTACGGCCAGCAGCAGCCCGCCCCCGGCCAGCAGCACCAGCAGTCGCCCTACGGGCAGCAGGCCCAGGGGCCGGGCGGGTACACCCCGCCTCAGGCGCCGCCGCAGTCCCCCTACGGCCAGCAGCCGTACCCGCAGCAGCCGTACGCCCAGCAGCAGGGCTACGGGCAGCAGCCGGAGCAGCAGCAGTACGGGCAGCCGCAGTACGGCCAGCAGCAGCCCGCGTACAACCCCGCGCAGGATCTTTACGCCCCGCCGCCGCAGGTGCAGCAGCAACAGCAGCACCAGCAGCAGGCGCCACAGCAGGCACCGCAGCAGCCGCAGCAGCCGCAGCAGGCGGAGGGCGGCGAGGGCGGCGAACGCACCCTGATCGTCCCCGGTCCGGGCGCCGGCGTGCCCGAGGCCGACAGGCCCCGGCCCGTCGTCGACGACCAGGCCACCACCGCGTGGTCGCCCGGCACCGACATCCCCGTGGCGACCGGGCCCGAGCGCAGGCAGCCGGAGCCGCAGGGCGAGCCGTGGCAGACACCCACGCCGCCGTCCACCCCCGAGCCGTGGGCGGCCCAGGACGACCAGCAGGGCGTCGACTCCGGCCGCACCCTGATGGTCCCGCCTCCCGAGGCCGGTGCGGGCACCGCCTCGTCGGGTGAGGAGCACCCGCCCGCGCCGTACGGCGCGTCCCACGGGCAGCACGAGCAGCCCGGCTCCGAGGACGCGCGGTCGACGCAGGCGTTCAGCAACCCCGCCGGTGGCGGCACCGACGGCGCCACGCGCATGGACATCGGCCAGCAGCCGTGGGCCCAGCAGGGCGGCCAGGCCCAGCAGGGCCAGCAGGGTCAGGCCCAGCAGGGGCAGTACGGCCAGCAGGGCTACGGGCAGGGCGAGCAGCAGCAGTACGGCCAGCAGTCCCCGTACGGTCAGCAGCAGAGCCCGTACGGCGGTCAGCAGCAGAACCCCTACGGGCAGCCGGAGGGGCAGCAGCAACAGCAGTACGGTCAGCAGGCCTACGGCCAGCAGCAGGGCCAGCAGGCGCAGCAGGGCCAGTACGGTCAGCAGGCCCCCGCCCAGTACGGGCAGCAGGGCCAGTACGCCCAGCAGCAGGGCGGCTACCCCGGCTACGGCGCCGCGTCCGGCACGAGCGGTTCGGACGAGAAGAGCGGCAAAGGCGGCAAGACGCTCTACATCGTCGGCGGCGTGGTCGCCCTGGTGATCATCATCGTGCTGATCGTCGCCTTCGTGATGTAGCGGACGCCGCGGCGACCGGCGTCGGGATGCCGACGCGGATACCCCGCGGCTTCCGCCGCTCCCCCCAGGGGGCGCCTCCCCTGGGGGGAGCGGCGGACGAAGACGAACAGGCGGGAACAACTCGTCGGCATTCCGACGTTTTACCTACGCCTGGACGGTTACCCATAACGAGCATCGCCGTGCATGTCACACCGGTTCCGGCGCTCCGGTACTTGCGCCGGAGGGGGCCGACGCGATAGTGCGGTGCTCGCTTTGCACTTTGGCGCGGGGCTGGGTAATCTCTTTCTTCGTGCCCGCCGGTGTGCGGGCCGATCCGCGTGCGCACCGGCAAGGCCCAGGTGCCAGGGCCGGCGCCGCGAATACTCCCCGGCTTGTTTCGGCCCTGTGGGGCCGGGCGGTTGCGCGTGTGGCCCGGCAGAGTGCGACACGCCCGACCGCGTGGGTCGGAGAGGTCGGGAAACCGGCAGGTCACAGCCTCGTCAGAGGTGGTGATGACGGGTCTCGCGCGAGTGGGATCCACCCCAGAACGAACACATACCGGCTCGGTACGAGGAAGACGGAGACGCGGTGCCCACGATCCAGCAGCTGGTCCGCAAGGGCCGCCAGGACAAGGTGACCAAGAACAAGACGCCCGCGCTGAAGGGCAGCCCGCAGCGCCGGGGTGTCTGCACGCGCGTCTACACCACGACGCCCAAGAAGCCGAACTCCGCGCTTCGCAAGGTCGCTCGTGTCCGGCTGACCAGCGGGATCGAGGTCACCGCCTACATCCCCGGGGTCGGCCACAACCTGCAGGAGCACTCCATCGTGCTCGTGCGCGGCGGCCGTGTGAAGGACCTCCCGGGCGTTCGGTACAAGATCATCCGCGGCTCGCTGGACACCCAGGGCGTGCGGAACCGCAAGCAGGCGCGCAGCCGCTACGGCGCGAAGAAGGAGAAGAGCTGATGCCGCGCAAGGGCCCTGCTGGCAAGCGCCAGCTCATCGCCGACCCGGTGTACAACTCGCCGCTGGTCACCGCGCTCATCAACAAGGTGCTCCTGGACGGCAAGCGTTCGCTGGCCCAGCGCATCGTCTACGACGCCCTGGAGGGTTGCCGCGAGAAGACCGGCAACGACCCGGTCGTGACGCTCAAGCGCGCCCTGGACAACGTCAAGCCGACCATCGAGGTCAAGAGCCGCCGGGTCGGTGGCGCGACCTACCAGGTTCCGGTGGAGGTGCGGCCGGCGCGCAGCACCACCCTGGCGCTGCGGTGGCTGGTGCAGTACTCCCGGCAGCGCCGCGAGAAGACCATGACCGAGCGGCTGATGAACGAGCTGCTGGACGCGAGCAACGGCCTCGGCGCCTCGGTGAAGAAGCGCGAGGACACGCACAAGATGGCGGAGTCCAACAAGGCGTTCGCCCACTACCGCTGGTGACCGCGGTCACCGACCCACTACGACTTACGCGAGGACGACAGTGGCTACCAAGACCGGTGTAGACCTGGCCAAGGTCCGCAACATCGGGATCATGGCCCATATCGACGCGGGCAAGACCACGACGACCGAGCGGATCCTGTACTACACGGGAATCAGCTACAAGATCGGCGAGGTCCACGACGGCGCCGCCACGATGGACTGGATGGAGCAGGAGCAGGAGCGGGGGATCACCATCACCTCCGCCGCGACCACCTGCACCTGGCCGGTCAACGACGTCAAGCACACCATCAACATCATCGACACCCCCGGCCACGTCGACTTCACCATCGAGGTGGAGCGGTCGCTGCGCGTCCTCGACGGCGCGGTCGCGGTGTTCGACGGTGTCGCGGGCGTCGAGCCGCAGTCCGAGACCGTCTGGCGTCAGGCCGACCGCTACGGCGTCCCGCGGATCTGCTTCGTCAACAAGCTCGACCGGGTCGGGGCCGAGTTCCACCGTTGCGTCGACATGATCCGGGACCGCCTGCAGGCCACCCCGCTGGTCATGCAGCTGCCGATCGGCGCCGAGGCCGACTTCAAAGGCGTCATCGACCTGGTCACGATGAAGGCCCTGGTCTGGAACGAAGAGGCCAAGCTGGGCGAGATGTACGACGTCGTCGACATCCCCGGCACCCACACCGATGCCGCCCGCGAGTGGCACGACAAGCTGATCGAGACCCTGGCCGAGAACGACGACGAGATCATGGAGCTGTACCTGGAGGGCGTCGAGCCCACCGTGGAGCAGCTCTACCCGGCCATCCGGCGCGCCACCATCGCGGGCAACCTGACCCCGGTGCTGTGCGGCACGGCGTTCAAGAACAAGGGCGTGCAGCCGCTGCTGGACGCGATCGTCCGCTACCTGCCCTCGCCGCTGGACGTGGAGGCCATCGAGGGCCACGCGGTCCGAGACGAGGAGACCACGCTCAGCCGCAAGCCCAGCGAGGAGGAGCCCTTCTCCGCGCTGGCCTTCAAGATCGCCTCCGACCCGCACCTGGGCAAGCTGACCTTCGTCCGCGTCTACTCGGGCGTGCTGGAGTCCGGCTCCCAGGTCCTGAACTCCGTCAAGGAGCGCAGGGAGCGGATCGGCAAGATCTACCGGATGCACGCCAACAAGCGCGAGGAGATCGAGCGCGTCGGCGCCGGCGACATCGTCGCGGTGATGGGTCTCAAGCAGACCACCACCGGCGAGACGCTGTGCGACGAGCGCGACCCGATCGTCCTGGAGTCGATGAACTTCCCGGCGCCGGTCATCGACGTGGCGATCGAGCCGAAGACCAAGGCCGACCAGCAGAAGCTGTCCACGGCGATCCAGCGGCTGGCCGAGGAGGACCCCTCGTTCCGGGTCCGCACCGACGAGGACACCGGCCAGACCGTGATCGCCGGCATGGGCGAGCTCCACCTGGAGATCCTCGTCGACCGGATGAAGCGGGAGTTCAAGGTCGACGCCAACGTCGGCAAGCCGCAGGTGGCCTACCGCGAGACGATCACCAAGAAGGTCGAGAAGGTCGAGTACACCCACAAGAAGCAGACGGGTGGCTCCGGCCAGTTCGGCCGCGTGATCATCGATCTGGAGCCGCTGGGCGAGGGCAGCGACGGTTACGAGTTCGAGAACAAGGTCACCGGTGGGCGCATCCCGCGGGAGTACATCCCGTCGGTGGACGCCGGTTGCCAGGAGGCGGCCGAGTTCGGCGTCCTCGCCGCCTACCCGATGGTGGGGGTGAAGGTCACCCTTCAGGACGGCGCCTACCACGAGGTCGACTCCTCGGAGATGGCCTTCAAGGTCGCCGGTTCCATGGCGTTCAAGGAGGCCGCCCGCCGGGCGGGGCCGACGCTGCTGGAGCCGGTCATGGCGGTCGAGGTCACCACGCCCGAGGAGAACATGGGCGACGTGATCGGCGACCTCAACAGCCGGCGCGGGCAGGTCCAGGCCATGGACGAGCGCGCGGGGATGCGGGTCGTCAAGGCGCTCGTGCCCCTCTCGGAGATGTTCGGCTACGTGGGCGACCTGCGCAGCAAGACCCAGGGCCGGGCGGTCTTCACGATGCAGTTCGACTCCTACGCGGAGGTTCCCAAGAACGTCGCGGAGGAGATCATCGCCAAGGCGCGGGGCGAGTAGCACCCGAGCCCGAGGTCACCAGCCAGCAGCATCAGGCGGCCGGTCCAGCCGGCCGAGGATCGCAACAAGGAGCAACCAGTGGCGAAGGCCAAGTTCGAGCGGACCAAGCCGCACGTAAACATCGGCACCATCGGGCACATCGACCACGGTAAGACCACGCTTACCGCGGCGATCACCAAGGTGCTGCACGACGAGTACCCCGACCTCAACCCGTTCACGCCCTTCGAGGACATCGACAAGGCCCCCGAGGAGCGCGAGCGCGGTATCACCATCTCCATCGCGCACGTCGAGTACCAGACCGAGGCTCGGCACTACGCGCACGTGGACTGCCCGGGTCACGCGGACTACATCAAGAACATGATCACCGGTGCCGCCCAGATGGACGGCGCGATCCTGGTCGTGGCCGCCACCGACGGCCCGATGCCGCAGACCAAGGAGCACGTGCTGCTGGCCCGTCAGGTCGGCGTGCCCTACATCGTCGTCGCCCTGAACAAGTGCGACATGGTCGACGACGAGGAGATCCTGGAGCTGGTCGAGCTCGAGGTCCGCGAGCTGCTCAGCGAGTACGAGTTCCCCGGCGACGACGTCCCGGTCATCCGCGTCTCGGCCTTCCAGGCCCTGCAGGGTGACGCCAAGTGGGCCGAGTCCATCAAGGAGCTCATGAAGGCCGTGGACGAGAACGTCCCCGAGCCGCAGCGCGACACCGACAAGCCGTTCCTGATGCCGATCGAGGACGTGTTCTCGATCACCGGTCGCGGCACCGTGGTGACCGGCCGCATCGAGCGCGGCGTGATCAACGTCAACGAGGAAGTCGAGATCATCGGCATCAAGGAGGAGTCGTCCAAGACGACTGTCACCGGTGTCGAGATGTTCCGCAAGCTCCTCGACCAGGGCCAGGCGGGCGACAACGTCGGCCTCCTGCTGCGCGGCGTCAAGCGCGAGGAGGTGGAGCGCGGCCAGTGTGTCATCAAGCCGGGCACCAACACCCCGCACACCGAGTTCGAGGCGCAGGTCTACATCCTGTCCAAGGACGAGGGTGGCCGGCACACGCCGTTCTTCAACAACTACCGTCCGCAGTTCTACTTCCGGACCACGGACGTGACCGGCGTCGTCAACCTGCCCGAGGGCACCGAGATGGTCATGCCGGGCGACAACACCGAGATGCGCGTCGAGCTGATCCAGCCCGTCGCCATGGAGGAGGGCCTGAAGTTCGCCATCCGTGAGGGTGGCCGGACCGTGGGCGCGGGTCGCGTCACCAAGATCATCAAGTAGTCAGTCGTTGAGGCGGCGGCCCGGCCGCAGGAGGGCCGGGCCGCCGCGTCACGACTCCGGCAGATTCCCCACGCAAGTGGGGGTGGACCACACAACCCAGCGGCACTACCAGCAAAGGACACCGAGGCCACCATGGCGGGACAGAAGATCCGCATCCGGCTCAAGGCCTACGACCACGAGGTCATCGACACCTCCGCGAAGAAGATCGTTGAGACGGTGACGCGGACGGGCGCCAAGGTCGCGGGCCCGGTGCCGCTGCCGACCGAGAAGAACGTGTACTGCGTCATCCGCTCGCCGCACAAGTACAAGGACTCGCGCGAGCACTTCGAGATGCGCACGCACAAGCGGCTGATCGACATCATCGATCCCACGCCCAAGACGGTCGACTCGCTGATGCGGCTCGACCTTCCGGCCGGCGTTGACATCGAGATCAAGCTCTGAGGGACGCACCGAAGATGAGTAGGAACAGGAAGGGCGTCCTGGGCGAGAAGCTCGGCATGACCCAGGTCTTCGACGATGAGGGCCGGATCGTTCCGGTGACCGTCGTCCAGGCCGGGCCGTGCGTCGTCACCCAGATCCGCACCCAGGACACCGACGGCTACACCGCCGTGCAGCTCGGGTACGGCCAGATCGACCCGCGCAAGGTGAACAAGCCGCGCACGGGGCACTTCGATAAGGCCGGCGTGACCCCGCGCCGCTACCTGGCCGAGGTCCGGACCGACGACGCCACCGAGTACGAACTCGGCCAGGAGATCACCGTCACGGTCTTCGAGGCCGGACAGAAGGTCGACGTCACCGGCACCAGCAAGGGCAAGGGCACCGCGGGTGTGATGAAGCGCCACGGCTTCCGCGGCCTCGGCGCCTCGCACGGCACCCAGCGCAAGCACCGCTCGCCGGGGTCGATCGGCGGCTGCGCGACCCCGGGTCGCGTCTTCAAGGGCCTCCGCATGGCGGGGCGGCACGGCAACGCCCGGACCACCGTGCAGAACCTGACCATCCACGCCATCGACCCGGAGAAGAACCTGCTGCTCATCAAGGGCGCGGTTCCCGGCCCGAACGGCGGGCTGGTCATGGTGCGCGACGCAGTGAAGGGAGCGGGCAAGTGACCAGCAAGCTGGACCTCGACCTGCCTGCCGAGATCTTCGACGCCAAGACCAACGTGCCGCTGATCCACCAGGTCGTGGTGGCGCAGCAGGCCGCGGCGCGGCAGGGCACCCACGCCACGAAGACCCGCGGGGACGTGCGCGGCGGCGGCAAGAAGCCGTACCGGCAGAAGGGCACCGGCCGGGCCCGTCAGGGCTCGACCCGCGCGCCGCAGTTCGCCGGCGGTGGCACCGTCCACGGGCCGCAGCCCCGCGACTACACCCAGCGGACCCCGAAGAAGATGAAGGCCGCCGCGCTGCGCGGCGCCCTGTCGGACCGGGCCCGCCACGGCCGGGTCCACGTGGTCGACCACCTGGTCGAGGGCGACACGCCCAAGACCAAGACGGCGCTGACCGCGCTGCGCGGCGTGACCGAGGCGCAGCGGGTGCTGGTGGTGCTGGACCGCGAGGACGAGGTCACCTGGAAGAGCCTGCGCAACGAGCCCAGCGTCCACATCCTGGTGTCCGACCAGCTCAACACCTACGACGTGCTGGTGAACGACGACGTGGTCTTCACGAAGGCCGCCTACGACGAGTTCATCGCGCGCGCGACCAAGAAGAACGGCGCTCCCCGCGCAGGCGGGGGTGTTTCGGAGGCGGTGGCCGAATGAACAAGATCGCCGACCCTCGCGACATCATCATCGCGCCGGTCGTCTCGGAGAAGAGCTACGGGCTGCTGGACGAGAACAAGTACACGTTCGTCGTCCGCCCGGACGCCAACAAGACGCAGATCAAGCAGGCCGTCGAGGAGGTGTTCAACGTCAAGGTGACGAACGTGAACACCATCAACCGGCCGGGCAAGCGCAAGCGCACGCGGTACGGCTGGGGCAAGCGCAAGGACACCAAGCGCGCCATCGTCAGCCTCGCCGAGGGCGACCGGATCGACATCTTCGGGACCCCGGCCTGACGGCCGGGATCGCCGGAGCAGACAAGGGATGAACGAAAAAGATGGGCATCCGTAAGTACAAGCCGACGACGCCCGGCCGTCGCGGTGCGAGCGTGTCCGACTTCGTCGAGATCACGCGCACCGAGCCGGAGAAGTCGCTGCTGCGCCCCCTGCCGAAGAAGGGCGGGCGCAACAACCACGGTCGCATCACCACGCGGCACCAGGGCGGCGGTCACAAGCGCGCCTACCGGATCATCGACTTCCGGCGGGACGACAAGGACGGCGTGCCGGCGAAGGTCGCGCACATCGAGTACGACCCGAACCGCACCGCCCGCATCGCGCTGCTGCACTACGTCGACGGCGAGAAGCGCTACATCCTCGCCCCGCAGGGACTCAAGCAGGGCGACCGGGTCGAGAACGGCCCGGGCGCCGACATCAAGCCGGGCAACTGCCTGCCGCTGCGCAACATCCCGACCGGTACGGTCGTCCACGCCATCGAGCTGCGGCCGGGCGGCGGCGCCAAGATCGCCCGCAGCGCGGGCGCGGGCGTCCAGCTGCTGGCCAAGGAGGGCAAGTACGCCACGCTGCGCATGCCCTCCGGTGAGATGCGCATGGTGGACGTGCGCTGCCGCGCCACCGTGGGCGAGGTCGGCAACGCCGAGCAGTCCAACATCAACTGGGGCAAGGCGGGCCGCATGCGCTGGAAGGGCAAGCGCCCGACCGTCCGCGGTGTGGCCATGAACCCGATCGACCACCCGCACGGTGGTGGTGAGGGCAAGACCTCCGGCGGCCGGCACCCGGTCAACCCCAAGGGCAAGAAGGAAGGCCGCACCCGCCGGGCCAACAAGCCCAGCGACCGGCTGATCGTCCGTCGGCGCACGAAGAAGAAGCGGTAGGAGTCGCTCGTCATGCCACGTAGCCTTAAGAAGGGCCCCTTCGTGGACGACCACCTTCTGAAGAAGGTGGAGCAGCAGAACGACAAGGGGACCAAGAACGTCATCAAGACGTGGTCGCGGCGCTCCATGATCATTCCCGAGATGATCGGGCACACGATCGCGGTGCACGACGGCCGCAAGCACGTCCCGGTGTTCGTCACCGAGGCGATGGTGGGGCACAAGCTCGGCGAGTTCGCGCCGACGCGCACGTTCCGCAGCCACGTCAAGGAAGACCGCCGCAGCCGTCGCGGCTGAGCGCAGGCAGTTAACGGAGAGAGGAACTAGCGATGGAAGCCAGGGCCCAGGCGCGGTACATCCGCGTCACGCCCAGGAAGGCCCGCCGCGTGGTGGACCTCATCCGCGGCCTGCCGGCCACGGAGGCTCAGGCGGTGCTGCGGTTCGCCCCCCAGGCTGCGAGTGAGCCGGTGGGCAAGGTGCTGGCGAGCGCCATCGCCAACGCCGAGCACAACTTCAAGCTCGACACCGACACGCTGGTCGTGAGCCGCGCGTGGGTGGACGAGGGGCCGACGCTGAAGCGCTTCCGGCCTCGCGCCCAGGGCCGGGCTTACCGCATCAACAAGCGCACGAGCCACATCACCGTGGTGCTGGAGTCGCGCGACGAGGCTTCGGCGGGCGGCGGCAGGAAGCAGAGGAGGGCCCGGTAGTGGGTCAGAAGATCAACCCGCACGGGTTCCGGCTCGGCGTCACCACCGACCACAAGAGCGTGTGGTTCGCCGACAAGCTCTACAAGGACTACGTCAAGGAGGACGTCCAGATCCGGCGCATGCTCTCCAAGGGCATGGACCGGGCGGGCATCTCCAAGGTGGAGATCGAGCGGACCCGTGACCGCGTCGAGGTCAACATCCACACCGCCCGGCCGGGCATCGTCATCGGCCGCCGCGGCGCGGAGGCCGAGCGGCTGCGCGGCGACCTGGAGAAGCTGACCGGCAAGCAGGTCCGGCTGAACATCCTCGAGGTCAAGAACCCCGAGGTGGACGCGCAGCTGGTCGCGCAGGGCGTGGCCGAGCAGCTGTCCAGCCGGGTGGCGTTCCGCCGCGCGATGCGCAAGGCGATCCAGTCGGCGATGAAGTCCGGCGCCAAGGGCATCAAGGTGCAGTGCTCCGGCCGTCTCGGCGGCGCGGAGATGTCGCGGTCGGAGTTCTACCGCGAGGGCCAGGTGCCGCTGCACACGCTGCGCGCCGACATCGACTACGGGTTCTACGAGGCCCGGACGACGTTCGGCCGCATCGGCGTCAAGGTGTGGATCTACAAGGGTGAGGCCGCGCAGACCCGCGCCGAGCGCGAGCAGCAGGCCGCCCAGCAGCGCGCCGCCGGTGGTGGCGGCGGCCGGGAGCGTCGCGGCGAGCGCCGCGGGCGCGGCGGCCGCGGTCGTGGCGGCGGTCAGGGCCAGGGCGGCGGCGAGCGCGCGCCCAAGCAGCAGCAGCAGAGCCAGGAGCAGTCGGCGCCGGCCGCCGAGTCCGCTCCCAGCGGTGAGGGGAGCTGATCGACCATGCTGATCCCCCGGAAGGTCAAGCACCGCAAGCAGCACCACCCCAAGCGTCGGGGTGTGGCCAAGGGCGGCACCAAGGTGACCTTCGGCGAGTACGGCATCCAGGCCGTCGAGGGGTCGTACGTCACCAACCGGCAGATCGAGGCCGCGCGTATCGCCATGACCCGGCACATCCGCCGTGGCGGCAAGGTGTGGATCAACATCTTCCCGGACCGTCCGCTGACCAAGAAGCCCGCCGAGACCCGGATGGGTTCCGGTAAGGGCTCGGTCGAGTGGTGGGTGGCCAACGTCAAGCCGGGCCGGGTGATGTTCGAGATCTCCTACCCGAACGAGCAGGTGGCCCGGGAGGCGCTGCAGCGCGCCATCCACAAGCTGCCGATGAAGTGCAAGATCGTGAAGCGAGAGGTCGGTGAGGGCTGATGGCCAAGGGTCTTACCGCCGACGAGCTGCGTACCGAGCCCCAGGATGAGCTGGTCAAGAAGCTCAAGGAGGCCAAGGAGGAGCTCTTCAACCTCCGCTTCCAGGCCGCGACCGGCCAGCTGGAGAGCCACGGGCGGCTGCGCACCGTCAAGCGTGAGATCGCCCGCATCTACACCGTGATGCGGGAGCGTGAGCTCGGCATCGTCACGGTCACCGAGGAGACGGAGTCCGCGGAGGGCAAGGGCGACGATGACTGAAACCACGACTGAGCAGACGCAGCGCGGCACCCGCAAGGTGCTGGAGGGCCTGGTGGTCAGCGACAAGATGGACAAGACCGTGGTCGTGTCCGTCGAGGACCGCGTCAAGCACCCCAAGTACCACAAGGTGATCCGGCGCACGAAGAAGTACAAGGCGCACGACGAGGCCAACGCGTGCGGCGTCGGCGACCGCGTCCGCCTCATGGAGACCCGTCCGCTGTCGGCGACCAAGCGCTGGCGCGTGGTGGAGATCCTCGAAAAGGCCAAGTGATCGAGGCCAGGTAAACCCATTGGTTCCGCCAGGCTCCTCCGGGCTCGTCCTGGAGGAGAACCGGTGTGACGAACAGGAGTTGACGTGATCCAGCAGGAGTCGCGACTCAAGGTCGCCGACAACACGGGTGCCAAGGAGATCCTGTGCATCCGCGTGCTCGGCGGCTCGGGTCGGCGCTACGCGGGAGTCGGCGACGTCATCGTCGCGACGGTGAAGGACGCCCTTCCCGGCGCGGGCGTGAAGAAGGGCGACGTCGTCAAGGCGGTCGTCGTGCGCACCCGCAAGGAGCGCCGGCGCCCGGACGGCTCCTACATCCGCTTCGACGAGAACGCGGCCGTGCTCATCCGGGACGGCGGCGACCCCCGCGGCACCCGTATCTTCGGCCCGGTGGGCCGCGAACTGCGCGAGAAGAAGTTCATGCGGATCATCTCGCTCGCGCCGGAGGTGCTGTGATGAAGATCAGGAAGGGCGACGAGGTCATCGTCATCGCCGGCAAGGACAAGGGCGCGACCGGCAAGGTCCTGCGCGTCCTCCCGCGCGAGGAGCGCGTCGTCGTCGAGGGCGTCAACCTCATCACCAAGAACGTCAAGGCCGACCAGGCGCGTCCGGGCAAGGAGACCGGCCGTGTGACGGTCGAGGCGCCGCTGCACGTCAGCAATGTCGCGCTCGTCGAGGACGGCAAGCCGGTCCGGGTCGGGTACCGCATCAACGACGACGGCACGAAGGTCCGGATCTCGCGCCGCAGCGGTAAGGAGATCTGATTTCGATGACCGAGACCGTTACCGAGCGGCCCGTGCCGAAGCCGCGGCTGAAGCAGCGCTACCGGGACGAGATCGCCCAGGCGATGCGCGAGCGCTTCGGCTACGAGAACGTGATGCAGATCCCCACGCTGACCAAGATCACGGTCAACATGGGCGTGGGCGAGGCGGCGCGTGACGCCAAGGTGATCGAGGGCGCGATCCGCGACCTGTCGCTGATCACCGGGCAGAAGCCGAAGGTGAACCGGGCGCGCAAGTCCATCGCGCAGTTCAAGCTGCGCGAGGGCATGCCGATCGGCGCGCACTGCACGCTGCGCGGCGACCGGATGTGGGAGTTCCTCGACCGCCTGCTGACGCTGGCGCTGCCGCGCATCCGCGACTTCCGCGGACTGTCGCCCAAGCAGTTCGACGGCAACGGCAACTACACGTTCGGGCTCACCGAGCAGGTCATGTTCCACGAGGTCGACCCCGACAAGGTCGACCGGCAGCGGGGCATGGACATCACCATCGTGACCACCGCCACGAACGACGAGGAGGGCCGCGAGCTGCTCAAGCTCCTGGGCTTCCCCTTCAAGGAGAGCTGAGGATGGCGAAGAAGGCACTGATCGCCAAGGCGGCCCGTCGGCCCAAGTTCGGGGTGCGCTCGTACACCCGGTGCTCGCGCTGCGGACGTCCGCGTTCGGTCTACCGGAAGTTCGGCCTGTGCCGGGTGTGCTTCCGGGAGATGGCGCACCGGGGCGAGCTGCCCGGCATCACCAAGTCCAGCTGGTGACGACCACCAGCCCGTAATAACCACCGGGCGCCCGCGGCAGCGCGGGTGTCCACGACCACGCCAAAGGTCCACGTGTTCGGGCGAACAGAGGAAACCGTGGCGAGGGAGGGCCAGTAGGCCATGACGATGACCGACCCGATCGCAGACATGCTGACGCGTCTGCGTAACGCGAATTCGGCGTACCACGACAGCGTGGCGATGCCGTACTCGAAGATCAAGGCGCACATCGCCGAGATCCTGCAGCAGGAGGGCTACATCTCCGGCTGGCAGGTGGAGGACGCCGAGGTCGGCAAGAAGCTCGTGATCGAGCTGAAGTTCGGCCCGACCCGGGAGCGTTCGATCGCCGGCATCAAGCGGGTGTCCAAGCCGGGTCTGCGGGTGTACGCCAAGAAGGACAACCTGCCGAAGGTCCTGGGCGGCCTGGGCGTCGCGATCATCTCGACGTCCTCGGGCCTCATGACGGACCGGCAGGCGGCTAAGCGCGGCGTGGGCGGCGAAGTCCTCGCCTACGTCTGGTGAGGGGGGTTTAACGACATGTCGCGTATCGGACGTCTCCCCATCACCGTGCCCAGCGGCGTCGAGGTCAGGATCGACGGCCGGGAGGTCACCGTCAAGGGGCCCAAGGGTGAGCTGCGGCACACCGTCGCCGAGCCCATCGAGGTGAAGCTGGAGGACGGCAAGGTCACCGTGACCCGGCCGAACGACATCAACACCGTCCGGGGTCTGCACGGCCTGACCCGCACGCTGATCAACAACATGGTGGTCGGCGTGACGGAGGGCTACCGCAAGACCCTGGTCATCCAGGGCGTGGGCTACCGGGTGCAGCAGAAGGGCACGGACCTGGAGTTCTCCCTGGGCTACAGCCACCCGATCAACGTCGCTCCGCCGGAGGGCATCACCTTCCGCGTGGAGAAGCCGACCCAGCTGGTCGTCGAGGGCATCGACAAGCAGAAGGTCGGCGAGGTCGCCGCCAACATTCGCAAGCTGCGCAAGCCCGACCCGTACAAGGGCAAGGGCGTGCGGTACGAGGGCGAGCAGATCCGCCGCAAGGTCGGAAAGGCTGGTAAGTGATCATGGCGGGCACCAAGACCCTGGCCAGGAAGAACACCGCGGCGCGGCTGAAGTCCCGGCGGCGCCGGCACCTGCGGGTCCGCAAGAAGGTCGTCGGCACCGCCGCGCGGCCGCGCCTCGTCGTGACCCGGTCCAACCTGCACATCCGGGCGCAGGTCATCGACGACGACCGGGGGCACACCCTGGTGTCGGCGTCCACCATGGAGGCCGACCTGCGCGCCGACTCCGGCGACAAGAGCGCCAAGGCCCGCAAGGTGGGCGAGCTGGTCGCCGCCCGTGCCAAGCAGGCCGGGATCACCGCCGTGGTCTTCGACCGTGGCGGCAACAAGTACCACGGTCGCATCGCCGCCCTGGCGGACGGTGCGCGCGAGGGCGGGCTGGAGTTCTGATGCTCAGGGCCCACGAACCGCAAGACGAGAAGAGGTACCACTGATGGCAGCGCAGAGGCGCGGTGGCGGTCAGGGTGGCGACCGTCGCGACGGCCGCCGCGACGACCGCCGCGGTGGCGCCGACAAGGGCCAGTCGTACATCGAGAAGGTCGTGGCGATCAACCGGGTCGCCAAGGTCGTCAAGGGCGGCCGGCGCTTCAGCTTCACCGCCCTGGTGATCGTCGGTGACGGCAACGGCACGGTCGGCGTCGGATACGGCAAGGCCAAGGAGGTGCCCGCGGCGATCGCCAAGGGCGTCGAGGAGGCCAAGAAGCACTTCTTCAAGGTGCCGCGCATCCAGGGCACCATTCCGCACCTGGTGCAGGCGCGGGACGCGGCGGGCGAGGTCCTGCTGCGGCCGGCCAGCCCGGGTACCGGTGTGATCGCCGGTGGCCCGGTGCGCGCGGTGCTGGAGTGCGCCGGCATCCACGACGTGCTGAGCAAGTCGCTGGGCAGCGACAACGCGATCAACATCGTGCACGCCACGATCGCCGGGCTCAAGCAGCTCAAGCGGCCCGAGGAGATCGCGGCCAAGCGCGGCCTGCCGATCGAGGACGTGGCCCCGGCCGCCATGCTGCGGGCGCGCGCCGCCGGCAGCGAGCCGCGTGCGGAGGTGGCGTCGTAATGGCCCAGGTGAAGATCACCCAGGTCAAGTCGGTGATCAGCGAGAAGCAGAACCAGCGTGACACGCTGCGCACGCTCGGTCTGAAGAAGATCGGGCAGAGCGTGGTCCGGGAGGACTCGCGGCAGCTGCGCGGCATGATCCGGACGGTGAACCACCTGGTCGCCGTCGAGGAGGTCGACTGACCATGGCGACCGATCTGAGCAAGGACTCGGCCGGTACCGAGGGCGCTCCGCTCAAGGTGCACGACCTGCGTCCGGCGCCCGGCGCCAACCGCCGCAAGACCCGCAAGGGCCGCGGTGAGGCGTCCAAGGGCAAGACCGCCGGTCGCGGCACCAAGGGCACCAAGGCCCGCGACACCGTGCCCGTCGGGTTCGAGGGCGGTCAGATGCCGCTGATCCGCCGGGTGCCGAAGCTCAAGGGCTTCAAGAACCCGAACCGGGTCGAGTTCCAGGTGGTGAACCTGGACAAGCTGGCCGAGCTGTACCCGCAGGGCGGCGAGGTGACCGCCGACGACCTGGCGGCCCGGGGCGCGGTGCGCCGCGGCCGTCCGGTCAAGGTGCTGGGCGAGGGCGACATCTCCGTGGCCGTCCAGGTCCGGGCGCACGCCTTCTCCGCTTCGGCCAAGGAGAAGATCGAGGCGGCCGGCGGGTCCGCCGAGACTCTGTAAGAAGGACACCGGCACAGTGACACCGGGGCCGTTGACGACGCGGCCGAGCATTCCGCGGGGGGACCAACCCCCGCGGACCCCCGGCCTTCGGGACAGGGGCGACCTTCGGGTCGATGTGGTCGGCGACACGGCCCCGGTGTCGTGTGCTGTTAGAGTCGGGGCGACGGCGGTGGTATCTTTCGGCGTCCGCCGTCTACGACCTGTAACCGGCCCCTCGGCGGCCATGGATTCACCAGTCGCGCAGGAGGAATGGTGCTGACCGCGTTCGCTCGGGCATTTCGTACGCCTGACCTGCGTAAGAAAATACTCTTCACGCTATTCATCATCGTGGTCTTCCGCATCGGGTCGGTGCTGCCGTCCCCGGGCGTGAACACCGAGGTCCTGCGCGAGACCGCCGACCAGGCCAAGCAGAGCAACCAGCTGTACGGGCTGGTGGACCTGTTCAGCGGCGGCGCGCTGCTGAAGCTGTCGGTGTTCGCGTTGGGCATCATGCCCTACATCACCGCGAGCATCATCCTGCAGCTGCTGACCGTCGTGATCCCCAAGCTGGAGGCCCTCAAGAAGGAGGGCCAGGCCGGCACCACGAAGATCACCCAGTACACCCGGTACCTGACCGTGGGGCTGGCGATCCTGCAGGCGACCGGCATCGTGGCCATGGCCAGTACCGGGCAGCTGTTCCAGGGCGTGTCGGGGGGCGGTGACGTCCTCTACAACAACGACCTCGCCACGATCATCACGATCGTGATCTGCATGACCGCGGGCACCGCGGTCATCATGTGGTTGGGCGAGCTGATCACCGACCGCGGCGTCGGCAACGGCATGTCCATCCTGATCTTCACCCAGGTGGTCGCGGTGTTCCCGGCCCAGTTCTGGGCGATCTACCAGGGTCAGCCGGAGGACCGCCGGATCTTCGTGTTCGCGCTGGTGATCCTGGTGGGTCTGGCGATCATGGCGGGCGTCGTGTTCGTCGAGCAGGCCCAGCGCCGCATCCCGGTGCAGTACGCCAAGCGGATGGTCGGGCGGCGGATGTACGGCGGCACGTCCACCTACATCCCGCTGAAGGTCAACCAGGCCGGCATCATCCCGGTCATCTTCGCCTCGTCGCTGCTGTACCTGCCGGTCCTGGCCACGCAGCTGTGGCCGAACACCAAGTGGCTCCAGAACGTCCAGCCCTACCTGCAGCAGGACAACCCCTGGCACATGGCGGTGTTCTTCGCCTTCATCATCTTCTTCACGTACTTCTACGTCGCCATCACCTTCAACCCCACCGAAGTGGCCGACAACATGAAGAAGTATGGTGGTTTCATCCCGGGTATTCGTCCGGGCCGGCCGACCGCCGAGTACCTCGACTACGTGCTCACCCGGATCACCACGCCCGGCGCGTTGTACCTGGGGCTCGTCGCCCTCATCCCGATGGTGGCGTTCTCGCTGTTGAACGCCACCCAGGACTTCCCGTTCGGGGGCACGAGCATCCTCATCGTCGTCGGCGTGGGACTGGATACCGTGAAGCAGATCGAAAGTCAGCTCCAGCAGCGCAACTACGAGGGCTTCCTCCGGTAGTGCGTATCGTCCTGGTGGGCCCCCCTGGTGCGGGTAAGGGGACGCAGGCCCAGTTCATCGCATCGCATCTGTCCATCCCGAAGATCTCGACAGGTGACATCTTCCGGGCGAACGTCAGCAACGGCACCGAGCTGGGCCGTAAGGCCAAGGCGTACATGGACCGCGGCGACCTGGTGCCGGACGAGATCACCATCGCCATGGTGCGCGACCGGCTGGCGCAGGACGACGCCCGGGACGGGTTCCTGCTGGACGGCTTCCCGCGCAACGTCCCGCAGGCCGAGACGCTCAAGAAGATCCTGGCCGAGTGGGACGCCCGCCTGGACATCGTCCTGGAACTCGTGGTCGACGAGGACGAGGTGGTGCGCCGCCTGTCGGGCCGGCGCACCTGCTCGCGCTGCGGCCGCATCTGGCACGTCGACTTCGACGACAAGCAGGACGACATCTGCGACGACTGCGGCGGCGAGCTGTTCCAGCGCGACGACGACCGCGAGGAGGTCGTCCGGCACCGCCTGGAGGTCTACCAGCAGCAGACCTCGCCGCTGGTGCAGTTCTACGCCGACGAGGGCATCCTGGTCGGCATCGACGCCACCGGGCCGATCGAAGAGGTGACCCACCGGGCGCTGGCGGCGCTGCGCCCGCTGGAGCGGTGACCTTCGGGTCCGGCAGTACGCGCGGTTCAGGCGTACGCGCGCGTCCGTCGCAGCGGTGACGCGCGCGTACGCTGGACGCACGGCCTCGATGTGATCGAGGGCGGTCGACGGGGACGGCGGCCCGGCCCGGCACCGGCGGGCGCCCCCCACAGGTAGGCAGGCCGCGCGCGGGCGGTCCCGGCGCGCGGTACAGGGAGTGGCATGTTCCGACGGCGTAGGCCCGCGATCCAGATCAAGACGCCCGAGCAGGTGGAGCTGATGCGGGAGGCGGGCCTGCTGGTGGCCCGCACCCTGGAGCTGCTGCGCGAGGCGGTCAAGCCGGGCATCACCACGATGGACCTGGACGTGCTGGCCGAGACGCACATCCGCGACCACGGCGGCGTGCCGTCGTTCAAGGGCTACCACGGCTTCCCGGCGACGATCTGCGCGTCGGTGAACGAGGAGATCGTGCACGGCATCCCGCGGGCCGACAAGGAGCTGCGGGACGGCGACGTGATCTCCATCGACTGCGGCGCGATCGTGCAGGGCTGGCACGGCGACTCGGCGGTGACCGTCCCGGTGGGGGAGATCTCGGCCGAGCGGCGGCGGCTGCTGGAGGTCACCGAGGCGTCCCTGTGGGCCGGTCTGGCGGCCGGAGTGGTCGGGGCGCACCTGACCGACATCTCGCACGCGATCGAGTCTCACATCCGCTCTCAGGGCCGCTACGGCATCGTCGAGGGGTACGGGGGGCACGGCATCGGCACCGAGATGCACATGGACCCGCTGATCGCCAACCACGGCGCCCCGGGGTACGGGCCGGTGCTGGAGCCGGGCATGTGCTTCGCGGTCGAGCCGATGGTCAACCTCGGCGGCAAGGACACCCTGGAGCTGGACGACGGCTGGACGGTGGTCACCGTCGACGGCAGCGTGTCGGCGCACTTCGAGCACACCTTCGCGGTGACGCCGCAGGGCCCGCGCGTGCTGACGGCCATTGACGAGGGGCGGGAGTGGCTGGCCAAGTTGACGGGTAGTAGTTCCTCCTGAGAACCGCGAAGGGGCTGGCATGCCGCCGAACCCTGACATCCGTGCCTCCGACGCCGACCGCGACAGGGTGGCCGAGCTGCTGCGCGAGCACTGCGCGCAGGGCCGCATCACCGTGGACGAGCTGAACGAGCGGCTGGAGACCGTCTACGCGTCCAGGACGCTGGGGCAGCTGCAGGAGGTCACCGCGGACCTGCCCGAGGAGGACCTGTACGAGCTGCCCGTCCCCGCGTCGCAGCGCGCCACCGTGGAGCCCGTGCGCGGCCGGGGCGTCCTGGAGCGGCGCGGCCGGGAGGTGTGGGCGACGTGGGCCGTCGTCAGCGCGGTCAACCTGGGGATCTGGCTGATCCTGGCGGTCACCGGCACCATGGTCTACCCGTGGTGGATCTGGGTGGCGGGGCCGTGGGGCGCGGTGCTGCTCATCGGCACGGTGCTGGGGACGCGGAGGCGCTGAACCCGGCGCCGGAGTTCACCGCCCCCGACCTCACCGCCCCCGAGTTTCATCCCCCCGAGGTCATTCCACCTGCATGAGCGGCCGGTAGTTGCCGGTCGGCACGAAGTGCGTGGTGGCCGTTCCGTCGGCGACCAGATGCACGGCGAATCCGGCGGGTTCCCCGGTGAGCGCGGCGCGTCCCGGACGCGTCATGTCCAGGAACAGCTGCCGGTAGGTGCTGGGGCAGGTGGTGCCCACCGTCCCGGCCAGCGACCCGACGGTCCCTCGGTGCACGTGCCCGCTGACGACGCGCACGACCTGCCGGTGCCGGGCGATGATCTCGGCGAACGCGGCCGCGTCGGTGAAGCGCATGTCGTCGACGAAGCGGATGCCGATCGGGTACGGCGGGTGGTGCGTGGCCACGATCGTGGGGGTGTCCGGCATCTCGGCCAGGGTGCGGTCCAGCCAGGCCAGGCGCCCTTCGTCCATGGACCCGTGCGACTTGCCCGGAACGCTGGTGTCGCAGCACACCAGGCGCGTGCCGGCCACGTCCACGGCGTACTGAACGGGGGCCTGGGGCTCCCCGCCGGTGGCGGCGACGGCGGGATGGTCGCGGAACGCCGCGCGCAGGGCGTCGCGGTCGTCGTGGTTGCCGGGCAGCGGGTAGACGGCCATCGGCAGGGGCGACAGCAGCGCGTGCAGCCGTTCGTACTCGGCGGGCCGCCCGCCGTCGGCCAGGTCGCCGGTCAGCACCACTGCGTCGGGCCGTGCGGGCAGCGACAGCAGGCTCGACACCGCCGTCCGCAGCGCCCGCACCGGGCCCGAGGCGTCGTCGACCACGCCGTCCCGGCCCGCCGCCAGGTGGATGTCGCTGAGCTGCGCGATGATCGCCATGGATCTCCCCCTCCTTCCGGCATACCACGAAGCGCCCGGACGGCCCTGCGGCGTCCGTCTCCCGTGCCGGCCCTGTGTTGATCTTGGCGGCCGCTCGGCCGCCCTGTCGACTCGCCTCCGGGAGACGTGAGTCATCCCACCGCGTGACCGCCGCGTGGCCGTCCTGCCGGGTTGGCGCCGGGCGTCCGGCGACGGCCTGGGCGAACGTCCGGCGTGGCGGGCGGCGGTCGGCCTGCGGGCGGGCGCGGGACGTGCGTCAGGGACGCGGGCGGTCGGGCGGTGGCGCTCTTCAAGCGACCTGGGCGATCACGGCCGACAGCGCGGAGGTGACGTCCTCGGGGGCGGGGGCCACGTCGGGCACGATGTCGCGCAGCGCCAGCCAGCCGTTGATGGCCTGGGCGGTCGGCCGGGCCTCGCGCAGCTGCGGGTCGTCCACGCCGTACCAGGCGGCCACCTTCGACCAGCGCCACAGCCGGTGGCCGGCCGAGGACATCTCCGCGGCGGGGAACCCGCCGGGGCCGCGGGCGCCGGTGATCGACAGGCGCACCGAGTCGGGGGAGCGGCCGACCCGTTCGGCGATGTCGCGGATGGTCAGCAGGGGGTCGGCCTCGACCCGCTGCACCCGCGCGCCCGGGGCGGCCTCCTCCACGTGCGCCACCACCTCCATGATCGCGGCGGCCAGCGTGGGGCCCTGCCAGGTGCACTGCGCGTTGCCGGGCCGGTCGGCGTGCTGCGGCTCGGTGATGATGGACACGGTGACCAGCCCGCGGGTGCGGTCGAACAGCGGGTCCAGCTCCTCCTCGTAGAGGGGACGGCTCAGGACCAGCGCGAAGTCATAGCCCGGCATGCCGAGCCCCTCTCTGTGCTCCGCGCGCCTGCTGTCACGACCGACGCTCCTTCGAACCCCGCCCACCAGCCCCCATCAACGGACGCCTCCCTCAAGGATCCCTCATGGAAAGGTACAACGCGCGGGCGGCGATATGCTTGTGCGGGAGCAGTGTCGGGGCCCCAAACGCGCGCTCGTTTCGCATTCACGGCCCCAGTGCCGTAGACTCCTTTGTCGGTCCACCATCCGGCCGCCTTTCACCCATGCCTCAGTGCCCCTGGCGCCCTGGCGACGGGCCGCGGTCGTGTGTCGCGCGGCGACGCCGGGCCGTATCCGATGAACCGATCAGCAAAGCGCGGAGGACATGCCCAAGAAAGAAGGGGCCATCGAGATCGAGGGCACCGTCGTCGAGTCCCTCCCGAACGCCATGTTCCGAGTGGAGCTGGACAACGGGCACAAGGTGCTCGCCCACATCAGCGGCAAGATGCGGATGCACTACATCCGGATCCTGCCGGACGACCGCGTCGTCGTGGAGCTGAGCCCCTACGACCTCACGCGCGGTCGGATCGTCTACCGCTACAAGTGAACCAGTCCCACTGAGGTTGCCTCTCCCGCGTGTGGCGGCGCGGGGGTGACCCTGGCAATAGGAGACCCAGTGAAGGTCAAGCCGAGCGTCAAGAAGATCTGCAACAAGTGCCGGGTGATCCGGCGCCACGGCCGGGTCATGGTCATCTGCTCCGACCCGCGCCACAAGCAGCGTCAGGGCTGACGTCCCGGGCGTGTCGCCCCGCTCGCCGGGGGGCCACGCGCGAGGAACAGTCCACATCTGAAGACAGCGCAGCGCGAGCCTTCACACTCCACGCCGTACGTCTCGCCGGGATGCTCCCCCTGGGAGCTCCCTGGAGGGTCGTACGGCATGGTCGTGTGAAGGGACCCACCCCCGGACGGAGGCCGGGGCCGCCACCCGGGCAGGGTGTGAGCGGGCCGCGATGCGTCGACACCTCCGCTACATGAAGGGAACTGCCCGAGATGGCACGCCTGTTGGGCGTCGACCTCCCGCGCGACAAGCGCGTGGAGATCGCTCTCACCTACATCTTCGGCATCGGCCGGACGCGCGCGCAGGAGACCCTGCGCGCCACCGAGATCAACCCGGACCTGCGCGTCCACCAGCTCGGCGACGAGGAACTGGTCAAGCTGCGGGACTGGATCGAGGCCAACTACAAGATCGAAGGCGACCTGCGCCGGGAGATCCAGGCCGACATCCGCCGGAAGATCGAGATCGGGTGCTACCAGGGCATCCGGCACCGCCGCGGACTGCCCGTGCACGGCCAGCGCACGCAGACCAACGCGCGCACCCGCAAGGGCAAGAAGAAGACCGTGGCCGGGAAGAAGAAGGCCGGCAAGAAGTAACAGCCGTCCGGGTCCCCGTCCGCTCGCCGGGCCGGGAGCCCGGGTCGATGACCTCAGGAGTAGAGAGAGCAGATGCCTCCCAAGAGCCGAGCCGGCGCCAAGAAGGTGCGCCGCAAGGAGAAGAAGAACGTCGCGCACGGTCACGCGCACATCAAGAGCACGTTCAACAACACCATCGTTTCGATCACCGACCCGAACGGGAACGTGATCTCCTGGGCCTCCTCGGGCCACGTGGGCTTCAAGGGTTCGCGCAAGTCGACCCCGTACGCCGCCCAGCAGGCGGCCGAGGCCGCCGCCCGCCGCGCCATGGAGCACGGCATGCGCAAGGTGGACGTGTTCGTCAAGGGCCCGGGTTCGGGTCGTGAGACCGCCATCCGGTCGCTGCAGGCCACCGGCCTGGAGGTGGGCTCGATCCAGGACGTCACGCCCGTTCCGCACAACGGCTGCCGGCCGCCCAAGCGCCGCCGCGTCTGAGCCGGTAGAGGAGATCAGGAGAGATGGCTCGTTACACCGGCGCCGACTGCAAGCTCTGCCGGCGCGAGAAGATGAAGCTGTTCCTCAAGGGCAGCAAGTGCGAGGGCCCCAAGTGCCCGATCGAGATCCGGCCCTACCCGCCGGGTGAGCACGGCCGGGGCCGTCCCAAGGAGACCGAGTACCTGCTCCAGCTGCGCGAGAAGCAGAAGGCCAAGCGCATCTACGGCGTGCTGGAGCGGCAGTTCGGTAACTACTACGTCGAGGCCAACCGGCAGGGCGGCAAGACGGGTGAGAACCTGCTGCGCCTGCTGGAGCGCCGCCTCGACAACGTGGTGTTCCGGGCGGGCTTCGCCAAGTCCCGGGACATGGCCCGGCAGATGATCCGCCACGGTCACTTCCTGGTCAACGGCAAGAAGGTCAACATCCCCTCGTACCAGGTCAGCGAGGCCGACATCGTCGAGGTCCGGCAGAAGTCGCTGCCGATGGCCCCGTTCGAGGTCGCCCGCGCCGAGGCCGGCGAGCGCCAGGTCCCGGCCTGGCTGGGGGTGCAGATCGACGGCCGGATGCGGATCTTCGTGCACTCGCTGCCGGTCCGCCAGCAGATCGACGCTCCCGTCCAGGAGCAGCTGATCGTCGAGCTCTACTCCAAGTAAGGGCTCACCCCGGATTCGCGCCGGGCCCGCAGGCTCGGCGCGAATCCGGACAAACGGGGTACAACTCCATCGCGGTCGTCAAATAGCGGGCACCGCGGAAAGAAGGTTCCATCATGCTCATCGCTCAGCGTCCCACCCTCACCGAGGAGCAGGTCGACGAGTACCGGTCGCGGTTCACCATCGAGCCGCTGGAGCCGGGCTTCGGCTACACCATCGGCAACTCGCTGCGCCGCACCCTGCTGTCCTCGATCCCCGGCGCCGCCGTCACCAGCATCCGCATCGAGGGCGTGCTGCACGAGTTCTCCACCGTCCCGGGGGTCAAGGAGGACGTCACCGACATCATCCTGAACCTCAAGGAGCTCGTCGTCTCCTCCGAGCACGACGAGCCGGTGGTGATGTACCTGCGCAAGCAGGGCCCGGGTGAGGTGACCGCGGCCGACATCGCGCCGCCGGCGGGGGTCGAGGTGCACAACCCCGACCTGCACATCGCCACGCTGAACAACAAGGCCAAGCTGGAGATGGAGCTGACGGTCGAGCGCGGCCGCGGCTACGTCTCGGCGGCCCAGAACAAGCAGCCGGGCCAGGAGATCGGCCGGATCCCGATCGACTCGATCTACTCGCCCGTCCTGAAGGTCACCTACAAGGTCGAGGCGACCCGAGTCGAGCAGCGCACCGACTTCGACCGGCTCATCCTGGACGTGGAGACCAAGCAGGCCATGCTGCCGCGCGACGCGGTGGCCTCGGCCGGCAAGACCCTGGTCGAGCTGTTCGGGCTGGCCCGCGAGCTCAACGTCGAGGCCGAGGGCATCGACATGGGCCCGTCCCCGACCGACGCGGCCCTGGCCGCCGACCTCGCGCTGCCGATCGAGGAGCTGAACCTCACGGTCCGCTCCTACAACTGCCTCAAGCGCGAGGGCATCCACTCGGTCGGCGAGCTGGTCGCCCGCAGCGAGCAGGACCTGCTCGACATCCGCAACTTCGGCGCCAAGTCCATCGAGGAGGTCAAGCAGAAGCTGGCCGACATGGGCCTGTCGCTGAAGGACTCCCCGCCCGGATTCGACCCGAGCGCGGCCGCGGACAACTACGGCGACGACGACACCAGCTACGCCGAGACCGAGCAGTACTGATCCGCGAACGACCCCCGTCGCGACGGGGTGGGACGCGGGTCCGCCCGCCCGGGCGGACCCGCGTTCCGTGAACAACGAGTAACCGACACGATGATCCCGCCGCGTGCGTCACGACGGCGGGCGACTGACGCCGGTACCTGATACGGCCGGCGCAGGAAGGACACGCGATGCCCAAGCCCACCAAGGGCGCTCGCCTCGGCGGCGGCCCCGCGCACCAGCGGCTGATCCTGGCCAACCTGGCCACCCAGCTGTTCGAGCACGGGCGCATCACCACCACCGAGGCCAAGGCCCGGCGGGTGCGTCCGCTGGCGGAGAAGCTGATCACCAAGGCCAAGCGCGGTGACCTGCACAACCGCCGGCAGGTGCTGCGCGTCATCCGGGACAAGAGCGTGGTGCACGAGCTGTTCACCGAGATCGCTCCGCGCTACGAGAACCGTCCCGGCGGCTACACCCGGATCACCAAGATCGGCCCGCGCCGCGGCGACAACGCGCCGATGGCCGTGATCGAGCTGGTGCAGGAGCCGCTGGCGGCGTCCACCGGCACCGCTCCGGCCGCCGAGACCGCCGCTCCGGCGGAGGAGGCCGAGGAGAAGACCGACCTCACCAAGGGCGAGGCCGAGGCGGCGGAGTCCGCGGACGAGGCGAAGGCCGAGGCCAAGGACGACGAGGGCGACGCCAAGTAGGCCGTCCCTGAACCACGTCGGTGACGATTTCGATC